>JBBSOT010000549.1:0-3332 GCA_038259455.1 Hyphomicrobiales bacterium | reverse complement strand
TTGCCGCCACCATGGTTGGCGGACTGGCAGTCGCCAATGGCCTTCTGGTGCTGATTGGAAGCCTCGCCACCGGTCGCCGACAACGCGAAGCAGATACCGTCATCACCAAGGTTTTGGGTGCCACGCGGCAGGAGCTCCTGGCGACATCCCTCCTGCAATACCTGCTTTTGGGCGTGCTCGCCGCTATTCCTGCCGCCGCCATCGGGATCGCCCTCGGCTGGCTGCTCAGCGCCGTGATGCTCACAGTCGAATTCACCATAGGCAGCGACGCTCTAAGCCTGGTGCTGCTCGTCGCCATCGCGATCACAGCCCTGCTCGGCGCTCTGACCATTTTGCGCGCCGCAACCGTCCGACCAGCCAAACTATTGCGCGATCTTTAGCGCGGCGACCAACTGCGCATCGTGACGTTCCGCAAGTCAGCAATGAACGGCCCTGACTGAGCATTCCGTCTCAACGCCGCTCGGCCACCACAGTTTTGCACAGTTCACACTCGTCAAATCAGGGTAAGCGCGAATTTCTCCGCACCTTTTGCGGTTTTGTTCTCTGATGCATGAGGTGTCCACCAAAATAGGTGGACACCTTGTGATGGAAGAAGATGATCAAAAACTGCGGGTGAGGCTTGTTGGGCGAGACGGGCGCCGTCGATATGATCGGGCATCGAAGGACCGCCTTGTCGCGGCCTGCCTTGAGCCTGGCGTGTCGGTATCGAAGCTTGCGCTCGACCACGGGGTCAATGCGAACCTTCTGCGCAAGTGGATAAAGCAGCGCACGGAGACCCAGTCCCTCCCGCCGTCCTCATCACCGGCGTTTATCCCGGTTCAGATTGAAAGCCCTTCCAATCGGGCCTTGCTCCGACAGAACAGCATGGATGTGGTGGATGTGCCGGGAACTTGCGATGGTGTGCGTGGGTCGGCATCGACAAGGGCTTCTCCTTTTTCCTCTCCAGCCAAGGTGAGCGCGTCACTGCCGAATGGCGTGAAACTGACGCTGGAATGCGGTGATGTGGATGCGTTGGCAGCCGTAATCGGAGTGCTGGGTCATGTTCAGACTGGGCGCTGACCTAAAAGTCTACCTGCACCGCGAGCCGATCGATTTTCGGGCCGGCATCAACGGCCTTGCGGTCCTGGTTCAGGAGACGTTGGAGCTCGACCCATTTGCTCCTGCGGTTTTTGCGTTCTGCAATCGCCGCCGCGACCGGATAAAGCTGCTGTTCTTCGACCGATCCGGCTTTGTGCTGGTCCTGAAGCGGCTGAGCGAGGACAAGTTCCGGTGGCCGCGCCGGGAGGCGGCGGTGCTCATGCTGACGAGCGAGCAATTGCACTGGATCCTCGACGGCATCGATATCGACGCAATGGTCCGCCATCCGGTGCGGCAATATCAGGTCGCAGGCTGACGGCTCCCGAATTGTGCAGTTGACGCGGCGGGGCGGCTTCGATTCAAGAATCTTATGAATCGCCCCGGTGAACCCACTGTTGAAGAGTTGATGGCATGTAATGCTGCGCTGCAGGCGCAGAACTGCCTGCTCACAGAACGCGTCGCCAAACTCGAGGAAGAACTGGCGCTTGCGCGACTGCATCGATTTGCGCCGAAAAGCGAAAAGCGCGTTGATCGCCTCTTCAATGAAGCCGAACAGGCCGCGGATCAGGACGACGTCGGCAGCGAAGATGGCGATGTCGCTGCCCTGCCGGACACCGGCTTGCCGGCGACCGATGCCACGACGGGAAAGAAGCGCGGCCGCAGGGCCCTGCCGGAAAACCTGCCGCGCGAACGCGTCGAGTACGACCTTGCCGACGACCAGAAGGCTTGTCCTTGCTGCCGCCACCAGATGCATCGCATGGGTGAGACCGTCACCGAGCAACTTCATATCGAGGTAAAGGCGAAGGTCCTGCAGAATGTGCGATTCAAGTACGCCTGCCGTCACTGCGACCGCACCGGGATCAACACGCCGATCGTGACCGCGCCGATGCCCGTACAGCCCTTGCCGGGCAGCATCGCCACGGCCTCGACGCTGGCCTTCGCGCTTGTTCACAAATATGTCGACGGCACACCACTCTACCGCCTGGCGCAGGCATTCGAGCGCGCCGGCGTTCCCGTCAGCCGTGGTGCTCTGGGCCACTGGGTGATCGGCTCGAGCCAAAAACATCTCTCCCGCATCTATGATGCGCTGAAACTGCGGCTCAGATCGCAGCCTCTCATCCACGGCGACGAGACCACGGTCCAGGTCTTGAAGGAAAAGGACAGGCAGGCCACCAGCACATCGTATATGTGGGCCTACCGCAGCGGCGAGGACTGTGCCGAGCCGATCGTTCTTCTCGATTATCAGCCGGGCCGCGGCCAGATACACCCACAGGCCTTTCTGGGCGATTATCGCGGCATCATCATGAGCGATGGCTACACCGCCTGGCGCACGCTTGCGGGGGCAACGCATATTGGATGCATGGCTCACTCCAGACGGCGCTTTGTCGATGCCCTCAAGACGAGGAAGAAAGGTGGCGGCCCGCCCGAGCAGGCGCTCCGGTTCTTCGAACAGCTCTACCGGGTTGAAAGACAGGCGCGGAACGAAAAACCGGACAGGGACGAAACGCCAGAGCAGTGCTTTCGCCGCTTCCGCCAGCAACACAGTGTTCCCGTCCTCAATGCTCTCAAGCTATGGCTCGACGACATCGCCCCCAAGGTCTTGCCGGACAGCAAGCTCGGCGACGCCGTCTCCTACACGCTGAACCAATGGGAGTATCTGACGCGCTACGCCGAAGACGGCAGGATGCCGATCGACAACAATCTTCTCGAGCGGGACATTAGGGTTTTTGCAACTGGCAGAAAGAGTTGGCTGTTCAGTGATACCGTCGACGGAGCCAATGCCAGCGCCGTCATCTACAGCCTAATGCTGACCTGCCGCGCCTGTGGCGTCGAACCGTTAGCGTGGTTGCGCCATGCACTCGCCCAGTTGCCTCAGCGCGACCAAGACGCCGATATCGACGACCTGCTGCCATTCAACTTCGCAAAAACGGCCGCGGCCTGATCCGATGTAGCCGTCTGAAAGCGATCCCCGTCAAAAGGGCAGCGTCAAACGTGCATGGAAATGAGCGCTTACTGTGATCAAGGCGCCAAAAATGGCGCAGGAGGAACGGGAGAGCTGCGTGAACCGCGCCGCTTGAACCCATAGCGTTGAATTTGTTTCATAACGGGAGGACGACATGAATTTTCTACGCCTAGCAACCCTGGCCACAGCTGGCCTGCTGGTCTCGACCAGCCTGACTTTGGCCGGCCCGGAAATCGTTTCTGGCCCCGGAGTTGATCCCGCTTGCTTTGCCGCCTGGGATGCCGATACCACC
>JBBSOT010000548.1:0-3333 GCA_038259455.1 Hyphomicrobiales bacterium | reverse complement strand
GCCCCGCCCATCGCCTGCACGCGCTTGCCCGCCGCGACACCGCGCTTGTAGACATAATGCGCGATGTCGGACGATCCGACGAAGCTGACCGCGGCGATATCGGCATGGTCGAGGATCGCGTCGACCATTTCCTTGTCGCCGTGAACCACTTGAAGGAGGCCTTCGGGCGCGCCTGCTTCAAGGAACAGCTCGGCCAGCCGGACAGGCACCGAAGGATCGCGTTCGGACGGTTTGAGGATGAAGGCGTTGCCAGCAGCGATTGCCATGCCGAACATCCACATCGGGATCATGGCGGGAAAGTTGAACGGGGTAATCCCTGCGCCGATGCCGAGCGGCTGGCGCATCGAATAGACATCGATGCCCGGCCCGGCGCCTTGCGTGTACTCGCCCTTCAGCACCTGGGGTATGCCGCAGGCGTATTCGATCACTTCCAGCCCACGCTGGATATCTCCCTTGGCGTCATCGATCACCTTACCGTGCTCGGACGACAGCAACTCGGCCATCTCCTGCATGTTGGCTTCGATCAGTTCCTTGAAGCGGAACATCACGCGGGCACGGCGCGGCGGATTGGTCGCCGCCCATTCGGGCTGGACCTTCATCGCATTAGCCACCGCGCGGTCGAGCAGCGCCGCATCGCCCAAGGGAACTTCCGCCTGCACCTCACCGGTGGAGGGGTTCCAGACCTTGTGCGTGCGTCCGGTTCCGGAAGAGCCTGCGCCGCCGGCGATGAAATGGTCGATCTGTCGCATGATGAAATCCTCGATTTTGTCTTGATTGAGCCGTTACTGGTTCAGGCAATCCTTTTGTGCTGCTGCCCTAAACGGCTTGGTGACCTCGCGGCAAGGGTGCTCCTCGATCGCGAGCCCAACTTCGTCCACGCGTTGCCCGGTCGAACGTCCTACAGTACCTCTCTGTTGGCGCCAGCGATCATGTTCCGTATCTGCCCCTGCTCTGTCCACAGTTCGATGTCTGCGCCCTTGAGATTGCCGCATATATGGAGCGGTATGCCAGCGATCGCCGGAGTTTGTGCGCGAAACTGGAAACGTGTGATCGGAGCGGTGCAATGGCCACGCGCCAGCCGCATCATCAGCTTGGCCTGCAGCGGGCCGTGCACCACCAGCCCGGGGTAGAACTCCTCCTCCACCGCGTAGGCACGGTCGTAATGGATCCGGTGACCGTTCATGGTCAGCGCGGAGTATCGAAACAGCAGGACGGGATCGGGATCGACCGGCCAAGTCCAGTCAGCATGCCGCATGGGAACGGAATCGTGGCCCGGAGTTGGTACCGCGGTGGGCCCGCTGGCAGCGCCGCGATAGACGATGTCCTGCTCTTCGCTGATGGCCAGGCCGTCATCCCCTTCGATGTCATGCCGCACGGTGACGAACACCAGCGGCCCTGTCTTGCCGGCTTTCTCGGTCACCGACAGGATCGTCGATGTCCTTGTCGCCGTAGCACCCAACACAAGCGGTTTCAGAAAACGTATCCGGCCGCCGGCCCACATCCTGCGCGGCAGCGCTACCGGCGGCAAGAAACCGCCCTTGGCAGGGTGGCCATCGCTCCCCAAAGTGGCGGGAGGCTGGACGTCCCAGAAATACAGCCAGTGGTCGAGCAGCGGCAGAACGTCCCCCGCCGCCAGGTCACCAGCCCCGCCAAGCGCTCGGTCAAGCGCATTGCTGCGCGCCGGTTCCAGCGTATCGGTGGCCGTCACGCTGCGGCCAATCCAGTCCTCGAATTCGTCCATCCGCCTGCTCGTCATCATTGCCTCCCCGAGGTACCGCCCGGTTGCGGGAAACACCAGCGCCGCAAATATGATAGCTCGCGGTCACGTGACCAGACGGCCCTCCGTCGCAGCGCGGCAGACGGAACCTCTTGGCATAAAAGCCGTTTTTCCAAATGGTGAACGGAACAAAGGTGATTTATGGGTACTGGTGAAATGACGTCGTGGCTCGGGTTCGGAACCCTTGCGGTTGCTTTGATAATTGCGGTGGTCTTATTTCTGCGGTTCATGCGTAAACCGGGCAACCGTCATCCGATGGACGGGCGGCGCGAACGCAATATCGAAGAAATTCGGGAAGAAAGTGGCGAGAGGACGCACTCCCCTCCCGATTGACGCGAAAGGCCATGCGCGCCAAGCTTCGCCCCGCTACCACGGCGAAGATTAGTCTGATGTTAGTCGAGTGAGGTCGTGTCTGGTGTCGACGTCCTGAACACAACCGGCATCGCCGGTCGTCAGCCTGACCACGCCTTTCATCTCCTTGAGAAGTGCGCGCGCACCCTGATCGCCCTCCAACCGTTCGAGCGACCTGAAAAGATCGCGCGATATTGCCACCGGATGTCCCGGCGCGCCGTTGTATTCCGGAAATACAGCAGGAGCGCCATCGAGTACCGTCTCGAGTACTTTATCGGCCAATGCAGCCGATACGTTCGGCATATCTCCAAGGAAAATCACCGCGGCGCGGCAGTCTGGCAGGTGCGAAAGCCCGCAGCGCAGCGACGCGGAGAGACCGTCCTGCCAGACTGCGCATCTGACGAGTTCGAGCCGCATGTCCCGCAAGGGTTCCAACGCCGCTTCAACCTCGTCGGCCCGTGATCCCAGGACCACCGTTACGCGTTCCACCCGTGAGGCGTGGGCAGCTCCAACCGCCCGGCAGATCAGCGGCTGGCCAGCAAAGGGGGCGATCAACTTCGCGCCATCGAAGCGCGAAGCCGCGCCTGCTGCCAGCACGATCGCATGGCACCCTGCGAAGGGTTCATGCCGCAGCATGGATTCCCGGCGACGCTAACTGCAGATGTGAGCTTCCAACGCTGCGCTGGTTCTCGATGATCTCGGCAATGACCGCGGCAGCCACTTCCCACGGCGATTGCGCATCGATGGCTATCCCGATCGGCGCATGGAGGCGAGATATCTCGGCTTTGGTTAGGTCCGCTTCGGCGAGGCCCGCCCGTCGCTGGGCAAGCTTGCGGCGCGATCCCAGCACCCCGACATAACCCGCGCGTGAACGCAGCGCGGGCACGAGCGCCGCCTCGTCCAGCTCGAGATCGTGGGTTGCAACGGCAATGGCCGTCCATCTATCGAGGTCGACCTCGCAAAGAGACTGGTCCAGAGGGCGCCGGTCGTGACGTAGCCCGAAGGGAGCGTCGCCGACCGGACCGAATGGAGCAAGCAGGACCGCCTCCCAGCCCATCGTCTTGCCCATGGCGCAGATTGCCAGCGCGAACGGATCGGATCCGACGACTATCAAACGCAGAGCGGGATCGTAGCGCCGTAAAATGCGCTTACTGCCGATTTCGCCGCAATCTTTTGGGGGTACGCAATTCCGCGTGGACCCGTCG
>JBBSOT010000547.1:0-3354 GCA_038259455.1 Hyphomicrobiales bacterium | reverse complement strand
TCAGCAAGGCACTGTCAGACCATTTCACGACATTCGCGGTGGACCGGCGCGGACGAGGCGACAGCGGCGATGGCACGTCCTATTCCGTTATCCGCGAAATCGAGGATATCGCCGCCATGATCGCGATGGCTGGCAGCCGTCCGGCGCTTTTCGGGCACTCCTCAGGCGCGGCATTGGCACTCCATGCCGCAGCCGAGGGCCTGCCGATCGGCAGCCTCATTCTCTATGAACCACCGTTCTCGCCCGATGATGCGCCGGAAGTGGAAGATTCCTATGTTGCGAAGGTGCGAGGACACTTGGATGCTGGCCGTCACGCAGCGGCGATCAAAGCGTTCCTCGCCGCATCGGGCGTGCCGGACGAAATGGCTGCGGCGATGGCCACCGACAACGCGCGTTTGCGCGCCGCCCCGAGCATATCGAACGATCTCGACCTCATGGGCGTATCGACGGGCGGTCGTCTGCCCGTTGAGATCGCGCGAAGGGTCGCCGTGCCTACACTCATCCTGACCGGTGATCAGAGCCCCGAATTCTTCGGTGCCACCGCCGAACGTCTGGGCCAGTTGATCCCCGATGCGCGGGTTGCCGTCCTCACCGGCGCGGACCACTCGGCCGCGCCTGAGATCGTCGCACCAGCGGTGGCGACCTTTCTGATCGAGATGCATCAGGACAGGGTCAGGAGAGGGTCAGGATAGCGCATAAGACCGAAAATCATTTGTCAGGAGAAGGCACATAGTAACCATCATCATCTTCGAAATTTCGCCAGATAGCGACACGGTTTTAACCGGAAACATGTGCGTGCCCGGTACAGTAAAAGTACTGGATGGCATGCTTTCGGTATCCGCTTTGTACACCGCCGCTAAAGTTTGTGGCGACCTAAGATCATGATTGCTCAAAACTGAAGAGGAAAACAAATGCTAACCCTTCCCAGGATTGTTGACCGCCCTGCGGTAACCTACGTCGCGCTGAAGGCCGACGTCACGCTTCCTTTCGACGGTCAGATCCCCGCAATTCTAAAACGCCTTTTCTCACACATCGAAAATAACCAGTTGAAAGAAGGCGGGCCAATTTTCTTCAAGCATAATGTAATCAACATGCCGGATATTGAGATGGAGTTCGGAGTGCCGGTCGACCATGCTGTCGCGCCTTTCGAAGACTTCACGAGCGGCATCCTTCCCGCGGGGCGGTATGCTGAAATCACATATTTTGGGCCCTATGAGAATCTCATTATGGTCAATGGCGTTCTTATCGGGTGGGCCTGTCAGGCTGGTCTGATTTTCGATTCCGGGCATAAAGATGGTGGCGAGTGGTTCGCAAATCGTCTTGAAATCTACCATAATGGTCCTGACGAAGAGCCAGATCCGCAAAAGCTGCAAACCACCGTAACGATCAAACTACGGGATGAAGGTTGTCACTGATTGCTCGTCATTGGTTCGTTCCACGTTCAGATCGTGACCAGAACTGCGCTTCGGCTATTTAGGGGTGTGGCTCTGGGCGTTTGGCGCAGAGTTGGTTGAATTTTTCGGTCCCCGGCCTGAATGGAAAAGGAAAGATGATTGCAAAGCCGACATTCCAGACAGTTACCCTATTCGCGGAGAACTTCGCGCCTTGCCGGGAGTTTTATTTGTCGTCCCTGAACATGCCGATTGTGTTTGAGGACAAGGTGTCAGCAGTGTTCGACTTTGGCGGCATCATGATCAATGCGTTGGCCCTCTCGGGAGCCAATGAGCTTGTAAGACCGCACGCAGCACCGAGCAAAACGGCAGCCAGCCTACAAGTGGGCGTTCGCCGCACAGTTGGCGGTCTTCAAGGCCGATGGCGCCCTTTCCGAACGAAAAAGCGCCTGATGTTACAACCTGATCGGTCTTTTGACAGGGTCTGCAACGATAACCGTAGGAGGCAATTATGAGAAAGCTAGTGTTAGGGATGTTTGTTTCAGTCGACGGCTTTGTCAGCGGTCCTGACGGGGAGGTTGACTGGATTTTCAAGACCGGGGACGATGCGACAGACGAATGGATAGTCGATAATTTATGGCAGGCAGGCATCATTGCTATGGGCCGCCGCTCTTACTCTGAAATGGCAAACTACTGGCCAAATGCAGATACGCCCTTCGCAGAACCCATGAACAAGATTCCCAAGGTAGTATTCACCAAGAATGGCCTCTCAGATCGACCGAACCCTCATGCAACCACAATGGCTTCGACTGAAACTGAGCGTGCAAAGGTATCATCCTCTGATGTGACAGAGCCGATAGTTGAGGGTGTGGGCACTTGGTCCAATCCCATTGAAGCTAGGGGAAACCTCTCAGAGGAAGTTACGCGCCTCAAGGCGCAGCGGGGCAAGGACATCAGGGTTCTCGGCGGTGCCAATCTTGCTCAGGATCTGGCGGCCAACGGTCTCATCGATGAATATCAACTCCTGATTGCTCCGATTGCGCTTGGCAAGGGGGTGCCCTTGTTTTCCGGATTGTCCAAACCAATGGATTTGCAACTCATCAGTGCAAAGACTTTTTCCGGTGGCGCCATCGCGGTGGTTTATCGATCCACTTAAGTTCGCCTCAAAGGGACCATGATTTCGTTCCTCAGCTGGCCAGATCGAAGGTAAGAAGATGAATGTGAAACCAATATTCGAAACAGTCACTCTGTTCTCGGATAAGTTCGCTGCCTGTCGTGATTTCTACCATTCGGCGCTTGAACTCCCGCTGGTGTTTGAGGACGAAGTGTCCGCGGTGTTCGAGTTCGGCGGCATTATGGTCAACGTCCTCGCGCTATCCGAAGCCGATGAGCTTGTCATCCCGCAAGCTGCGCGGGGCAATCCTGTTACTGGCTGGGGCGTTTGCGTTCTCAAGGAGAGGCTAGCAGATTCGGAAGGACCCGCTATGTCGGGCCGGCATCGGTCTCGTCCCCCATCGCGACCGAGCTGCAAGCCTTGGCCGCCTACTCTGTCGTCAGGCCAGCGGTCATGTTGACGACAGAGGCCGTCATCGCTGCCGCATGACCTGACGCAAGGAACGCGATGGTCTGCGCCACCTGCGACAGGGTCGGCAGACGTTTCAGCATCGTGCCTTGAGCCGCGCCTCCGAGCCAGTCCTGTACGGTCAGTCCCATCGCCTTGGCTTTCGGGGTGAAGAGGTCACCGGTATAGGAACCTGCCGCGACCGCGTCGGAAATCGCGTGTGATCGCAGACAGAGGACGCGGATGTTGCGCGGACCGAGTTCGCTTGCCAGCGCCTTCGTGAATGCTTCGATGCCTGCGCAGCCAACGATGTGGCCAAGGTGGCCAGGCGCCGCCATGCGACCGCCGGGAGCCACCACCGTGATGATTACCCCGCCGCGATCTCCGCCCATATGGGGTGCG
>JBBSOT010000546.1:0-3359 GCA_038259455.1 Hyphomicrobiales bacterium | reverse complement strand
TGTCGGCTGGAAGCCCATTGGTTACTGCCTTGTCGAACTTCGGCCAAACGAATGGGCACTGGCTTGGCTCAACCCGCGCAAGAGGAATATTGCTAATCGCTGCATTCCCTTCTCTGGGGAAGGTGTTTCTTACGCGCTCGCAAAAGCAGTTCTCTCCACTATTCTGGTCGATGGCAGACCGAATTATCCAGCCGTTCCGTTGACAGCAGACAGCCGTGTCACGCGGCACAACCATCGCTGTGAAGGATTTGTAACGATTGGAACGGCGGCATGAACTTATATCCGTTCACAAAACCACCCCTCAGAGCCATTCGTGTCGTGCGCTTCAACCGAACAAGCAACTTTTGGCAGGCATCCTATGCTGGGGACGATTGGACCGAAGAGATGTGGTTCACTCCCCCAATGAAGTTGCCTTTTATGCTCCACGAGCTTCGCAAAACGATCGCGCGGTGTGGGCTACCTATCGTTGTCGTCACCGACGAAGCGGACGAGGCGGCGGCATGAGCGGCGCTGGTCCAGCCTGCAGACTTGACTTGGATTCCATCCGCCAAGAGCACCCTTTGCCAGCCGTAGCGGGCGCGGTGGTGAAGCTGATACGGGCTGGAAACGAATGGAAAGCTTGTTGTCCATTCCACTCGGACGCCTCGCCTAGCTTCACCATCTTTAATGGCGGAGATCGTTTCCACTGTTTCGGTTGTGGGTGTTCAGGTGACGTCCTCGACTTTCTTCAACGGCTTCATAATGTAGATCTTCGAGGCGCCGCTAAGATGCTGGATAGCCGCGCGGTCCCTTCGATCGATATCGCTCCGGTCCCCCGGGCTAATTCTATCGACCGGACCGATGAAGCGCGCACAATTTGGCGAAATTCAGGACCAGCGACGGGCACCCCAGCCGAGAGCTATTTACGCTCACGCGGACTGACTCTGCCCATACCTGGTACTATCAGATATACGCGCCTGCGTTATGGAAAGCGGGGTATCGAATATCCCGTTCTGGTTGCTGCTATTTCGTCGGTCGATCGAGCGTTAATTGGTATTCAACGAACCTATTTGAATGCATCGGGCTCTGGAAAAGCGGACGTCCCAAAAGCGAAGCTTTCTCTGGGAAAGGTTGTCGGCGGCGCGATACGTCTCGCACCAGCCGCTGCGGAGCTGATCTTGTGCGAAGGCTTGGAAGATGGGCTTACACTCCAGCAGACGCTGGGCAGAGCGGTGTGGGTGGCGGCTGGGGCCTCTATGCTACCTGCCATGCTATTTCCTGATGTTGTGCGGTGTGTCGCCATTGGCGGCGATGCGGACGGTGCAGGAGAAATTGCTGCTCGAAAGGCTGCTCAGACCTTTAGTGATCGAGGGCTGGTCTCAAGAACATTCTTCCCGATCGGTGCTAAAGATTTCAACGCTGTGCTTATGGAAGGGGCCGACGCATGACTGCTGCCTCAATAAAAAAAGCTTTCGACCATTCCGAAGTTGTGGCCCCTCTGCGGACAACCATCACAATTCGTCCCGGCCAACTACATACTATGGCTTCTGATGCCGAACGAGTGCTCACAGTTTCGGAGGCTCCGATTTACGTCCGCGGAGGACTTGTTCGGCCCGTTGTAGACGATCTTCCAGCTGCCCACGGATTGCGGACAAAAGCTGCAAGACTGGTCCAAGTAGACGCGGATTGCATGGTTGATCATCTATCGAGAAGCGCTGACTGGGCTAAGTTCGACATTCGGAAAAACGATTGGACGGCGAAGGATCCGCCTCGCAACGTCGCGCTCACAATCCTAGCGCGAGAAGGTGAGTGGAAGTTTCGGCGATTAGCCGGCGTTTTGACAACACCGACTCTAAGACCAGACGGCACAATTCTGTCTAAGGCGGGGTACGATCCGCGAACCGAGCTCTTGTTGCTTGAACCGCCCGCGCTTCCCGAGATTGCGGACACGCCGACGCGAGCTGATGCATTGTCATCACTCCAGGTTCTTGATGATCTGCTCCACGAGTTCCCTTTTGTGGACGCTGCCAGCCGCTCAGCTGCTCTATCTGCAATTATCTCACCCGTTGTGCGCGGGGCGCTCTCCGTGGTCCCGCTTCACGCTACAACTGCGCCTGTAGCTGGATCAGGCAAGAGCTATATCATTGACTTGGCATCAGCGATTGCCACTGGCGAACGCGCGCCCGTGTTGGCAGCTGGGCGTACTGAGGAGGAGACAGAGAAAAGGTTGGCCGCTGCGCTGCTCAATGGACAGGCCATAGTCTCGATCGATAACGTCAATGGCGACCTTGGGGGCGATATGTTGTGCCAAATGGTGGAGCGACCAATCGTATCAATCCGGCCGCTTGGCTCTTCCAAGCTTGTTAAAATTGAGAGTCGTGCATCGGTTTTCGCAACCGGTAATAACATCCATCTTGTGGGCGACATGACCCGCCGCGTTATTCTGTGCTCGCTCGATCCGAATGTTGAGCGCCCCGAATTGCGCAAGTTCGACGGTAAGCCCTTCCACCTGGTGCTGGCAAACAGGGGCAAGTATATAGCCGCTGCGCTGACTATCGCACGGGCTTACGCGGCGGCCGGCCATCCTAATGAACTGCCCCCGCTTGCCTCCTTCGAGGATTGGAGCCGCATTGTGCGCTCGGCGCTTGTTTGGCTGGGCCGCGCTGATCCTGTCGATACGATGGAAGCTGCACGGGCTGACGATCCAACTACATCCGATCTGCGCGCACTACTCTTGTCGTGGGACCAAGCCATTGGGCGCGAGCAGGTTACAACCGGACGCATTATATCTCGCGCTGACGAACGCAGCCCTCACGGCGAACGCACCTTTCCGGACCTGTATCAAGCGTTGCTCTCGGTGGCTGAAGGCCGCGGCGGTGAGGTCAATGCTCGGCGACTTGGTCACTATCTAGCGCGGCATCGTGGGCGCATCATAGGAGGGCTTAAATTTACTGATTGTGAGGATGGCCACGCAAAACAGCGAGTTTGGGCTGCAGAACCTTGTTCATAATAATACCCGCAAATATGAACCGGTTTGCGGGTAAAGCGGGTATGTGCGGGTATCTTTCTCGCCCACATACGGAATTTAGCAGTGCTAAAATATATATAAGGGCTGGGAACATACCCGCACATACCCGCCTTACCCGCAACCTTCTGAATATGGATTATTGCGCGGCCCGTTCCAAAGCCGCGGTCTATCTTTGCACTTTGGCGCGACGCCGGATAAGCATTCGGCCTTGCGTAGGCGATGCCCAACACTGATTGGAGGTGACGGGTTTGCAGGCTCGGCATTCATAAAGCGAAATGGATACCTTGGAAATTTCGATTGAAGGTAAATCACTATGGTTCGCAAAGTGCTTCTCGTTTCCGTTCTGACGATG
>JBBSOT010000545.1:0-3365 GCA_038259455.1 Hyphomicrobiales bacterium | reverse complement strand
GCCAATCTGCTCGACATGTCGCGCATCGAAACCGGCGCAATGAAGCCCAACCTGTCGATCCAGTATCTTGACGACCTTGTCGGCTCGGCGCTGAAGCGCGCCAGCAAGATCATGTCGCACCACACGATCCTGACGGGCATTCCGTCCAGCCTGCCGACGCTCAGGATCGATCCGGTGCTTTTCGAACAGGTACTGTTCAACCTGTTCGACAACGCCGCCAAATACGCCCCGCCCCAAACCACGATCCAGGTACGGGCCTGGGATGACGGCCAGTGGGTAGAGGTCCAGATCCTCGATGAAGGGCCGGGAATTCCCGCGGCCGATCTCGAGCGGGTGTTCGACAGCTTCTACCGTGTCCGCAAGCGCGACCTTGTGCGTGCAGGCACCGGACTGGGCCTGTCGATATGCAAGGGTTTTGTCGAGGCGATGGGAGGAACCATCGTGGCCGGCAACAGGACCGACCGCAGCGGCGCCGTCTTCACGATCCGCATGCCGGTAGCGACCGAGACTCCGAGGATGGAAGAGCCGGAATGACCAATTCGAGTGTCAAGATACTTGTCGTCGATGACGAGCCGCCGATCCGGAAATTGCTGCGTGTGGGCCTTACGGTCGAGGGCTTTGCGATCGCCGAGGCAACGAACGCAAGCGACGCGATTGGCAAGGTCGTGTCCGAGCAGCCCGATCTGATCCTGCTCGATCTCGGCCTTCCCGACATGCAAGGACATGAATTGCTGGCCAAATGGCGCAACGAGCTTCTCGATCTGCCGATCATCATCCTGTCGAGTCGTACCGACGAGGCCGGTATCGTGAAGGCGCTCGAACTCGGCGCCGACGACTATGTCACAAAGCCTTTCGGAACCAAGGAATTGGTGGCGCGCATCCGCGTTGCCTTGCGACACAAGCTTCAGGAACAGGGCGAACGTCCAATTTTCCAGACTGGCGGCCTGTCAGTCGATCTGGTGCGACGGATCGTCAAGGTCGCGGACAAGGAAGTGAAGCTGTCGCCGAAGGAATACGACATCCTGCGGGTCCTCGTTCAGCATGCTGGCAAGGTCATTACGCACCAGCACCTCCTCAATCACGTCTGGGGCGGATCGACCGATGTCCAGTATCTCAGGGTTTATGTCAGACAGCTGCGCCAGAAGATCGAGCCGAGCCCCGATGAACCACAATACATCACGACCGAAACCGGCGTCGGCTACCGCCTGCGCGAAGCGGAATGAGACCGCCCAGGCAGACCCTGCGGCAGGCAAAAGCGAGTGAGGAAATGGAAGCGACTGAACCGATGGCGATCTCCGAGGCCATGAAGCCCGGCCATGTGCTCATCGATGTTTCCGCATCGACGAAGGCCAAGCTTTGGCTTTTTCTGTCGAAGACCGCGGCCAAGAATCTGGGCATCACCGAGCATGACATCCTGGTTGCGTTGCAGGGCCGCGAAGCCCTCGGATCAACCGGGCTCGGGGCAGGGATCGCAATTCCCCATGCGCCGGTCGAGGGCATCGTGTCGCCGTTCGTGCTTTTCGTGAGATTGTCCAGGCCGATCCCATTTGACGCGATCGACGAGCAGCCGGTGGACCTCGTTTGTCTTGTCCTCACGCCGCCGGGCGAGCAGAACCGGCATCTAAGACTCCTGTCGGAAATTGCGCGCCAGCTGAGATCATCGGAGGCGGTGAAGGCCATAAGATCGGCCGCTGACCAGAAGCGGGTCTACGAAGCAATCATCGATTGTGGTCCCTGATGCCGACAAAGATACATGCGCATCGCCTGACCGGAGGGATTCCGGGTTGACCATCAACGACCGCGTTCTCAGCGACGCCGATCGGAGGTTTGCTGTCATCGTGAAGCACCGCGCTACTGGGCCGGAAATCTGTCGAGTCAGTGGGCAGTAGCTTATCACCAGCGGTTTTCCGGTATAAATCGCTCTGGAAGATGCGTGTCTCCATAGCCGGCTAATCGTGTAGCGCAAAGAATGCTTCGATCGACTTTGCCGCCTCGGTCAGGCGCGGCAGCATCTGGCTCTTCATCTCGACGGTGGAAAAGCGGGCCGACTGGGTCGAGATGTTGATTGCGGCCACGATGCGGCGCTCATTGTCGCGTATCGGCACGGCGATGGAGCGCAAGCCGGTCTCCAGTTCCTCGTCGACCAGAGCAAAACCCTCGCGCGCTGCCTGCCCGATCCGCCGGGCGAGCTCGGTGCGATCGACGATGCTCTTCGGTGTCCGGCGTTCAATTCTTGCGTCGGACAGGAAGGTCTCGAGTTCGACAGGCGGCAGGTCGGACAGAAGCACCCGGCCCATCGACGTGCACCAGGCCGGCAGCCGCGTGCCTACAGTCAGCGCGACGCTGAGGATGCGGCGGCCCGGCACGCGTGCGACATAGACAACGTCTTCGCCCGACAGCACCGCGGCCGAGCAGGATTCGTTGAGCTCCGAGGCGACTGCGCGCATGAATGGCTCTGCATGGCTCCACAAGGAGGCGCCCTGCAACCATGTTCTCGCCACGCCCAGCAATTTCGGCGATAGCGAAAACAGCCGTCCCGCCTGGGTGGCATAGCCGGTAGCGCATAGCGTCAGCAGGAAACGGCGGGCACCGGCACGCGTCATGCCGGCCTCGCCGGCCATATCCGTCAGTGTCATTCCCGACGGATGGTGCGCCAGGATCTCCATGACGGCGAGCCCCTTGTCGAGCGATCCGACATGGTCCCGCAGCGCTTGTGATGCGTTCAACCCCGGCTTTGACTCGTCATCGGTCATATTGACTCCGGTTTGCAGGACGATCTAGAAAGTATCTCATACATAACAAAAGTTCGCAATGCGAACATTTGGATGGAGTGCTGCGATGGCCACCTTCATGCCGCTTGCCCAGGCGGTGTCGGAAAATCTGAACGATGGCGATAGTGCCGCCTTCGAGGGGTTCACGCATCTCATTCCGACGGCTGCGGCCCATGAGGCGATACGCCAGGGATTCCGCGACCTCACCTTGATCCGCATGACGCCGGACCTGATCTACGACCAGATGATCGGCATGGGCATGGTCAGGAAGATGATCTTCTCCTATGCCGGCAATCCCGGCGTCGGGCTCTTGAGGCGCGCCCGCGACGCCATAGAGAACGGCATCCCAAACAGCCTGGAAATCGAGGAACACAGTCATGCCGGCATGGCGAATGCCTATGAGGCGGGCGCGGCGGGGCTGCCCTTTGCGGCCTTTCGTGGCTATCTCGGCGCCGAACTGGCCAGCGTTACTCCAACCATCAAGACCGTGACCTGCCCATTCACCGGCGAGGTCCTCGCCGCCGTGCCGGCGCTTCGGCCCGACGTGTCCTTCATCCACGCCCAGAAGGCCGACAAGAAGGGAAATGTGCTGAT
>JBBSOT010000544.1:0-3375 GCA_038259455.1 Hyphomicrobiales bacterium | reverse complement strand
GGGCTGCGCACTAAAAATTTCATTGTGCCGGCCTTTGATTCGAAGGCTGACCGCCAGGGTCAGGTCGCATCGATCCGGCTGAAGCGGTATCTCCCGCAGGATCTCGAATCGACCCGGCCCAAAGGGTTTCCCGCTGGCGGGCGCCCGGGTCGTCAGGCAACTTGTCCGCTTCACCACATCGGGACGGCATTGCTTCCTGGCCGATCGCCACGCCATCGAGGAAACAGAATCGCTTCAATCTGACCGTGAAGCGCTCTACCGGTAGCGGTTCATGCCCTTCGAGAACTGGTCGAAGATCGAGCCGACATTCTTCTCGTACTCGTCGCGCTGCTTGGCGCCCGTCTTGAACATGTCGCCGAAAATATCGTCATAGGGGTTCTTGGCCTGGCCCTGCGGCGCTCTTTGCTGGCGTGCGCGCGGCTCCGGCTCCGGGACGGGTCTTTGTGGCGCCTGTCCACCCTTCATCATTTCCTCGAAGATCTTGCCGAGCGGGTTGTCGCCCCACGGGTCCTGCGGCTCCGGCTGCGGTTCGGCGCGCCGCGGCCTGGGTGCGGGCTGTTGCGGCATGCCGCCGCCGAACATGTCCTTCAGAACCTTGCCGAAAGGATTGTCGAACGGGTCAGCCGGTTGCGAGGCCTGCCTCGGCTGCGGTGCCGGTTGCCCGCCCATCATGGTGCCGCCCTGCTTCATCATCTGCTCGATGATCTCGCCGAGCGGGTTGCCGGCGCCTCCAAAGCCCGCCGCTTGGCTCGTCCCCGGCATCTGGTTGGTGGTTTGCTTGAACAGCCCGCCCATGATCATGGTGGCGATCACCGGCAGCATCTGCTGCAATATCTGCTGGCTGACGCCGCTTGCCTGCGCCGCCTGGTCGGCTACTGCCCGCGACAGGTCCTTCGATCCGAAAAGATGGCCCAGAATGCCGTTGCCCTCGGCCACGCCCTGCGGCGCGAAGGCCTTCTGTGCGTCCTCGAAATATTTCGCGTGGTTGCCGGATGCCATCGCGCTCATGAACGATCCGAAGCCATAGGGGTCCGACGTGTTGCGCTTCAACCCCTGGCTGAAGGCTGGCATCAGGGCCGCGACAGCGTCACGCGTC
Organism: Hyphomicrobiales bacterium; assembly: GCA_038259455.1. Lineage (GTDB taxonomy): Bacteria > Pseudomonadota > Alphaproteobacteria > Rhizobiales > Rhizobiaceae > CAMYMG01. Next base: position 2,279 of record JBBSOT010000544.1, on the reverse strand, counting down.
TGCTGCTGCGACAGGCCGAACTGCCGCGACAATTGCTCCATCGCCTCGCCGTTCTGGGCATTCGTCAGCATGTCGAAAAGTGGCAGCATCTGGTTGTCCTCCTGGAAGCTCCGCATCCCCCATCATGAAGGTAAAACGTTTGTGCTTCCTGTTGAAGGCGTTTTCGCGCTTTGGCCGACAGCGAAAGCAGATTGTGCCGGGAAGGTGCCGCGATCGCGCCGATTATCGCCCCGTGTATGAAAACCGGGACTCCGATCAGCAGAAATCAGGTCAACCTGATGAAAGACCTTGAGTTTTTTCAGTCGATTTAAGCCAATGGCACTTGTTTCATCCACGAATCCGGCGATTCCGGTCCTAGTAGGCATACTCCGTGAACGCCGGCTCGATGGAGCCGCCCCACCGCGTGTGATAGGCCGACAGCATCTCCTGGGCGCTTGTCGTGCCGCGCGAAATCACTTCCTGGAGGGGACCGAGGAACGACGTCTCGTCATAGCCGTCGCGGTTCTTGCGTGCCCGATTGGCCAGCCCGAGGCGTGAGATTTCAAGCACTTCGCGCCCCATATCGCGCAGATTGCCGGTCCTGAACGCGGTCCCTATGCCTTCTTCGGGAACCGAATTGCGCATCGCCAGAACGTCCTCATAGGTCCAGTCACGCGTCAGCGCCTCTGCTGAATCCAGCGCCTGCTCATCATAGAGCAGGCCGACCCAGAATGCCGGAAGCGCGCAGATCCTGCGCCAGGGACCGCCATCGGCGCCGCGCATCTCAAGGAATTTCTTCAGCCTGACGTCAGGAAACAGCGTCGAGAGGTGGTTGGCCCAGTCGCCGATCGTCGCCATCCCGTCCGGCACTTCGTCGCGGGCCGCGCCCGTCATGAACTGTCGAAACGTCATGTGCGTCATGTCGTGGTAATGGCCGTTGCGGATGATGAAATACATCGGCACGTCGAGCGCCCAGTCGACATAGTCGAAGAAGCCGAAATCCGGGGAAAAGCAGAACTCCAGGAGGCCCGAGCGCTGGTTGTCCGTGTCGCGCCAGATGTCGCCGCGCCAGCTCTGGAAACCGTTCGGCCGGCCTTCGGTGAACGGCGAATTGGCGAAAAGCGCGGTCGAAAGCGGCTGCAGCTTCAGGGACACCTGCATCTTGCGGCGCATGTCCGCCTCGCTCTCGAAGTCGAGGTTCACCTGGATCGTGCAGGTGCGGTACATCATGTCGAGACCCTTGCTGCCGACCTTCGGCATGTAGCGGGTCATGATGTCGTAGCGCGATTTCGGCATTTTGGGCGTCTCGGCGAGCGACCATTTCGGGCTGCCGCCAAGACCGAGAAAGCGGATGCCCATCGGCTCGGCGATCTCGCGCACCTGCGCCAGGTGGGCGTTGCCCTCGCGGCAGGTCTGATGGATCGTCTCCACTGGCGCGCCCGACAGCTCGAACTGCCCGCCGGGCTCGAGGCTGATGGCGCCTTGCCCGGTTGGCTCGACCAGCCCGATGATGCGGCCGGCATCCAGGATCGGGTCCCAGCCGAGCTTCTGCTGCATGCCCTCCAGAATGGCGCGGATCCCATGGTCGCCACCATAGGGAACCGGTGCGTTCCCATCGATGTAGAACGGGAATTTCTCGTGCTCGGTACCGATGCGCCAGTCCGCCTTCGGCTTGTTGCCTTCGGCCAGATGCGCGACCAGTTCGTCGATGCTCTCGATCGGCCGGAAATCGGTTGTGTCGCGCGCCATGATGCTTCCCCGTCGCGACCCAATAGACCGCCGGCGCTTGATGGACGAATTGTCGGCGGCGGATCAAGCGAATTTTGCTGAGCCAGGGTCAACAGGAATTGATCCGGGCCAGGGCCGAAACCTGCGGAGCGCCGCTACCAGTCCCCGATCGTCGCCTGGATCACTGCCAGCGCTGCGACTGCGGCGGTGTCGGCACGGAGAATGCGGGGCCCGAGCGGGATGGCAGTCACGAAGGGCAAAGCGTGCAGCATCTTCCGCTCGTCATCGGAAAATCCGCCTTCCGGACCGACCAGCAGCCCGAATTTGCGCTCCGCAATCGCCTGAAGCGCCGGCAGGGGATTGTTGGTTTCAGCGCTTTCGTCGCAGAAGATCAGCCGTCGGTCCTGGTCCCAGTTGCCGAGCAGCTTCTCGAATTTTAGCGGTTCGCGCACCTCGGGAATGGCCAGGATGCCGCACTGCTCGGCCGCCTCGACAGCATTGGCCGCAAGCCGCTCAATACCGAATTTCGCTACCTGCGTGTGTTGCGTGATGACCGGCTGCAACACGCCGGC
>JBBSOT010000543.1:0-3382 GCA_038259455.1 Hyphomicrobiales bacterium | reverse complement strand
TGAATCCCGTGAAAGCTGCGATCTTTTCTTTCATCATGCTGTCGGCAGTCGCTCTTGGCGGCGTCGGGATCTACACGGCCGATGCATCCAGCGGGCATGCCCCGATTGACGGCTACGGCGTCACCGCTTCCCGCTAACTCTGAAACGGCTAGTCTGATCCGCTGTCGACCGACAGTGTCTGCTTGTGCGCACCGTCGATGACGAGGGCGCTCAGCACACCTGAGTTGTAGGCGCCGGTATCGACATTGACGCGGTTGGGCATCACCTCCGGTTCGGCTACCGGCGTATGTCCGTGAACGATGACTTTCGGATAAAGCCCTGCATGGCGATGAAATTCGCCGCGGATCCAGATGAGGTCTTCGCGTATTTGCGCCTCAAGTTCAACGCCCGGCCTTATGCCTGCGTGGCAGAAGAAGAAATCGCCGAGCGAGGCCGTGTAACCGAGCGACCTGAGAAACGATCGGTGACTCTCCGGTACAGCGTCTCTGAATTGCTGGCGTGCAGCGCTGAAGGCCCTGTCGTCGGCGGCATCGAGATCGACGCCATAGGATCGCGCGGTCTGGACTCCGCCATATTGCGCAAACAGGCTTTGCGGTGACCCGTCGGCCAGGAAGTCCAGCATCCCCAGATCGTGGTTTCCGGCCAGCGACATGATGCGGTCGTCCTGGCCGGCATCGATCAGAAAGTCGATCACACCCTTGGAATCGGCGCCTCGATCGACGTAGTCGCCAAGATGGACGATCCGAAAATCCCTGGCGGCCCGCCGCGCCCGGTCGGCTGCAATCGCCTCGTGCATCCGGGTCAGCAGATCGAGCCGGCCGTGCACGTCGCCGATTGCATAGACTACTATGCCCTCCGGTCCTTTCGCGTCGAGAAAATGGATGCCTTTCAAGATCTTCCTTCGTTTCGGTCGGCTTGGCCCGCTATCGGTGAAGCATGTCCTTGCCGGCATCTGTCACGAGCCGCTTGCCGGACAGCGCCAGCGTTGTGTCCAGCTCCTTGCGGATGATATCGAGCGCCTTGGTCACGCCGTCCTTGCCCATTGCACCGAGCCCATAGAGGAACGGCCTCCCGATATAGGTGCCCTTGGCACCCAGACACAACGCCTTGAGGACATCCTGTCCGGAACGGATGCCGCCATCCATGTGGACCTCGATCTTGTCGCCCACCGCGTCGGCGATCGGCTCGACCATGGAGATCGACGAAGGGGCGCCGTCGAGCTGGCGTCCGCCATGATTGGAGACGATGATCGCGTCGGCGCCCGTCTTCGACGCCATGATGGCGTCCTCGACATCGTTGATCCCCTTGAGGATCAGTTTGCCGCCCCAGCGCTCCTTGATCCACTCGACATCCTTCCAGGAAAGGTGCGGATCGAACTGCTCGGTTGTCCACGAAGACAGCGAGGCCAGGTCGCCAACGCCCTTTGCGTGGCCGACGATGTTGCGGAACGTGCGGCGCTGCGTCCCGAGCATGGTCATGGCCCAGCGCGGTCGCGTCGCCACCTGCCAGATATGCTTCGGCGTGAATTTTGGCGGCGCCGAAAGCCCGTTGCGCAGATCCTTGTGCCGTTGGCCGAGGATCTGCAGGTCGAGCGTCAGCACGAGCGCTGAACATTTCGCCGCCTTTGCCCGGTCGATCAGATTGTTGACGAAGTCCTTGTCGCGCAGCACGTAGAGCTGAAACCAGAACGGCTTGCTGGTCGCCGCTGCCACGTCCTCGATCGAGCAGATGCTCATGGTCGAGAGCGTGAACGGCACGCCGAATTCCTCGGCCGCCTGCGCCGCCAGGATCTCGCCGTCGGCATGTTGCATGCCCGTCATGCCGGTTGGCGCCAGTGCGACCGGCATTGCTACCTTCTGGCCGATCATCGTCGATTCCAGCGACCGGTTGCTCATGTCTACCAGCACGCGCTGCCGCAGCTTGACCTTGTGAAAATCCTCCTCGTTGGCGCGATACGTGCCCTCCGTCCATGCGCCGGAATCGGCATAGTCGAAGAACATTTTCGGCACCCGCTTGCGGGCCAGGTTCTTGAGGTCGTTGATCTCGACGATCGACACCTGCGTACCGCGAAGTGGCTTCGTTTTTGTGTTTGATGTCATTGCCGCTCGCCGTTCGTTGTCATGATGGAACTTCTCCGTTGGTCCGCTGCCGCAGTCTGAGTCGCGACACACGCTGCCAGTCGCCGGTCCGCTCGGCCTCGGCCATGGCTTTCTCGACATAGGTAATGTGGTCGACCGCCGCTGCGCGCGCCGCAGACGGATCGCCGCGCCGCACCGCATCGTGGATCGCCATGTGCTGCTCAAGCAGCGCCTCGCGGGCGCCTGGCTGTGCAAACAGAAGCAGCCGGTTCTGGAACACGCCGTCCGACAACAGCCGGTAGCACGAACGCAGCGTGTGAAGCAGGATGATATTGTGCGCGCATTCCCCGACCGCATTGTGAAATTCGACGTCGATGGCGGCTTCCGCGTCCATGTCGCCGGCCAGATGGGCCGCCTTCATGCGCTCGACGATCGCGCCGAGCAGCGCGATGTCGTCTGCCGTGGCGCGCCGGGCGGCGTGATCTGCAGCGATGCCCTCGATGTCTCGGCGATACTCCAGATAGTCATTTGCCGCCTTCGGATGCGATGCAATCAGTTCAAGAACCGGTGCGGCGAACACCTGGCCGATGACGTCTGCGACATGCGTGCCTCCGCCATGCCGCGTGACAAGCAGGCCGCGTGCTTCCAGAAGCTTCAGCGCGTCGCGCAGGATCGGCCGTGACACGTCGAACTGCTTTGCCAGTTCGCGCTCGCCAGGCAACCGGTCGCCGACCCTCAGGACGCCTTCGAGGACCAGGCTCTCGATCTGCAGTACGACCTCGTCGGCGGTGCGAGAATGCTCTATCCTTGAAAATATCGCGCCCAAGGCACTTTCCCGGAATTGATTTGAGGGATGGAGGATAAAGCCATCGAGCCAAACTGGTCAATTAATTTATCCAGTTCCCGCTCTGCTTCCGTGCACGGTGCACGCGCAGCCGCGACAACGTTCCGCATGGGCAGGTATGGAGACTTGCCTTATGCGCAAACCGAGAGGGTCCGCCATTGTTCGAGAAACCAGCCGATACCAGCACGACGTCGACACTGACCGGCAGCGTCATGGGGTTTCCCGCCTATGGCGGTCGATCGGAGGCCATTGGCGAGGTGCATTCCCGGCCGCACGCCTCCGTCGAACCGCCGCGCGCTCTCACCCAGCTTGCGTTCATGACGGAGGGTGGTGCCGCGGTCGATCATGCCTGCCTTGCCGACCTGTCGCGCCGGCTTGGCACCGCCGCACCCGACCGCCAGGCGCGTCATCTGGCGATGAACTGGGGCAAGGGAACGCTGCGCTGGGAGCGGCACACCGA
>JBBSOT010000542.1:0-3400 GCA_038259455.1 Hyphomicrobiales bacterium | reverse complement strand
GGTTATGACCAGCGCGTCGGCACTTTTGCCGAGCCGACCGACATCCCATTCCGCTCCATCCAGAGGAACGACCACGTTCAGTTGCAGGCTGTCCGCATGCAGCCGCGTGGCCAGTTCGGCGACGAAATCTTCGAAGTGAACCATCAGACCCGATTCGACCCGGGGGAAATCGAGTGTGATGCCCTGGTATTTCTCTCGAAGGGCGTAATCCCTCAACCCATCCATGAGGTTTGAGCGAGCCGTTTCGTCGGTCAAAATTGTCTCGACCCAGTCGGCGCGCCATTCACTTCCATCGAAGCTGTCGATAACAGGCATCACACCAGGAGGACTAGCCGACTTGCGCAGAAACGAAACGGTCTCGTTCTCGTCATCCTGGCCATCAAGATTGATGTAGCCATTTGGCGCCAGATGGAGCCACACCGGGAGCAGAACATCGAGCTGACCAACATGAGCACGCATTGAAGCGGCGCTTGCTGGATCGTCGCTGTCGAGAAAGGCGTATTGCAAAATCCCTTGGGTCGACTTGGCTGTCCGCCTCGTTATTTCGGACCCCAGGTCAAGGGTCGCGGCAAGGCCGGCTGCAGACGGCGCTGCGCCTAGCGCTGTTGCAGTATGCATCTCGCCGGCTTGGGTAGGCGTTAGCAAGAGGGCAGCCAGCGCGGTGAAGCATGCCCAATAAGGCAGTCTCAACAATCGCGACCAAAATCGCGAATCTTGTTGCCAGAACCTCCCTTGAATCCAATTCATATACCAACTGAGAACCGCACCTGACGCAGCCTCCCCAAGCCAATCTTAACGATTTGTTAAGCTAGAGTTGCGGCTCGGGCAAACACAACGCCGAGTTAAGGTTACCTCTGGTTCCTATCGGAGATGCTGCCTTCGCAGCCGTTCGATCACAGCACTGTCTGTGACCAGTTCGACGTCGAAACGCGTCGCCGGTCCGCCGGTGAAGATATCCGGTGCCGGGTTTGCGGTGGTCCTGCCCAGGAAGAAATCGAGGTGCGGACCGTTGATCCCGACCCCGGTGTCTCCAGCAAAGACGTAACCATCATGAACACCGATCGGCGTCTTCTTGCCCTTTAGCCGTGGGATGAAGAGCACCGAGCCCATGGGGAACACGGAAATATCAACAGCGACGGTGCGATAGGGCACCAGCCGGTAGCGGCTGTCCGAGCCCAGTCCCTCGGGTGCGTCCGAAGGCACGGGCTCAAAGACCGTTCGTTCGAACCGGGCAACCTCATCGCGTCGGACGCGGGGAAAGACCTTTGAACAATCTGTTTGTGGTCGATCAGTCCAGCCGGCGTGGTTGAAGGTTACGGCCTTGCCGCCGCTCACGGTGACCGTGCCTTCCCTGGCGGCCCGGCAAAAGTCCCTGACGCTCAGGGATGCGCCGAGCGACTGTCCGGCCGGACCGCGCAATGAAACGCCGCCATCGCCGCTGTAGGCCCGGGCCGCCTGAATGTAGTATACGGTCCCCCATGCCTGCCTGCGGGAAGCTCTCGATTTGGCGGGAGCGTCTGGCCGGGCGATTGCAACCAATTGCTTTGCTTCAGGCGCGCTGGCCACACCTTGGCTCTCATCGATCTTTCCGCTCGGCTTCGCACGCGGTTTGGACTTCTGCGCTCCGTCGGAGCCAGGCTTGTTCGGCTGCATCATGGTTTTCGCGGAAACACTGCTTGGCGACAGGCTTTCGAGATTGGAACCCTTACACGCACCAAGGCTGATTGAAAGGCTCGCCGCAAAGGCGATCCGAAACAGTTTCGTCGGCAGCCAAGCGGTTGCTGAATTGGTCACGCCGGGTCCGCCTTCTTAACGCAATTAACTCTAACTCTCGGAAATCTCTTCCAAATCTTGCGTGTCGCCGTTTCAACTCTACAATCAGGGTCGGACTGGGCAACCTTTTTCTTCCTGCTACACCATGTAGCACTCGTTATCGGGATGGGGTCAAGTAATGCTGTACACAAGAAGGAACGTTATGCTCGGAGCAGTCTCCTTGACGCTGCTTCCGGGACAGATGGGCCGCGCTGCAACCCGCATCCTCACGGATGATGAACTGATGGCGCGCTTGATGGAAGACGCAAAAGCTGCCTGGAGTTACTTCCAGATACCCGGCAACGCGCCTGCGATGGCGCCCGGATCGGCATGGGTCGATGAGGATGGCGCCATCGGGCAGCAGCAGGAACTGACCATGTGGGACGTCGGTTCGATCATTCTGGCCAATGTTTCGGCCAGGGATCTGGGCCTTATTGACGATGCCGACCTTAAGCGCCGGTCGAAAGACGTGCTGGCCTATCTTGGCAAGACCATCTTCACCTTCAAAGGAAGCGGCCTGCCGAACTTCAGCAATAATTCGAAAGACGGATCACCCCTGGAGGCGGGTTTCGATTCCACCGACATGGGCCGGCTCCTGATCGCTCTGTCGGTGCTCGATCATGCCACGGGTGGTTCGCTCGACATCAAAAAAGTCGTCGACGGATGGGATGTTCAGTCGACGATCAAGAACGGCGAGATGCAGGACGTCAAAGACGGCGAGATGGGTCCAGCCGAATCCTATGTCTACACCGCCTATGTCTCGCGGGGATACAATCTCTGGGACATCAAACACAAGCCAGTGCTCGGCGCCCCCGTCGGTACGCCGGCCGAAAGCCGCAGCTTCCTGGACCAAGTCTACCAGATCGGCATGATCTCTACGGAGCCGAGCCTTAACGAGGCGATAGAGCTTGGCATCACGCCGCAATCCGCTTTGATGGCGGACACGCTGTATGATGCGCAACGCCAGCGGTTCGAGGAGACCGGCATACTTACTGCCGTCTCAGAGGGCCCCACCGATCGCGAACCATGGTTCACCTATCAGGGTTACCGAAGGGATGGCGAGGACGAAGAGTGGCGCGTCGATGCACTCGACGAGAATCCCGCATGGCAGACCGAGGCGTTTGTCGAAGACACGCTGATGGTCAGCAGCAAGGCCGCGTTCCTTTGGCTAGCTTACCGGCCCGACGACTATTCCCGCAAGCTTTACGACCATATCTCCAATCGTGCGAAGTCGGAAAAGCTCGGATTTTCTTCCGGCATCTACGAAAAGTCCGGCGAGCGCTGTGAGGAATATGACGTCAACACGAATGCCGTCATTCTCGAAGCCATTGCTTACATCAAGAACGGCCGTACACCGTTCGCCGCGGCATAATTTGGCGGGACTTTTGGTTCGGCCGAATGCCACGAGATCGGCCCTCGATGGTGATCGGCCGGGCCGCGCTCCGGTCGGGGACATGAGAAAAACCTGTCGATACTGCTGCCTTTGCTTTTGGCCACAAGCTTGAACAACCGGAACGAGACGGTCTGTTCGTGCTCGATTTCACGAGATAGCGGACAACCTTCAAAGTTGCGTGGGTGAGGAGCATAT
>JBBSOT010000541.1:0-3419 GCA_038259455.1 Hyphomicrobiales bacterium | reverse complement strand
CCCGGCCTTTGTCCGATGACGCTCCCGAAGTTTGGCAATCAGGGATATCCTGCCTCGCGCAATGGCTAGGTTTAGATGTCGCGCACAACCCTCAGCAACCGGAATCCGGGCTGCGAAAGGTTACCGCATGGGCCAAGTCAGCAGCATCAGCGCCGGTTGCACGCGCGCCCGCTTCGCCGGTTTTTGCTCCGTGGCGAAGCTGGTCGCCGGTCTCACTGCAGGGACGGGGAAACCTGATGATGCCGCGCGCCAGTTGGGTAGCCAGCTACCTGTATGATCATGGCGCCGGAAGGCCGAACAATCGCGGGGTAGTCGATATTCAACTGTTGTCGCCGCTGCTCGATGCGACGGCGTCTGACGCCTCAGTAGATGCACCTATGCCACGAGCAAGCGTGCTGCAAACGATGATCCAATCGGCGGCAGCGCAAGGGCGGTCAAAAATTGCCATTGTGACCGACGTTCGTCGGCGCAACGCAATAGTCCGGCTGTTGCTCCAGATCGATCGATCGATCACACGTGATGGATTGCAAATTGAAGTTCTCTTGATCGAGAATGCATTATGCGAAGTGGCAAAAGGCAGATCGGACTGGGATGCGGTCATCGTGCTGCCCGATCTGCGCAGCTTGATGTTTGCCATGCTGGCTCAGGTCCACGAAGTAAAAAGCCCATGGCCGATGGTGTGGCACCACCGCGAGGGCGTGACCATTTGCTCTGAGATGCTGGACGAGACCACTAGCCACATGGCATTCGATGGACCTTTGCTTGTTCAGACGTTCGCTCTTGCCGCCAGCCAAACCGGGTTGAGCTTGTGTGCGAGGCGGCTGATACAGGGCGCTGCGAGACTTTGGGATTGCGGGATTGTCACGCCAGGCCGCGGGTCGGTAGCACCGTATGTGACCGAAATCAGTGACGCAGAGTTCATCGATGAACTTTGCAGAGGTGTGGCTGGCGGCCAGCGGACGGTTGCACGCTGGCGCGCCATTCCCGAAGACACCGTGACCGCAATAGCCCCCAGACCAACGACATTGACCGTGGTCGGCGCAGATTAAAAGCAAGCCCCGACCAACGGAAGACGAAAGGACATAGAAGCGTGCCAAGCCGCACTGTCGTTGCGACTGAATTGGCGAACCTGTTGCGCCAGATCTCGCACCCCGATCGCATTCGCCTGATCCAGAAGCTGCGTGTCGGGAACCAGACGGTGAACGAACTCGCGCTGGGCCTCGACATATCGCCGACCCGAATGTCGCAGCATCTGTCTGTGCTGCGGGCGCTGGGATTGGTAGGGCTGGAAACGATCGGGCAAAAGCGCGTCTATCGGCTGGCCCAACCGCAACTGGCATTGTGGTTGATCGATGGCATCGATTTCATCGCGCATCGTATCGGCCATATCAGTAGCAGCGAAGTGCAGCATGCCAAGCAGCTTTGGGCAATGGATGCTGCTATCACAGTGTAGCAGGGCCGATCACACCTCAGAGAGTGTATGCCGCTGGGGTGCACGTGACAGTGGATACAAGAAGGATACAAGAATAAGGCCGACGCAATGCTAGGACCGTTGAAAGGCATCTGCCGGCTAACCTCGAACGACCGCAACAACCGCGTTCAATATATGCATGTCGGATATTTCCCAAACCATCGAAAGCTAATAAACGATCCCATAGAACTGGCACTGTTCCAGCCAGGCTCTACGTGACTTGCCGCCAAGCTGAAAGACCACGGGGTCGACATGGTGCTTGATTGAAATTCAACTCTACCTTCCGAGGAGCATTGGCGTGACAAATGCAAACAAGCCGATGAACAATGCCGCGATAGCGTTCGCCCCAACACGCTTGGTCCTTCGAACGCCCGACGATTGGCATGTTCATCTTCGCGATGGCGAGATGCTGGCAGCTGTCGTCAACTACACCGCCAGGCAATTTGGTAGGGCGATTGTCATGCCCAACCTCAGCCCGCCCATCACGACGGTAGCTGCCGCAAAGGCCTACCGCACTCGCATCCTCGAAGCGGTAGAGCCGGGCCTAGTCTTCGAACCACTGATGACGTGCTATCTGACCGATACCATCGACGCCAGTGAGGTCGAGCGCGGTTTTGGCGAAGGCGTTTTCACCGCCTGCAAACTCTATCCCGCCAAAGCTACCACCAACTCGGATCACGGGGTGACAGATGTTCGCAAAATCTATCCAGTACTGGAAGCGATGCAGCTTATCGGAATGCCGCTGCTGCTTCATGGCGAGGTTACCGACGTCCATGTCGATATTTTCGACCGCGAAGCCGTCTTCATCGACCGCACCCTGACGAAGCTGATTGCCAATTTTCCCGGTCTCAAGGTAGTGTTCGAGCACATCACGACAGCTGAAGCTGTCGCATTCGTCGAGGCAGGCGGTCCCAATCTGGCGGCGACGATCACACCCCATCCTCTGGCGATCAACCGCAACGCCATGTTCGAGGGCGGAATAAGGCCGCATTTTTATTGTCTGCCTGTCGCAAAACGGGAGCGGCACCGGCTCGCCCTGCGCCGGGCGGCGACGTCCGGTTCCGCAAAGTTCTTCCTTGGCACGGATTCGGCGCCCCATACTGCGGGCGAGAAAGAATCCTCTTGTGGCTGCGCCGGCATCTTCAACGCGCCGTTTGCACTGGAAAGTTACGCCACCGTCTTCGACGAGGAAGGTGCCCTCGACCATTTGGAGGCCTTTGCATCGGAGAATGGTCCCCGCTTTTACGGTCTACCGCTCAACGAGGAGCGCATTGTGCTGGAGCGGCGGCAAAATCCGGTCCCGGGGATGATCTCGCTTGACGGGTCGGACCTTGTTCCATTTCACGGCGGTGAAACGCTGAAATGGTCGTTTGCCTAATTATCATCATGATGTCCGAGGAAAGCGCCTTTGCTGTCGTGTCGATCAGCTGGCATTGTAGGCTGGCTGCCCGTCTACTTTTGACCCCATGGATGACTGGATCCGGCGCGAGCCGACATTCCCGTTGCTGCATAGAAACGGCTTAAGTTGGGTCGGAAGTTGCCGGAAGGCAAATGCCGCCTCGTGGGACGATGCCGTTATTCCCGTCTGCCGGCAGCATCGGCAGCTATCGTCCGAAGCGGTCATAGCCCCCTGGATCAATTGACGACGCTAATGCGTGGGTCTGGTGGGAAGCGTTCAGGCAGCGTCTAATACCAAGGCGCATTGATCATGACCCATGCGCCCATCCTCGTAGGCCGATAGACATAATTCGCCATGGCTGATCGACGAGCTTGTTCCATGCGAAGCAGCAGTGGTCGACGATGTCGTCGTATGATTGGTAGATGCGGTTCGAGAGCCAGTTGTCGCGCATAAACTGCCACACATTCTCGACTGGATTGAGTTCCGGGCACCTGGGCGGCAGAGGCATAAGGGTGATATTGGGGGGCACGACCAGTTCGGCCGAGCCGT
>JBBSOT010000540.1:0-3429 GCA_038259455.1 Hyphomicrobiales bacterium | reverse complement strand
GCTGCGCTTTGGCCTGGCCGATCTCGGCCATCTACGACAAGCCGGTGCTCGACGGCATGATCGCCCTCGCCTCGACCCAGTTCCTGATCGCGGCGCTGATGCCGACGCGGCGCGAGACCGCGAACCGGCACCTGATGCTCGGGCGGGTCACGCTTCTCGAAATGGTTGCGCAGGTGATCTCGCTCTCCCTGAGGGTGGGGCTGGCGATCTCGCTCCGGTCGGTCTGGGCGCTCATATGGGGCTCGCTGTTCGGCATGATGGTGCAGGTGGCACTGATGTCGCTGTTCTTGCCCGGACAGCGCAATCGGATCCGCTGGGAGATGACCGCGGTGCACCAGCTCTTGCATTTCGGCAAATGGATCATTCTGAGCACGATCTGCGGCTTCCTGCTGAGCCAGGGCGACAAGCTGATCCTGGGCAAGTTTCTGCCGCTGGACGAGTTCGGCGTGTACAATATCGGCTTTTTTCTCGGCAGCTTCCCCATGCTTCTGGGCATGGTGGTGATCACGCGCGTCTTGATCCCGATCTACCGCGACCGGCCGCCCGCTGAGTCGCGGGAGAATTTCCTCAAGCTACGCAAAATGCGGGTCATGGTCACCGGAGGCCTGCTGGCAATGCTGGCAACAATCGCGTTCAGCGGGGTATGGCTGGTCGATCTGCTGTATGACAGCCGCTATCGCGACGCCGGCGCGATCGTCGTGCTGATCGCGTGCATGCAGATCCCCGTCATCATCGGGCTCACCTATGATCAGGCGGCCCTCGCCGCGGGCGATTCCCGCCGCTTCCTTGTGGTTTCGGCGACCAAGGCGACGCTGGTGATAACCGGCATCTTCCTGGGCGTGCAGGCCGGCGGCCTGCCGGGGGCGATCATCGGCCAGGGGCTGGGGATACTTGCCGCCTATCCGGCGCTGGTCTGGCTGGCGTCGCGTCTGGGCGTCTGGGATCCGGCGCACGATGTCGGCTTTGCCGGACTGGGACTTCTCCTCGCCGTAGGGGCGGTCTGGTGGAACTGGCAGGCCGTCGCGGCGCTGGCGGGCTAAGCCGCCGGACCGGATCGTTTCCCGGCCGAGGCGGGACAAGGAGCGAGGCAGATGGCGAAAGAATTGGCGCGGGCGGTTTGGCGCCTGGTTGCGGGCCTGGAGCTGATGGCACTGCTGGCGGCAGCCGGGATGGCAAAGGAGCCACTGCCGCCGCGCAAGGCCAGTCCGCTGACGGTCCGGCAGATACACAGCGGCCACAGCCTGTCGGATGCCTATGGCTCCAACCCCTGGCCGGGGCGGCTGACCCTGGCGACGGCCCGGCGGACCGGCGACCGCGCCCGTGACACGATTCACCGCTCGATAACCCCCGGGTCGTCACTGGCCTGGCGCTGGGAACACCCGACCGACAAACCCGACGCACGGCAGGATATCGACGCGTTCGAGCTTCTGGTGATCACCGAAAGCGTGCCGCTATCGGTCAACGACATGAAGACGACCACGCTCGATTGGCTGGAACGCTGGGTCAGGCACGCAGGGACCAGGGGCAACGCCGGCAAGGGCGCCGAGGTGATGCTCTTTTCCTCGTGGATCTACTGGCGCCACTCCGGCACACCCCCGGAATACGACCATGAGGCGGCTACCCCGTTCCGCAAACGGCTCGACATCGACGGCGCACGCTGGGAGCAGATGCAGGACAGCGCCAATGCCAACCGGCCTGCGGGCATGCCACCGGTCTACATGATCCCGGGCCACCGATTGATGATGCGGATTCACGACGATGTCGTAGCCGACCGGGCACCCGCTTTGCGATCGATCGGCGACATCTTTGCCGACGACATCCATCTCAACGATATAGGCCAGTACGCGATCACCTGCCTGATCTATGCGGTGATCTATCAGCGCGACCCGGCCGAACTTCCCGATCGGCTGGCCCCGGCTGACCGGCTAAGCCCCGACCAGGCGCGGTACTTCAAGTCGATCGCCTGGGACATCGCCAGGAGTTACAACCGGACCGGCGTCAGGTAATCGTGATCGAGACATCTCCTGGAACAGCTGCGTATCCGACGTAGCCACTGCGCCACGTCCCGAAAGAGCGGCCAGCGGTCATACCACGACAGTATGTGTATATCGGTGCGGGAGAGCCGCTGACGCGCCAGCGGTGGCAGGATCGCAAGTGTCGCTCGATACAGCAGATCAGGTGCAGAAAATCGGATCGTCGGCAAATTGCCAGTTCGAACGAAAGGTAGTCATTCAGCAAGCGACCCTAAACCTGCCAAGAGCGCCGATCCAGTCTTGCACCTAAATTCATTGAACTGGTTCTTCACCATGGATAACCGGCAAAAAGTTTGCCATCAAGGCTTTCGTCAGGTCCCAATTTGCACATCGGCCCATAGGATCACAAAATTTGCAAAGGGCGATGCTGTGGCTGTCCATGTAGGTGTGTTACACCCTTCGTTCGGGCATGAACTTCAGTGGATCGACGATTTCGCTCCCGAGGAAGCCGGGTTCGTATTCCACAAAGTGGCGCCGCCCGACGTTAAGGAAATTTCTTGGCACGAACGAGGCGCAGTTACAACTGGTCGCGAATGGCTCAACCATTTTCGCTACGCACTAAGTGCTGTTAAGTTTGACTTTGACGTAATCGTTACTAACTTTCCGCAATTGGCGTTCGCCGTTTGTTTTTGGAAGCTACTACTTCGGAAACGTGTAAGAGTCGTTTCTTGGTCTTTTAATTTAGGGTCGGTATCAAGCGCGTTTAAGGGTCGCCTCGCCGGGCTTCCATTGCGCGCCGCTGATCTGTTGATAGTCCATTCGCAGGACGAAATCGGAATATATTCCGCGTGGTTAAGCTTACCAAAAGAACGCTTTCTGTTCGTTCCGCTTCAGCGCGGGGTAGTGCAGGTGGAGGCTTACAACACTGGCGATAAGCCATTTCTAGTTTCACTCGGTTCTGCGGGACGCGATTATCGCACCCTGTTCGCCGCTGTTGCCGGGCAAGATCAGCGTGTGATTGTCGTGGCCAAGCCTGACGTATTGGCGGGCCTAGACGTTCCTCCAAACGTCGAAGTTCTGAGCGGACTATCGCTGCTTGAGTGCCAAAGCCTGGCATCGCGCGCCGTTGCCGGCGTGGTCCCAATCTCAAATCTCGACACCGCTTCAGGTCAAGTGAGCTTTTTGATGCTGATGGCTCTCGGCGTACCGGTTATTGTTACGGAATGTCCCGGAAGTAGAGATTATTTAATTGACGGACATGACGCCCTAATCGTGCCGCCAGGTGATGCCGATGCTATGCGCCTCGCGATACTGAAGGTTTGGAAAAACGAAGACCTTCGTAAGCGCTTGGCTGAGAACAGCCTGCGATCGTGGCGCGAGCGCTTTTCTGACGAGGCTGCGGGTGTAAACCTAGTTCGCGCTCTTGCAAAGGCGGTCGAGGAGCCTGCAATCCATT
>JBBSOT010000539.1:0-3433 GCA_038259455.1 Hyphomicrobiales bacterium | reverse complement strand
TTTTCTTCAGCTCCACCTCGTCGGTGATGCCGGGATCGCAATTGCCGAACTTGCGTATGGCCTTGATCCGCGCGACCACTTCCTCGGGCGAGGGCGTCCCGTCTTCGTAATTGAAGCCGTTGGCTCCACCGTCGCTCGCCTGGACGTCAAATTTCACGAGGTGGATGTGCTGGCCGATGATGTCGGTCGGCACGTTCAGCTGAAACGAGTCCAGCTGGTACTCCTTGGGCACCACGTTGCTGTGCTGGAATTCGATGCATTGCCCGCTGTTGGCGCGGAAGAAGAACGGTTGGGGTAGTCTGTCTCCGCTCATCGTGGGAAGCACGTCTTCACGCAACGCAAGGATACGGGCCTGCGGCGTGTGCCAGCCTTTCTTGGTGTAGATCATATCATACTGGAACACCGCGGCCTGATACTTGCGGGTGCTGATGGCGTTTCTGCACGGGTCGGCATAGGGAGCGCCGGGAGCCGCCGGCAGGCCATTCGTGCGGAACGTTGCCGAGCCTCCGCCTGGCATCCCGGTGGTGTGGCTGGCGGCGTGGAAGTCGCTCGCGCGCTTTTCGTGGATCGTGCCGTCTTCATCCAGCTTCTGAACATGAAGCGTCGTGTAATCCCGAACAAAGCTGGGGAACGCCTTGTTGGTGACGACACCGTCCAGAACGATGTGACGATTCAATCCACCGTCGGCGACCACGTCCTTGGGAGGGGTCGGCGGGCGATGCCCGGCTTTGGCTGGCACGTAAAACGGGTACCCGGGATGCTTGTAACCGGGCGAGTTCGGATCGTTCACCGCGTCCATCGCTGCAAGATTGACCTGCCCGCCAGTGATAATCACCGGCCCGGGATTTGGCGGCAGCGGCATGTCAGGCAGCGGCACAAGGCCGGGGATCGGCGTGCCCCCGGCGATCTCGCCATCTGGCAGCGCGCGCGCATCGGACATGGCCCGGCCGTTTGCATCGATCTTGGTGCCGCGTTCGAACACGTCGTGTACGCGCCACAGCGCCCACATGCCTTGCGCGAAGTGGGGATAGAAGTGGCAGTGGAAGATGGAATCGCCCGCAGTGCGGTTGCGGTTCCCGCTGCCGCCATACGCGATCTCGTAACTGTATGCGCCGCCTGGTCCGATCGTCTGGCTGTCAAGGTAGGCCGATTCCGGCTTGCTGTTGACCTGCAACCACTGGTGCGCATGAAGATGGAACACATGGTGTTCCTTGGGTCCGGCATGGATATTCCGGATCACTACCCGGTCGTTGAGGTAGCTATGATAAACATTTGACGGGTCGTCGGGAAAATATGCTTTGCTCGCGGCCTGACCCGCGAACGGCATTCCCGCCACTTGCAGGTTGGCCGGCTTGTCCACGATCATCGCCGGGTCGCCCACCGCCCAAGACGAGAGGAAATATTCCTCGAGCTGGCACTCGACGCAGTCCTTGGTCGGACCGACTTTCTTCCGCGTCGCGAGGATTTCGGCCCCGAGACCGGCCGTGCCGTAATTGATCGCAAACCCGTCACGTACGCTCTGGAGGGACTTTGCCAGTGCCTTGTCTGCGTCAGGCTTGGTGTCGTCGGTGTCGAATTCCTCGAACGCCTGGATCGCGCCCGATTCATCGTGGAAGACGGCAGTGAACTCCCGGAACGAGCTCTTGCGATCGCCGCACACCTCGTACGGCTTGCCATTCTCGTCGAGGCACATGAGCTCTTTCGGCCGCACAGCCTGGCGCATGTCGATCACGGCGTTAAGATCGGAATGGATGATCTCTTTGCCTTCAAGTATGGCAAAGCGCGTCAGGTCGGCCCCGTCGAATTTCGGAATGTCGGAGGTGGTTGCTGCGGGCATGTCAGCTTCGGACACTTGGCTGCGATACCAGACCGACCCCTGAGGCTCTACGTGCACCGCTGCGAACAGGCCAGCATGGATCGAACCGCCGTTTCCGTCGCCGCCGCTTGTCGCTGCCGGGCTGTAGGCGAAAAAGGTGCCTTCCTCGTCGGCGCGCAAACGATAGGTTCTCGATCCGCCTGGAGCGACCAGCGACGACGCGTTGCCGCCGACGTGCTGCGCCATGTCGGAAATGTCCGCTGCCGGCGTGAGGCCGGTGACGTAGAAGCCAGCCCAGCGGTCGGCGGGCTGGTCGCCGCACCCCTGCTCAGGAACGTCGAGCGGGCCGGGACAGCGCGGATTGGGCGGATCGTCGGCCTTGAACTGGTTGCGGCGGTTAGGGTCGAGCAAATTGGTGAACTGGATTTCGAGGCAGCCGCCCTTGTTGACCCGCAGGGTCAGCGGGCGTGGCCGCTTGTCCTTCCTGAGAATGACCTTGCCGGGGCTGAAGCTCTCGCCGGCCTTCAATTGGCGCTGCCCGCCCGGAACGGAAGGATCGAGCACGCGGACATCACGAGCGAGGGCAAAGATCATGCCGTGGGGCTGGACCGCTCCGTACCGGTTCCAAACCCACGCCTGATCGAGAGCGACCACGTTGGCAAAGACGGCGTCGTCGGAATCACATCGCGTTTGCGCATATGCGGCAATGGGAATTGCAACAACTGACATCATTGTCAGTATTACAAATACGACTAAACAGCGTAAACCGCGTTGTATAACCAACATATAGCCCCCCATTCCGAAAACTCGAAATAGCATATAATATTCAGTTCGAAGCTGCTGTAGCTTTTTTCTATGCTGCGACTCGAACCGCGCAAACTATAGCACAGTTTCTTGCGCCGAGAAAATCGCAGGCCCTTCTCTCAATGCTGAGCATGGGTTTTTACCGCCAATTGCTACGACGGTAGCAATAAAAGAAATCTCATGTCCGTCATGGCAACGGGACGCGGTGGTGGCGGCAATTTGGCCTTAGGACCGCAACGTCGCGATCGCCGCGATAGCCTATCGATACGCTTTCAATTCCGGCATTTTCTTTGCCCGATGGAACGCACGGATGGGCCACCAGCACCGCCGCGTCGGAAGTCTGGGCGGTGGGTCACATTTTCTCGTGATCAAGGGAGGAAGCGCGGCCGGCTTCGGAAGGCAGCAGACCCTTTCTGACCTTGCCGCCTCGCTCGTCGATGATTTGCATCTGGCGCTAGTGGACGGCAAATTTGGCTAACGGGGACATCGGTTCAGGAGCGCGGCTTCAGAGCCTCCGGCCCAGCAGCTGCCAAATGCCTTGGCAGCGAGTGGTCGCTCCTCCGGCGGTCAGCTTTACGCCAGACAGGGCGAGAATGCCGGTTTAGAACTTGCCGTCGCGGGTCTTTGCATCTTGGCGGGCCGTAGGTAGAGTCACGGCTCTTGCAACATCGCGCCGAACTTCCCGTGCCATATCTGGCCGCCCCAGACAGACCCGGCAATACTTCGCCAGCAGCTCTCTCTTTTTTGCGGCAGTGGCGCGCCCGGCAGGACTCGAACCTGCTGCCTCAAGATTAGAAGTCTCGCGCTCTATCC
>JBBSOT010000538.1:0-3454 GCA_038259455.1 Hyphomicrobiales bacterium | reverse complement strand
TCAGCGCCCAAGCGCTGCGTGGCACCATGTCGATCTCGACCAGCAAGGTCAGCAGGGCAATGCGCTGGTCGAGTGACCATTTCTCGCGCTTGCGGAAATGCTGACCCAAGACGAACACCCCCACGTCCGCTCCGAGCCAAAGCACGAACAGCAGAAGGTGGGCATAAACAAGCGCCGGGTAGGCGTATCCGGACATGTCCAAGATCAGGCTCCTTCAGGCCATACTGTTGCGCAAAAAGCACTCTTTGCGAAATTTCTGCCACTATTTGTCCGGACAACTTACATGTGCACGCTTGACAAGCAACCCTTTGTCCGGACAAATTCACCATGCAGGAAATGGAGCAAATGGAACGTCAGCAGGCGGCCAGTCGCGCAACAGACAAGGAGCCCAACCCATGACAAAGCGTTTTCGGCTAAGTCCGGCAATTGCCGGCATGACCTCTGCATTCGCACTTTTTGCAAGCGCTTCCCCCGCAATGGCGCAGGACAGCGCCGACCGGGACGAATTACCTGCTGCGGAAGATTCGAATGCCATCATCGTCACCGCACAACGCCGTTCTGAAAACCTTCAGGACGTGCCGGCGTCCGTAACAGCGCTTGGAGCGAAGGATATCGCCCTCCGGCAGATCGAGGACGCCAACGATTTGCAGGCGTTTATTCCGGGCGCGATCATCACCACCGGCACCGGCACCTCGAACTCAGCGCGCATCTTCTTGCGCGGAATCGGCGAAGACGAATCGCGCGGCGCAGTTGATCCAGCGATCGGAATCTATGTCGACAATGTCTATCTCGGTCGGACGGTCGGCAGCCTCGTTGACCTGCTCGATATCGAGCAGGTCGAGGTGCTGCGCGGTCCGCAGGGCACGCTCTACGGGCGAAACACCAATGGTGGGGCGATCAAGTTCACCTCAGTCCGCCCGCAATTGGGTGAGAACTCTGTCTCGGCAGATTTCGGATATGGCAATTTTGATCGGATCCAGGGACGCGGCATCGTCAACCTCGCGCTTGCTGACAGCCTCGCGGTGCGGTTCTCCGGGCTGTACCGGCAGCGTGACGGCTATTTCACCCTCAACCCCAATGGCGACTTTGCCGGGCAGGCCGGAACCCGTTTGGGCGACGAGGAAGTGCTCACCTTCCGTGGCAGTCTTTATGGCGAAATGAGCGATCACTGGAACGTCACGGCGATCTTCGACTACACCCGCGACAATTCGGATCCGGTCCCAAGCACGCTGGCTGCGTCCAGCGACAATCCGGCGATTACAATCGATCGCGATCAGAACATCTTCACACTCGAGCCAGCGCCAGGTGTCACCTGTTCGACCGCGACACCGCCCGGCTTCCTGCAAATCGGCTGCTTCACTGATTATGCCAGCTCAGTCGAGAGCTATGGCGCCTCGATTGAGCTGAACGGGGTCTACGATAACTTCTCGGTAACTTCGATCACTGCGCTCAGGGCGATGAACGATGATCTTTCAAGTTTCATCAGCTTCCCGTTCTTCCAGCGCACCAAGCAGGACCAGTTCAGTCAGGAATTGCTGATCAATGCCACGCCGGCAGAACCGTTGAATCTGACGGCGGGTGCGTTCTATTACGAAGAATCTGTCGACCTGCGGTATACCTTCATTTTCCCGTTCGAGAACTTTGTCGAGACCCATAGCTTCGCGGTGTTCGGTCAGGCCGAGCTGGAGGTGACCGATGCGCTGACGCTGACCGGAGGCCTGCGCTGGACCACCGAAGACCGCGACTTCGTCGGCAATGCCGGCGGGCCGCTCGCAGGCTTCGGGACAAACATCGTCGGCACCGCGGACACTGAAAACATCACTTGGACGGCGAAGGCCGATTACGCGATCACCGACGATATCCTGCTGTACGCCTCCTATGCGACCGGGTTTAAATCGCCCGGATTCTCATCTGACTGCTTCAACCCAGCAGCGTGCTTCAGCCAGGTCGACGAGGAACGACTCGACTCGATCGAGGCGGGCCTGCGCACCCAGTTCTGGGACGGCCGGATTACCCTCAACGCGACCGCCTTCTACAACGACTACCAAGACCTGCAGATCAGCGGAACGCTGCCGAGCGGGGCCTTCACCCGCATCAACGCGGGCGAAGCGCGGATCCAAGGCGCCGAGATCGAGGGACGGATCGAACCGATTGAAGGTCTCACGTTCTACGGCAACGCCAGTTTCCTCGATGCAGAATATCGTAGCCTCAACTTTCAACAGGCGGGCCTGCTTTCGAATAGCACCAACACCGTGCCTGGCCTTGCCTGCACAAGCGTCTCGGCTGCCCCCGGAACGCCGGAATACGAACAGCAGGTGGTGGACTGTGCGCTCGGCCTCGACCTGAAAAACGCGCCGGAGTTCAAGGGTTTGATCGGCTTCGTCTACGAAGCAGACATAGGCGCGGGCCAAATCTTCTTCGGCGGTGATGCGGCGTATGAGGACGACACTTTCGGCCTTGTCGCCAATGTTCCG
This sequence comes from Hyphomicrobiales bacterium, assembly GCA_038259455.1. Classification (GTDB taxonomy): domain Bacteria; phylum Pseudomonadota; class Alphaproteobacteria; order Rhizobiales; family Rhizobiaceae; genus CAMYMG01. Next base: position 980 of record JBBSOT010000538.1, on the reverse strand, counting down.
GGGACGCAGCAGAGCCCGGGAACGCGGATCGACGCGCGGATCGGCTATCGCACCGACCGTTGGCGCATCACCCTGTGGGGAAAGAACCTCACGGATCGGGAGTATTTTCGTGCCAACACTTTCAACGTGCCGACCCGTCAGAACCAGGTCTTCGCTGCTCCGCCGCTTACGGTCGGGGTGGATATCGGCTTCACCTTCGACTGACGCGGTTCGCACCGCGGGGCCGACAGAATTGGTGGCGCTGACCTTGATGGTCGGCGCCGCCGTGATACCCGCCCTGCCCGCCCAGGCCCAGACCCGCGCGAGCGATTACGGCGTCGAGCCTTGGAATGAGGCTGTCGTCAGTGTCGCTGATCTCGAAGCTAGCACAGCCTGGCTGGTGATCGACGGCGGCTGGAGAGAGGTTGCGCGCGGCTCTCTGTCGCCCGAGGAGATCGCATACTGGCGTCTGCCCGAAACGGTGTCTGGTGCTTTCCTGAAAATCTGCGCGCCCGAGGCTGCTACCGGCTGCATCCGCTACGTCCGCTTCGACGGTGCCGAAGCCCAGCGTCCGATCCGCCTTGCCGCACGGCCATGGGACACGGGCGGTGTGTTCTCGGTCATGCTGAGAACCGAAAACGTGCAGGCCATGTTTGACGCCGCGATTGCGCGCGGCTGGTGGGCGGAAAGCCCGCCTTATGCCTTCAACTTCGGAGGATCGGACCTCGTCAATGTCGTCATCCGGGGGCCACACGGTGTCAATTATGCGCTCTATGAGCGCGCCGCGCCCCCTTTCGACGGATTTCCGGTCGGAAGCCTGAGCCAAGCCTTCAACACGATGCGGATGGTGCGCGACCAGCCTGCCGCGCTCGCTTTTTTCCGTGACAGCCTCGGCTTTGGCGTGCTGTTCGACGCGCCCTTCACCGATCCTGAACCGCGCGCCAACAATTTCTCGGTGCCGGGCAACCTTGCCACCACACTTGTTCGCCGCGCCGCCGTTG
>JBBSOT010000537.1:0-3468 GCA_038259455.1 Hyphomicrobiales bacterium | reverse complement strand
GAGAAATCCGATGAACTGGCGATATTTAATATATTGAAGTTGCTATATATTGAGAACGATCGTCGGCTTGAAGCTGTATTTCATGAGAGAGATTGCTGGAATCTTGGGGCCATATATATGCAATATGGTTGCGCCAAAATCAGATGGGGCGACAAAACTGGCGGACTGACAATGTTGCGGACTGCGGAGGCGAAGGGGAACGTGTACGCCGCCATCAGGTTAATCCATCTGGAAAACAATATTGCTAGAAGGATCGTATTGCTTCCGAAAGTAGCCAAAATGTCATTGGACTGGTACAGGGCCAAGATGAAGGACCCGGACGACGAACGTGTTCTGACATGAGCGCTTTTAGTATTGTGTTCTAAGCGGAACTCCGGTCACCAACTTCTCCTGGTCCAGCGTAAGCGCCGTCTCTGTCCCATTGATTTCCGCGGTTCCTTTGCGCTGAGGGAGCGGCGAGTCTCCTTCTGAGGATCCAGAAGGAGATGGCGATGGCGGACGGCGGAGACGGTTGTGATGGCTGCATCGAGGTTGTGCAGCGGACGCGTGGATATCGGCGATGGCCGGACGAGGTGAAAGCCCGGATCGTGGCCGAGAGCTTTCAGCCTGGCGTGCGGGTGGTTGATATCGCTCGGCGGCATGGTCTGGCCGCGCATCAGCTTTCGGATTGGCGGCGTCGGGCTCGCCGAGGGGAACTGGTCTTGCCGGCGGACGCCATGGCCGGGATGTCGTCAGACGCTGTGCCAGCCTTTGTGCCGGTTTTGATGGAGCCTGAGGGCACCTGTCCGTCAGCGGATGCCGATCGGACCGGCGGTGTCATCACGATCGAGATCGGCAACGACCTCGTGCTGCGGGTGCCGGGCGATGTTCCGGCAGAGCGGGCTGCGGCGGTGGCGCGCGCACTTCGAGGATCGGCATGATCGTCGCGGGACAGCGCCTGCCGGTCCTGATCGCAACGCGGCCGGTGGACTTCCGCTGTGGGCACAACGCGTTGGCGCTGATCGTGCAGACCGAGTTGAAGCTCGATCCCCATTCCGGGGTGACGGTCGTGTTCCGCTCCAAGCGGGGCGACAGGCTGAAGATCTTGGTTTGGGACGGCTCTGGTCTGGTTCTGGTCTACAAGGTCCTGGAACAGGGCAGCTTCGCCTGGCCCAAGGTTCAGGACGGGACGATGCGGCTGTCGCGGGCGCAGCTCGAAGCCTTGTTCGAGGGGCTGGACTGGCGGCGGGTGATGGCGCAACGGGTGCTGCCACCTGCTGCGGCGGGATGATTTTGGCGCCTGTTTTATCGTTGTTTTATTGGCTTTTCCTGTCCGGATCGGCTATGAATCCGTATGTCGCAGCCCTTCGATCTCGGCCTGTTTCCGGACCTTCCGCCCGAGGTGGTGAAGGCGTTCGAGGCCGCGCAGTTCGAACTGTCGGTCGAGCGTGCGGCCCGCCAGCATGAACAGGCGGTGGTGGCCGAGAAGGACGCCTTCATCACCGAGCTGAAGGCACTGATCGAGAAGCTGGAGGGCCAGGTCGGGCAATACCGGCATGCGAAGTTCGGGCCGAAATCGGAAAAACTGGACCCTGCGCAACTGGAACTGGCGCTGGAGGATCTGGAGACGGCGATTGCCGAAACGCAGGCGCAGATCGCCGCGGTCGAAGAGAAGATCGCAGCCAGCGCAACCGACCCCGAACAGGCCGCCCCACGCAAGGCGCGCAAGGCCCGGGCGCTGCCCGAAACCCTGCCGCGCGTCGAGCGGGTGATCGAGCCGGACAGCATTCTTTGCCCCTGCGGCTGCGGTGACATGGTCCGGATCGGCGAGGACCGGACGGAACGGCTCGATTACATCCCCGCACGCTACCAGGTGATCGTCACGGTGCGGCCGAGATACGCCTGTCCCAAGGGGCGCACGGGGGTGGTTCAGGCCAAGGCACCAGCGCATCTGCTGGAGGGTAGCTGGCCGACCGAGGCGCTTCTGGCGCAGATCGCCGTATCCAAGCACTCCGAGCACATGCCACTCAACCGCCAGGCGGTCGTCATGGCGCGGCACGGCGTGCCGATCGACCGGTCCGTGCTGGCTGACTGGATGGGACGCGCAGGGGCGCTGATCGCACCGGTGGTGGACCATATGGCCCTGGCCCTGAAGCAGGGCAGCACCCGGCTCCACGTCGACGAAACCACGGCCCCGGTGCTGGACCCCGGGCGCGGCAAGACGAAGACCGGCTATCTCTGGGCGGTGCTGCGCGATGACCGGGGCTGGAACGGCCCCGCACCGCCGGGTGTGGTGTTCCACTACCGGCCTGGCCGAAAGGGCGAATATGCCGATGAAATCCTGACCGGCTTCAATGGCACGATCCAGGTCGATGCCTATGGCGGCTATACCCATCTCTGCACGACAAAACGCAAGGGTGGCAAGCCGTTGAAGCTGGCATTCTGCTGGGCCCACGGTCGGCGAAAGCTGATCAAGGCCAAGCCCAAGAATGGCTCGCCCATCGTCGACGAAGCGCTGGTGCGCATCGCCACGCTCTACAAGATCGAAGACACGATCCGTGGCTCAGCCCCCGATCATCGCCGCGCGGTCCGCCAGACAATGTCCCGCCCGCTGGTGGATGAGTTCTTCACCTGGCTGGCCGCGCAGGCCACGCGCATCTCGCGCAAATCCGACCTCGGCGCGGCGCTCGCCTACATGCTCCGGCGCCAGGACGGCTTCCGGCTCTTCCTCGACGATGGCCGCGTCGACTTGGACTCCAACCTCGTCGAAAACGCGATCAGAAGCCCTGCCATGAACCGACGCAATGCCCTCTTTGCCGGGCATGACGAGGGCGGTCGCAACTGGGCCCGCTTCGCCAGCCTGATCGGCACCTGCAAGATGAACGGCGTCGAACCCTATGCCTACCTGCGCGATCTCTTCACCAAGCTCGCCAACGGCCATCTCGACAAGGATATCAACGCGCTGATGCCCTGGGCTCACGCCGCGGCTTCCCACCCCTCACAATGAGCGCATCCGGGAGTCCCCAGTGAGCTCATTCCGAGAGCTCACGAAGCCGGAAACGTCAGCTTGATGTGCCGAGAGTCCCGCTCGCAAGCGAAATCCCAATGGGGCGGAGACGGCGCATACGCTATAATTGTGGAGTTGAGCCATTTCGACGACCCTGCGCTTCGCCTGTAGAATCTGTTTTTCGTTTTGCGGCAATGAACAAACCACCCTTAAAACAATCATTGGAGAAGCAACATTTGCCGTCGCTTGAATAACCTTTAGCTTTGTCCGGACAGAAGTGGAACCACGTAACGCGTTCACGATAATCAAACGGCCAGCGGTGCCGAATGGAGGGGCGATCATCGCCAATTGGCCGGTAGTGTGGTACAACTAGGCTATGGCACGCAGGCCGAGCGCGTCGACGCTATTTCAGTTTGTAGGCCAACCTTTACCGTGACGACCCGTCTAGCCCGTCTTATTCATGAGGGTTAGCCTTTGGGTGT
>JBBSOT010000536.1:0-3476 GCA_038259455.1 Hyphomicrobiales bacterium | reverse complement strand
TCAGAGAGGCCATAAGCTGGCCGCGCAGCGGCGAGATCACGCAGGGCCTGCCACTTATCGACTCCTTCACACGGAATAGGTTTAAGTGCGTGGGATTGGTGTGCCAGCACAACAGCATCCATCGTTCGCCGGAACGGCGTTACAGGGGTGTAGCCCATATCATTTTCACGAAGACAAAGAAATTGCGGCCCGCGAATCACTTAGGACTTGCGGTTACGAACTCTGGCCACTACCTTGAAGGTGCAAGAAACAAGTTAGGGTCTCGTGGAGCGTCGTCTTTGCGGGACCTTTTCTTTAGCCTGTATCGTGCCTCCTTTTCATTGTTGCTCTACCTCAATCTTCCGAGCGCTTTATCCAGCGCGCGTGAAGTTCCTTAATCAATTCCTCAGCTTGCTCATCGATCCAGTCGGCGAACGGCCCGGTTGCGAGATCAAGCGTCACACCTTTTTTTGTGCGCCGCACTGAGCCGCCCCGTTTGCCCGAGACGATTAGCGGGCGGCTGCGGCGATCAGGGGAGGGGGGTGCCTTGAGCACAGGGGACTTACCGACCGCTTTGGCCACAGCTTCGAAAGCCTTTACCGAAACTTCGGTCGGGTCGGGCGGTGCATCCTCGGTCACCTGAGAGACGGCGGCCTGATCGTGGACCCTTTCGGCCACTTCGATCATACGCTCGCGGCTTGCGACCTTTTCCTCGATCGCCTTGGCAAGGGCTTCCCATTTCGGGCGACCGATGCCATGCGCGGGACCAATGGCGCGTGCGAGGTCGGTCCCGATGGTTTCGGCGATGGATATGGCCATCGAAATCGAGGATTTGGTGACTGTCAGCACCTCGGCGACCTCTGACTGCTTGCCAAAGCCTCTCGCCACAAGCTCTTGGGCAAAAAGAGCTTTTTCGATGTATGACAGATCGCGCCGTGCCATGTTCTCGGAAATCTGGGCACGCAGGGCCAAGTCATCGTCGATATTGGCAACAAGCGCGCGGACCTTGTGGACCTTGTCCGAAGAACGGATCGCCTCAAGCCGACGGCGGCCATAGACCAGCAGGTACCGGTCGGCCTCGGTCGGATGGCGTCGCACCAGGATCGGCACAGTCTGGCCGTTGGCTTCGATCGCGTCGCGCAGGTCGATCACGTCGGACGGATCGAGCCTGTCGGCGTAGCGGTCGTCGATGACTGCCGCGGGATCGATATCCCAGACACGGTGGCCGTCAACTGCGTCGCGGGCCGAGCGCAGGGCGCGATTGCTCGACATCATCGATGTGGCGGTGGGGGAGGGGGCTCCAGTCGATGTCAGATTGTCGAGCATCGACATGCGGGTTTTCTTCGAATTGCTCATGTGCGTCCCCATGTCTGCTGGATGAGCTGGGCGATTTCGTCATTGACGGCGTTCATGCTTTCGATGGCGCGGTCATAGGTCGACCTTGTGAAGGCGCTGCGATCGACCTCGTAAAGGGTCTGTTTGGTGAGTCCGGCATCCGAGATCGCAGTGGATTTCAGCATCTGTGCGTTCAGCACCTTGTCGCCATACATGGTCCGCAGGAAGGCCACGATGCGATTTTGCGGCGCGTCGGCGGGCTCGTAGCGGGTGAGCAGGTAGCGCATCCAGTCGTGACTCATATCGGCGCCGGACTCCGCGATCACGTCCATGAGATCGGCCGTCATCCGCAGGAATTGGCTCATCGACATGACGTCGAGCATCTCGGGGTGGATGGTGACCAGCACGCCGGTCGCAGCCGAAAGGGCGGACATGGTGAGAAAGCCGAGCTGAGGTGGGCAGTCGATGACGACGACGTCGTAGCTGTCGTCAACCTGAGAGAGGGCTTCCTTCACGCGGAAGAAGAACAGACCGGCATTGCCCTGCGAGAGGGCGCGGGGCGTGTCATGCTCGAATTCCATCAGCTCGAGATTACCCGGGACGAGATCGAGGTTGGGGATGTAGGTCTTTCGGATGACATCGCGGATCGGGACGGGGTCGTCGTAGCGGATCGCATCGTAGAGCGTGCCGCCATCGACCAGATCGAATTCGGGCTGAACGCCATGCAAAGCCGTCAGGGAGGCCTGGGGGTCGAGATCGATGGCGAGCACCCGGTAGCCGCATAGGGCCAATCGTTGTGCGAGATGCGCGGAGGTGGTCGTCTTGCCGGAGCCGCCCTTGAAGTTCATCACGCCGATGATCTGCATGTGGTCGTTGCCACGGCGTCCGGGCAGGTAGTCGCCAGGTTTGCGGGCGGTCTTTTCCAGCAGGACGCGCAGGGCCTGGATATCTTCGGAGGAATATAGGCGACGGTTGCCGGGAGTGGTTTCGGGCGAGGGGCCCTTGCCATCGAGGTGGAGCTTGCGCAGGTAAGAATCGTTCACGCCGAGCAACGAGGCAGCTTCACCAGATGTGAATTTGCGCATGCTCTTGGATGCGTTCGGCGGAAACAGGCTTTCACGCTGCGAATGCAGTTGAGCTGCCAGCCACTCGGAATGTTGACGGATGACCGCGTTCAGGTCTTCCTGCTTGAATGTATCGTCCATCTGCCCTCTGCCCCGCGACGTGTTCACGGAATTTGGCGTTTATCGCCGCTTTTTCGTGACTATTGCCGAAAGACCTGGATTCGCGCAAGGCTTTTCTACATATGGTGCGGCAAGATGGGGGCTACACTATGTTCGTTTGACAAAAAGCTGTCGTGACGGGTAGCTGTATCATACTTGAACCTGATTGCAGAACACACTCGGTTATCCACTTTTTCTGTGGATGAATCGGTGGATAAAAGCATGACAACCCAAGGTAGATTGACCTTTCCTGTAATGGCTGTTTTTTGAGCATATGGGTTGGTCCGGGAGAGCCGCACAGGCTCGCGATTCGCAACGCCGCCGATGTCAGGGCAGGGGATCGACGCGGGCTTTGGCCCGCGCTGCCTCCCACCCTGATCAATTTGTCCGCCTAACAGACCTGCCCCGGTCGATCGCCTGCGTCTCGGTGGCCCTGGTACGGATGTTGGCGTTCGCGTTGCCAGAAGTTATGCATGCCGGTGCTGTTCGAATCCTGCATTAACGCACGGCCGCTTCGGTCAATCAATGGACCCACGAAAGTCGGCTTTCGAACTACTGAGTGAACAAAGGGTGAAATGCGCCGCACCCGGTCCCGTACATCGGCCTCGAGCATGTTGTCCGTGGGCGTGTTCCGAGCATTGCCGCCGACGGTCTCGACGAGTTGGTCAATGCCGTCGGCTCCGGCTACAGATGAGCAAGTTGATGGGCTCGCTCTTTGCATGCGCTGTCGTCGTGTTTGATCTGCGGGGCTCTGCAAACAAGTTGGGGGTGTCAGGAGCATAGGCATGGAGGTTATAAGCAAACTTATTGGACATGATTGCGGTTGGCAGGTTGCGGCGGTTGCGTGTCTATTCTCTGGTCACATGCGCCGCCATGAAGTAGCGTGCCCGCATGAGACCCGAGCGCGACATTCCTCACATCGACTTCGAGACGCTACCC
>JBBSOT010000535.1:0-3477 GCA_038259455.1 Hyphomicrobiales bacterium | reverse complement strand
GGATCTTGGTCCGCAATCCAGAGGCTGTCGTCTCGACGCGGCAGAGCTAGAGACTGCAGTGGGGCTGGTCTCGACAAGGGTTTCATCTGGTGTGGACCTTCTGATCATCAACAAGTTTGGCAAACACGAGGCCGAGGGGCGCGGGTTTCGTGACGTGATCGCCGAGGCAGTCGCGATGGATGTCCCCGTTCTTGTTGGCCTCAATACGGTTAACCGTTCGGCCTTCGAGAGCTTTGCGGAAGGATTGGCAATCCAGCTGCCGCCCGAACCGGCTGCGCTGATGGCGTGGGTTGAGGACGTGGCGACGGCGACGAACGCACTGGTCTGACCTCAGCCGACATCCACGATCCGCCGTCCGTCTTCTCGCCATTCTGGCAGACCTCCATCCATGCGCCGGGCATGGATACCGAGTTGTCGCAGCGCCGCGACCGCTTGATAGGCATAGACACAATAAGGTCCGCGGCAGTAGGCGACGACCTCCTTATCGGGCGTAAGCCTGGGCAGGACGCGCTCCAGTTCGGCAAGGGTTGCATTCAGAGCGCCAGGAATATGGCCGGCTGCGTATTCGTCTGCGGGCCGGACATCGAGCACGGTCACAGAACCTTCCTCGAGCCGGGCGGCCAGATCGGCACGGCTTACGGGTTCCGGGGCGTCCTCGCCACCTGAGAGCCCCCGCAGAATGCGCTCGACCTGTGCGAGGTTCCGCTCGGCGACGACGCGCAGGAGGTCCATCAGATCCAATGTCTCAGCGTCGGTCAGTCGGTAAATCACCGATTTGCCGTCGCGGCGGCTAGTGACGAGCGCGGCGCGGCGCAATTGCTGCAAGTGCTGTGAGCAGTTGGCGATGGTGAGGCTAGTCTTGTCCGCCAACGCCTCCACACCGCGCTCACCCTGTGCCAGTTGTTCGAGCAACATTAATCGCGCCGGTGCGGACAGAGCGCGCGCGATCAGCGCATATTCCTCCAGCAGGGCGGTCTTGGGGCTGATTGACACCGGATGTCTCCTGAGATTATATCATTCAAGCGATAACTTGAATTATCGCGAATCCATCGCGCTCCACAAGCCCAACGGCCAGCATCCATGTCAGAGACGATCCTTGCCGCCGAACCGACGATCCGCCTTGCGATTTTCCTTGGGGTGCTGGCGGCAATGGCGCTTTGGGAGGTGGCCGCGCCCCGGCGTCGCCGGGAAATCCCTCGGGTAATCCGGTGGACGAACAACCTTGCGCTCGTCGTGATTGACACGGTCATCCTGCGGCTGACCTTCCCGATCATCGCGGTCGGGCTTGCGGTCATGGCCGAGGACCGTAGCTGGGGGCTCTTCAACAACATTGACGCGCCGGTCTGGGTCGCGGTCGTTGTCTCGATGCTCGTCCTGGACCTGGCGATCTACCTCCAGCACGTGATGTTCCACGCGGTTCCGGGGCTCTGGCGGCTGCACCGGATGCACCATGCCGATCTTGATTTTGACGCCACTACCGGCCTGCGGTTTCATCCGGTGGAAATCCTCATCTCGATGGGGATCAAGCTGGCGGTGGTCGCGGCCCTCGGCCCACCCGCCATCGCGGTGCTGCTGTTCGAGGTGATCCTGAACGCCACCGCGCTCTTCAACCACGCCAACATCAACCTGCCACGGCCCGTCGACCGCGTGCTGCGCCTGTTCGTCGTCACGCCGGACATGCACCGCGTCCACCATTCCATCGACCCGCGTGAGACCAATTCAAACTACGGCTTCAACCTGCCCTGGTGGGACCGGCTTCTTGGCACCTATATCGCCCAGCCCGCCAAGGGTCATGAGGGGATGGAGATCGGCATCGAGCAATTCCGCACGCGCCGTGACCTCTGGCTCGACCGGATGCTGATCCAGCCACTTCGTGGACCGGCCTCGGGTCATGCGCTTGATGTCCACGGACGAAAATCTGGAAGTAACTAAGTATTCTATTCTAATGCTTTGACGAACCGCCCGTATTCCTCGCTCACTTCCCCGGCCTCGACAAAGGCCCGCGCGCGTTCCGCGTCCAGACAGCGAAAAATAGTCCTGAACATCGGCGATATAGGCTTCGAAATCCCCCCCCGGATCAGATCCGCGTAGGTCCGCATGTCCTCTTGAGACTGGGGAAGAAACGGTCGCTCGGGCGTTGTTGCATGGACCCCCGCTCTACTGATACCTACAGTGGCCTGTCTTCTTGAGGATGCTGTATATGCTGCACAAATTCAAAGTGGATCGTCGCGACAAGATCCTGAAGCAAAAGCGTCGGGTGACCAACTGCGCCGAGTACGACGAAAGCCTGCGGCGGCGCGGTGATCTGATGGTCTGGATCAGCGAAGAGGCCCTCGCTTTGTGGGCGGCAGCACCCCGCACGACGCCAGGTGGTCAGGCAGTCTATTCGGACTTGGCGATTGACCTTTGCCTGACCTTTTGCATGGTATTCAAGCAGCCACTGCGCCAAACCGAAGGCTTGATGCGCTCCATCGCCGGGCTGCTCGGGGTTGAGATCACGGTACCGCATTTCACGACCATGCCACGCAGAGGCAATGGGCTGAGCTTGCCTCCCAAAACGGCATCCAAGAGCGCCAAACCCGTTCAACCGGTCGTCGACAGCACCGGGCTAAAGATCTTCGGTGAGGGTGAATGGCTTGAGAAAAAGCATAAAGCCAAGCGCAAACGGCGATCTTGGCGCAAGTTGCACCTCGGTCTTGATCTTGTCAGCTGCCAGATCGTCTGCTCTGATTTGACGGCTGATGACATCGGTGATCCGACTGCCCTGCCGGGCCTGCTAGATCAAATCGATGGCCCGGTTGAGAAGTTTCTTGCAGATGGTGCCTACGATGGCGAGCCAACAGTTACGGCTCTGACTGACCGCTTCGGCCCGTTAATCAAAGTTACTATCTGTCACATCCCACCACCCAAGAACGCGGTTATGAGCGCCGTCACCGCGCAAAACCCGAGTATTCGGGACCAGCACATTGCCGCAATCGAAGCGGATGGTCGGATGGCTTGGCAGAAGTCATCCGGCTACAATCAGCGCAGTCGCATTGAGACGCAGATCGGCCGTTGGAAGGCTGTCATCGAGTGTAAACTCAAGGCGCGCAGCTTCGAAAATCAGAAAACAGAGGCCAAGATTGGCGTCCGTATTCTTAACCGGATGACTGCACTTGGCCGCCCCAATTTCGAACGCACCGCCTGAAATCCGTCTCGGGCAGGGCGCGTTCCGACCTCTTCATGCTCCATGCAACAACGCCTTCTAAATGCGCTTGATGCGGATTGCATAGTCTTCATCGAAAATATGAAGGACCACGTTCCCGTGATGTTGTGAGCGATACCTGAACTGCCAGATTGGGAGCAGATAATTCACCTGACAACGGAAATGTAAAATGGTGATACGCGATGATCTCGCTCGGCGCATGCCCCTTCTATATCATTCTCTGATAGCAGCCGTTGGCACAGCTTATCAGCAGACCCGCGCCAGACTGGCGC
>JBBSOT010000534.1:0-3481 GCA_038259455.1 Hyphomicrobiales bacterium | reverse complement strand
TGTCGCGCATAGCCACGACGACCTGCCGCTGGACCACCCCCATCTTCGTGGGCCTGCAATGCACAGTCATCCCATTGTAATCGACGATTACCATCCGCACTGGCCTCGCGCAGGCGGAGCGCACGATTAACTCGACCCTGTAGCAGACTTTCAACCGATCAGGTTCAAAGTCTGCAAAGTCCGCACACCGGACCTCGCCTACCGTGCCAAAAACGGTCCAGACTGTGTGGAAACGCAGCTTCCGCTTGTTACAAAATGGACGCGTCGATTGGTCCGGGGTGTTCTGGCCAATTTTGACCGTTCATGCGGTTCAAACCCCGTAATGCCACGTTGTGGTGCGATTGCTGAGCTGTTTGGCCGGAATTGGCGGGCAAGAGCCTCCATCAGGCGTTGATGGCACTCATGAGGCCCGCCACCCCGACGAGGGTCAAGGCGCGGCGGATATTGTAGGCCAGCGCAGTTAGGCTGAACTCGCCCCTGACATTCTCGATGCGGCGTGTGAGGAAGTTCCGCTGCCCCATCCACTGCTTGATCGAGCCGAAGGGATGTTCGACGCTCTCGCGGCGATGATCCATGATTTCTGGGTTTGCGGCTAGCCGTGCCGCCATCCGATCCAGAATGGCCTCATTCGCGTATCGCATGACCTTTCGTAAGGCGGCATTTGTGCATCGCACCCGCAGGTCGCAAGCCTTGCAGGCTTTGGTATTTACAAAAATGACCGCGTCATTGTCGCGGATTTTGCTCTTGTATTTTGGCGCAAGCTTCTGCCCGCCCGGACAGATCAGGACGTCCGCATCAGGGTCATAATGAAACTGCTCTTTTGTGAAGAACCCGTTTTTGACGGCAGAGCCGCGCAGCGGCTTTGGAACATAAGGCGTCACACCAGCGGCCTCACAATCCTCGATGTCTTCAATCTTGTAGTAGCCCCGGTCGGCCACGACATCGATCTGATCCACGCCTAGGTTTTCCCGCGCGGCATTGGCTGTCTCGGCCAGTAATCCCAGGTCGCTGACGTTATTATGGACCTGTTGTTCGGCGATGAGTTTGTGCTTGGTATCAACAGCGATCTGGATGTTATAGCCAACTCCAATGCGGCTTGAGGAATGCATCGCACGCGCATCCGGATCGGTCAGGGATATCTGATCTTCGCCACTGGCGTCCAGTTCAGCGCGATGCTGCTCCAGTTGGGCGCGCCGCTCTTTGATGGCTGCGATCTTCTCCTCCAGATTGTCTACCCGCTCCGGGGGCGTCGTGTCATCTTTGTCCGCTTCATCCAATTGCTTCAGGTATCGAGCAAGCCGCTCGTCACTCTCAGCCATGGCCTTGGCCAGTTTGCCCTTGGTAAAGTTGCGCTGGCCGCTGTTTACAGCTTTCAACCGCGTGCCATCGACGGCAATCAGCTCGCGGCCAAACAAATCAAGGCTACGGCACAGGACCACAAACTCACGAAAGACTTTCCGGAAAGCCGTTTTGTTTTCGCACCGGAAGTCCGCAATGGTTTTGAAGTCAGGCCGCAGCTGACGCATCAGCCAGATCACTTCCAGATTGCGATGTGCCTCGGCTTCCAGGCGCCGACTAGAGCGCACTCGGTTCAGATACCCGTAAATGTAAAGTTTCAGCAGATCGCTTGGGTCATACCCCGGCCTGCCCGTGGCTTTGGCGCGCGCCCGCTCGAAGCCCGCCGCCGTGAGGTCAAGGCTTTCGACGAAGGCCTCAATGAAACGAACGACGTTATCAGGCCCAACATAATCATCCACGCAGGCAGGCAATAAAAGCGTCTGGGCGCGGGACATTCCCTGGATGTGTGTCATGCAAAAATATACCATTTCTGCACCCCGCAAGGAATCCTCAATCAGGCAAAATCAGTGAAAAATACCAGCTTCTATGGAGCGCGGAGTTTCCACACAGTCTGGACCGTTTGTTGAACGGTCAGTGCAGCCGGTGCCAACCTTCCTGAAACGGTTTTTTTGGCGGTTTATTCAAGTGCAGCGAATGACGGCTAAGAGCCCTCTTTACAGATTTTCTGCGGTGCGGCTAAAGTCCGTATATGCGCTGCGGGCTGCGAATATGATGAAACGAGACTATTTACTGCCTCTGCCACTGGGACACTCAGACGCTACAACTTCGGCAGGATCAGGGAGCGGCACCTAGGAGGTTTGATTTGACGTTCCATGACCAGCTTCGCTCGACCTTCCGGTTGGGCTCCGCCATCCTTTTGGGAAGCGCCCTGTTTGCCATTGCTGTTTATAGCGCCAACCGTGCTGGCTACGGGGCACTGGGCGACGTGCTTTCCGTCATCACTCTGATTGTATTTGCTGTCGCATTTGTGACGTTGGTCGCCGGCTTGGTCGGACGCAGCCTGCATCGTTGGGTCTGGTTCAACGTGATTTCACGTTTCAATCGGGCGATCTTCGGACGCACGCCGGCACAGAGGCTTCTGGAAAGCCCCGCCAGCCCGGTGCTGAGGTTGTGGCTGCATATCGATCGGGATGGACAGGATCGAGATGGTCTCGTTTGAGCATCTGCAGCCAGAACACAGGCGTGGGTCGAAAATGCAGGGGTAAGACCTGGCAGTTACGGCGTCCCGAATATGAAAAGTTGTGTTGCGTGATCACCGCAGCATGCGGCGCACATCAAGCAGCCGACGCTCCGCGAAGTGGTGCACCGTTACGGCACCGAGGTGAGCGGCAACTGCAAGGTAGAACACCGCTGGAAGAACCAGATTGTGCAGGATTGCCGCTGACTCTGCCAATTGACTATTTGGTGTAAAGCGGTCGCTGAGCGACCATCCGAATACCTCAAGCGGATTGCCATCCCACACCGTGAGTAGAACGCCCGTCACTGGAAACCCAAGCATGATGCCGTAAAGTGCCAGATGCGTGGCCTTGGCCAGCTTGCGCTGCAATGGTTGAATATCGGCCCGCATCAGCGGCGCGGGGCTTTGCAAGAGCCACAGCATGCGGCATGCAACAAGCAACAGCACCGTCAAGCCAAGCATCTGGTGTGTCGCAAGGAATGCGGGGCGTGCCGGATGATCCGGCGCAAGAATAGATACAAACAGGCCCATTGGTACCAGGATCAGGATCAACACGCCGATGATCCAATGGGCGTAGCGCGAAACGCGACCAAAGTGTGTATCGGTGTTGCGCAGGGGCAGTGGATCGGTCACGTGTCGCTTGCCTTGCCTGTAGGTCGCCCAAAGCAGGAACAGCGCCGCGAGAGAGGCGACCCCTGCCTGTGCGTTCAGGACAAAGGGCTTTATGCGATCGCCAAGTTCCGCATCCGTGGGGATGGCTGCGAAGGTGCCATCAAAATTCGCAATGAGGATCGAGTAGGCGATCATGACCAAGGCCAGCGCCGCGGTAAGCGTGCCGATGGCGCGACCAATGCGGCTGGACTGGTTCAGGAAAATCGCAAGGCATACAGCGAGTATGATGTAGAACTCTGTCATTCTTATCCCCTTAGATTAATATCCATTTTT
>JBBSOT010000533.1:0-3487 GCA_038259455.1 Hyphomicrobiales bacterium | reverse complement strand
ATTTCATGGAGAGGCGACCGAAATCAGACGATGTCCCTTGTGGCATTTGCTACATAATACCGGCGTTGTTGCACAGACCCTATCGGATCTGTTAGAAATCGGCTTTCCTGATCGATTGGATACCGCTGATGCCGCATAAGTTCAACGCATCGCGTCGTCATAAGTTTGAGAAGAGGCGGTATCGCATCACGAACTGGCCGGCCTATAATGAAAGCCTGCGTCAGCGTGGCGATGTGACGGTTTGGCTGAGCCCCGAGATGGCGGCTGCTTGGCGCGCAGAGCGCCGCAATGTGCGGGGTGGCCAACCGGTGTATTCCGATCTGGCGATCACGGTCTGTCTGACACTTGGCATGGTTTACAAGCAGCCGCTGCGCCAAACTGAAGGTTTTGTGCGCAGCCTTGTCAGGCTCATGGGTCTGGATATCCGCGTGCCCGATTACTCTACCTTTTCACGTCGTGGCGCGGGGCTGACCTTACCGATGAAATCGCGCGCTGAGCAGGATGGTCCAATCCATCTCGTAGTGGATAGTACCGGCCTGAAAATCTTTGGCGAAGGCGAGTGGCTGGAGAATAAGCATAAAACAAAGCCTAAACGCAAATCCTGGCGCAAACTGCACCTCGGGTTGGACCTTGTCAGTGGCGACATCGTGTGTTCCGATCTGACCAAGGACTATGTGGGTGATCCGACCGCCTTGCCTGATCTTCTCGACCAGATTGACGCGGATGTGTGTCAACGCCGGAGTAAAATCCGGCCATGCGGCGGTGTAAAAGTCGACCACCTTTGGCGCGCGCATGAGGCCTCCGGGAGGGCGTAGCCCGAGCGGGGGTCTCATGCGCGCGCGGCTATTTTCAGAGAGGGTTCAGCCGCCCTTTCGGGCTCGGCTTTGGGCGAGACGATAGCTGTCGCCGTTCATTTCGAGAATGTTGACATGGTGGGTAATGCGGTCGAGCAGTGCACCGGTCAAACGCTCGGATCCGAGGGTTTCCGTCCATTCGTCAAACGGAAGATTGCTGGTGATCAGGGTGGCACCCCGTTCATAGCGTTGCGAGATCAGCTCGAACAGCAGTTCCGCACCGGTCTTGGAGAGCGGCACGAAGCCCAGCTCATCGATGATGAGAAGTTGGTAGGCCGCCATCTGTTTCTGGAGCCGCAGCAGACGCCGTTCGTCGCGCGCTTCCATCATCTCGCTGACCAGGGCGGCGGCTGTGGTGAAGCCGACGGATAGGCCCTTTTGGCAGGCGGCCAGGCCGAGACCAAGCGCGACATGAGTCTTGCCCGTGCCGCTGGGTCCAAGCGCAATGACATTCTCGCGGCGCTCGATCCATTCGCAACGTGCCAGTTCCAGCACCTGCATCTTGTTGAGCTTCGGGATGGCGGCGAAGTCGAAGCTGTCCAGGCTTTTGACGACCGGGAACTTCGCCGCCTTGATGCGGCGCTCGACCTTGCGGCGATCCCGTTCGATCATCTCCCGCTCGGCAAGCCGGGTGAGGTATCCGACATGGTCGACGCCTTCGGTGGCGCACAGCCGGGCCAGCTTCTGGTACTCACGCTGGAAGGTCGGCAGCTTGAGGGTTTTGAGATAGTGGGAAAGCAGGATCTCGGGCACTTCGGTGCTCATGCCGCTTCCTCCCCGTCAACATCGTCAAGAAGGCGCATGTAGGCCTTCGCCGAGGTCGTCTCGACCGTCGCCCTTGGCAGGTACGGGTAGATGGACAGATCCAGTCGTGGCGGCCGGCGCTCCACCCGACACAGGATCAGATGCTTGACGGCGTCGAAGCCAATTGCTCCGAGTTGGATGGCCTTCTTCACCGCTGCATGCAGGTCAGCAAGCTCGAAGCTTTCCATGAGACGCAGCACCTGCACGTACTCACGCCGGCCATGCTTGTTCATCCGCGCCTCCATCAGCCGGCGCAGCGTGGCGAACTCTTCCGGCAAATCCCAGCCCTGGAGAGGGGCCGCCTGATCCAGCGCATTGATCTTCTGCTCGATCAGCGGCAGGTAATGCAGTGGATCGAAGACGACGTCTTCCCGTTCCCAGCTCCGGGGATGGCGGGCGATTATCTCGCCACGGCAGCCGATCACTACCTCGTCGACAGAGCCCCGGACCCAGACATCCTGATGGCCATAGGCGACCGGAACGGAATAGTCGTTGGTCTTGTAGCGAACGAGCGATTGGGCGGTCACCTTGACGCCCGCCTGATCACAGGCATCGAAGGGCGAGGCCGGTAGCGGGCGCATGGCGGCAAGATCGCGCTGCAACCGTTCTCCGATCGTCTCGTTCTCGCCCCGCAGCCTGTCGCGCTGGCGCTTGCGGCATTGTTCTTCCAGCCAGATGTTAAACGCATGCCATGTCGCAAACTGCGGTATCGGCACCATGAAGTTCCGGCGGGAATAGCCAACAAGCCCCTCGACGCTTCCCTTGTCATTGCCTTTGCCGGGACGGCCGTAGCGATCCCGGATCAGGTAATGGGACAGGAAGCCGCTGAACAGCGTTGCCCGCTTGCGCGTGCCATCGGGCAATATCTTCGCCACAAGGCAGCGGTCGTTGTCGTAGACGATCGATTGCGGCACGGCCCCGAAGAAGGCGAACGCATGGACGTGACCATCTACCCAGGCCTCTGACACCGCCGCCGGATAGGCCCGAACATAGCAGCCGTCACTATGCGGCAGGTCGAGTACGAAGAAGTGCGCCTTCCGCTCCACGCCGCCGATCACCACCATCGCCTCGCCGAAATCGGCCTGCGCATGGCCGGGCGGATGCGACAGAGGCACGAACACCTCTTGGCGACGCTGATCACGCTCGCGCATGTAATCCTTGATGATCGTGTAGCCGCCCGTGAACCCGCACTCATCCCGGAGCCGGTCGAACACCCGCTTGGCCGTATGGCGCTGCTTGCGAGGCACCTTTGTGTCCTCATCAAGCCAGTGATCGATCGTCGAAACGAACGCATCCAGCTTTGGCCGCCTGATTGGCAACTGACGCTGATAGCCAGGCGGCGTCGAATACGCCATCATCTTGGCCACGCTATCGCGCGATATGTTGAAATGCTTTGCAGCCTGACGCCGACTCATTCCTTCAGAACAAGCCAGACGGACTTTCAGATATAATTCCACGGTATAGATCCCCTAGCCCTCCTGCATTCGTCACAGAAGGATAAATAGGTGGCCGGGTTTTACACCGCCCGAAGCGGGACAATCCCGCCGCTACCGTGGACTAATTTTGCACCGCCGCTCTCACACCCATTCGATCGATGAGTTTGAGGGGCAGGTGCTTGCTCGCCTGTCAACGCCATCGATCACCTTGGGTCGCGCATACACATCCAGGCCGGATGGCGCCACACCTGCGAGCTCACTTTCGATCATGCGGCAAAACTAGGGGAGAAGCAGATGGTCCAGTCCCTCCAGCTCGGAACCTCCGGTCAGCCTGATGATCAAAAGGGGATGCGTCGGCTCAACCGCCTACCCGTCATCCTCGGCATCCTCCTT
>JBBSOT010000532.1:0-3488 GCA_038259455.1 Hyphomicrobiales bacterium | reverse complement strand
AGCCGCGCTGTCCACTCCCTTGCGGCTGAAAACGATCTTCATCCCCCGGCGCCCGTGGCCGCTCGGCCAGAAACATGGGCTCTGAGACTCCCGAGGGTGCTGCAGACTTTTCGCGATTTGCGCTGAAGTTCCTCTAAGACGCTCTTAGCCTCGGACTGTTCAAAGACGCGTCGCTCCCGTCCGGGCGCTTGTGCCTTGATCGACAAGTGCTGGAAAATGATGACCCAGCTTCTGCGCTTTTCAAGCGTTACCTTGGCCACCCCGTGACCCAGCAAGTTGCGCAGGTCCTCGTGCTCACGGAATTGCTCGAGCGCCATCGAGGCGGACTTGCCCTCCGCTTCAAAAGGCCCGTTCGGGTCGATCGCCGCCGCCAAGTCGGCCAAGCGTTGGCCGACGAGGTGACGAAGACGAACCGTCCTACCGCGGCCCTCTACACCGTGTAGCACTAGCAGGGTCTCGGTGACGGCAGCCTCCGCATGCGCGAAGCACTGCATGCAGGCCCCCCGCCAGGCGTTGACGCCATCGTGTGCGGCAAGCCACGTCGCCTCGTGGTCGAGGGGGGCAACTACGACGGCCATGTTCACGCGCCCTCCATAATCTTCCCACGTTAAAAAAGCTCTACGGATGCGCATGGCTTCAACGGCTAGAGAAGTACTCGCCCCCAATCATTCCCGTTCGAAGAGCCTAATATGCGTCAACACCTGCCCCGAGTGAACCGGGTCGAGGCGATCGGCATATGCGGTGCGCCTCGATCGCTTGCGCAGGCTTGAAGACTGCCGCGAGCTTCTGGTCGCGATGGACAAGCATGGGTTGCTTGCCGGCTCGCGAGATGATGGCGCGGCGGCAGCAGACGAGATCGATGACGATACCTTACTTTCCGAACTTGGCATCGAGCCAGCGGGCGAGAATGATATTCGGGTGCTTCGCCATGTGCCCACCGCCGAAGAGCGCCGCGCCGCCGAGGAAATTGCCAATCGCGAGATATGCAAGGACTTCGAAAAGTTCGGGCCCCTCTTCGAACAGGTCCAGCACGAGCTTGTAGTTGGGGCGAGAGAAACGCGCCCTTCCGAACTGAAGGCTGAAATTCGCCCTGGTGCTTTCTTCATAGTCGGCGAGCAAACCGCCTTCGTTGCCGAAATGGACGAAGTCTTCACCAATCCGCAAGGCCGCTCGGATGCCCGCCTGCGAGTAGTCTTCGACAACGGTACGCAAAGCAACATGCTCATGCGGTCACTCCAACGCGCGTTGAATAAGGATGATGCGGGTCGAAGGATCACCGAACCCGAGGCTGGCCCATTGTTCTCGGGGCACGCTGGGGATGGCGATGAGGCGAGCGGGATCATATATGTTCTGCGCAGCAAGTCCGACCATCCGGTCGTCGCGGAACATCGCGAACTGGTGCACAAAATTGGAGTAACGAACATGAAGGTCGAGAAGCGCATCGCGGGTGCGCGGTTACAACCGACTTTCCTAATGGCGGATGTGGAAATTATCGCGCAATATAAGCTCTTCAACATCAACCGTACGAAGCTCGAAAAGCTCATTCACCGGGTTTTTGGCGCGGCGCAACTCGATCTTGAGATACCTGATCGCTTCGGAACGATGATCAAGCCACGCGAATGGTTTCTCGTGCCCCTGAATGCAATTGATGAAGCCGTTGATCGAATCCGCGATGGTTCGATCACCCGTTACCGATACGACCCGAACCAAGCCCGCATAGTCGCAGCCTGATCAATCGCTGCGTATCAGACGCTGGATGCCGTCTTTGACTGGGCAAGCGAAAGTGTCGTCCCCAACATTGCTTATTAGTATCGCCTAGCCCTAAAAAGCGGTGGAGGGCGTTCGGCAGAACCGGAGTGAAGTGTCACTTCATTCGGAAAAGGCGTAGCGCCTTCAATTGCAAGCTGAGTCCGAAAACCTAATTCTTGGTTAACGAGAGGTAACCCTGGCCCTTGGCGATATTACCTAGACCGGCGGGCAGATTTTCCCTCGCAGCTTGGTCTGCACCACTTCATTCTCCGCCCAGCGCCTCACCGTCCGGCTGAAATACTCTCGTGCCGGCAAGGCAAGCACCATCGCCTCGGCTAGGGCCATGACCGTCTGCTGCGACTTGCAGGTGATGATACCGTGGCTGGTGAGGTGCCGCACCGCGATGACCGATGCCGTCATGACGTCGGCCAGCACCTGGTCCTTGACCGCAGGCCAGTCGCCTGCCTCGACCAGCTTGCCAATATGTTTGGACGGTGATGGCTTGGCCGGAATGGAACAAGCGGCAGCGTATTCGGGCAGATGTACCGAGTTTGCCTTGACCGAGACTGCGTCGCAAAGGTCGAGCCGTCTGGAAGAATATGGCAGCAAGTCGCGCAGCTGCATGGGCAGCAGCAAACCAAACTCTCCGGCGGTCTTGCGCAGCACGGCAAGATCCTTGCACTCCCCGCCCCAGGTCACCAGGCAGGCGGACGGTTCGGCAGTGAGAGCCGCAAAGAACGCGCTGACGATCTGCTGTTCGTCCGCAGTCTCGGCACTCAGCACGACGGGGGTCTCGATCTCTGCGATATCCTTGCCCGGATGAAACCGCATTACCGTCCAGGCCGCCGCAACAATGCGGTGGAACGGCCAGCGCACCTTTTCTTCAGCATCCTTTCCTTCGGCAATTTTGTAGCCTTCGTAGAGCCGCCGGTCATATTTATATTCGAAATCAGCGACGATGTAGGTCCGCACGGAGGCGGGTTTGTCGGTGTCCGGGCGCGCGGAGAACAACCCGGCCTGGATTAAGAGCTGCTGCTCCATCTGGTCGAGATCGGTGGTCATGGGGGTAGTGGTAGGTTCGGTAGTCATAATCGTAGTCCTTAAACAAGAAGGGCCCGCTAAACGGCGGGCCCTGACGGTGTGGGTAATGGGGGTAAGTGTGTTCAGCGGTGCCGCTCGCGAGATGTCACGGGCGTGGTCCTGAACGGCGGAAGGCCCTGCGTGCGGAACCAGCTGCGCTCGGCGGCAAGTTCTTGCCCGCACCGTTCCTTGTGCCAGAGCCTTGCGGCCCGGTCCCAGCGGTAGCCACGCGCGCGCAGCTGGTCTTTGGCGGCATAGGGTGCGTTCACCGCGTCCACCCGGAAGGTCGGCGTATCCGCCGCTTCGAGCAGCCGGGAGAGATGCGACCGGATGCGGCCGCTGCCGGGGTCTGGCTGGCGATGCATTAGCAGGTGGAACAGTGACCAGACATCATCGCCCGCTCTATGAGCGTTGGCGAACCGGCCATGCTGCATCAGCAGGTGCTGCTGCGCCCGGCCGTCATAGCCCAGTTCCAGCCAATCGATGTCGCTCGCGGAACAGGCCCACGGCTTGCCGGCAAGCTGGGGATAGCGCTTCTCGATCCAGGCAGCATCGAAGCGCGCGTTATGCGCTACGCACACATCCGCCCCATCGATCAACCCAGCCGCGACCCCATTGTTGATGCTCTTGCAGTTGAGATCTCCGTTCGTCAGGCCCGT
>JBBSOT010000531.1:0-3492 GCA_038259455.1 Hyphomicrobiales bacterium | reverse complement strand
CTGCTGGCTGCCCGCCCGCTGCGGCAGCACAACTTCCTCAGCATCGAGATCGGCCGGCATCTGTGCAAGCTTGGCGATGGCTTTGTGCTGATCTTTGCCGCCGAGGAGACCAAGAACTGGCGGCCCCTGGAGGTCCCCGTGCCGGCGCTGCTGGTGCCGGCCCTCGAGCGCTACCTCGAGCACTACCGCCCCATCCTGCTAGGCCTGCGCGGTGGGTATAACCCCCGCCAGCCGGTGCGCCCGCCCGGCGCCCGGCTGTGGATCTCGCAGCGCGGCATGCCGTTCACCGCCGGCGCGCAGCAGAAGGCGTTGGCCCGGCATACCCGGCCGCGCTTCGGCCATATCGTGAATGCGCATCTGTTCCGCGACTGCGTCGCCACCTCGGTGGCGTATAACGATCCGGCCCATGTCCGCAGTACCGCGCAGCTCCTGGGCCATGCGGGCTTCGAGACCACCGAGCGGTATTACATCACCGCCAGCACGCTGACCGCCGCGCGCGATTTGCATACTTCCATCGCATCCCTGCGGCAGACCCCCAAGGCAAGCCGCGCAAGGCGCGGTGAGGCCAACGGGCAACTTCGGGTCCCGCCATAGCTATGGCGGGGGCCCCAAACCGTCTTGCGGGGACATTCGCTTTCTTGAGTCGTATGCTGGCAAGGGGCGTCCCTGCCGAAGTTAGCGAACAATGCGGCCCGGCAAGCCTGCCTCAAGCCAAGAACCTCCGGAAATCCGGGGCGGTTCAGTCAGCAGCTGCACCCTCGTGCCGAGCCCGCCAACCGTTCAGGCCGCCAAGCGGTCTCGTCGCATCCGCAGCGTCACGATCAGGCCCTCCGCCGACCAGTCGAAGGCGATGCTGCCGCCGAGTTGGCGCGCCATGGTGCGCCGGATGAGTTCGCTGCCGTAGCCGGCCGGGGCAGAGGGCTCGACGACAGGCGGGCCGCCCCGTTCGGTCCAGACGAGCACCACATCGTCGTCCGGTCTGGTACTGGCCACGTCCAACGTGCCGCTTTCCACTGAAAGCGCCCCATATTTCAGGGAATTGGTCGCCAGTTCATGTACCACGAGGGCGAGCATAGTGGCTGCTGCCTCGCCGACATCCATACGGGGTACCGAAACCCGGATGCGCCCCGAGGAACCATCCGTATCGTCGTAGGCGTGCAGCAGCACCGCCAGCAGATCGCCGAGAAGTGCCGCTTCTACCGGACGGCCGCCCCTCGGGCGAACGAGGTCATGGGCACGCCCCAAGGCGGTCAGCCGCTTGGTAAGGTCCTGCGCCATGTCCGCGGTCGTCGCTGCCGAGCGCGACGTGATCTGGGCCAGCTGCGAGGCGACGAGCAGCAGGTTCTTGACCCGATGGCTCATTTCGCCGGCAAGCAATTGGTTGGCTTCCTCGGCCTGCTTGCGTTCGGTGACGTTCAGGAAGATGCCGCGCATGACATCATGTTTGATATCCGCATCGCTTCCCCGGCCGCGCGCGGAGACCCAGCGAATGTCGTCGCCGGACAGAATGCGGAAGTCGATCTCATAGGGCCCTACGATGGCTCGTGTCGCAGTGAAGGCTGCCCGTACCCTGTCAAGGTCCTTCGGATGGATCTTCGCGGACAGGTCTTCAAAGGTCGCAACGCTTCCCTCGCGCAACTCCCAGAGCGCGTAAGCATGCTCGTCCATGGCGATCTCGTCGTTCTCGACGTTCCACCACCATAGGCCGACGCCGGCAGCCTCAATGGCAGCGCGCAGATGCTCCGGATCCCAGTTCAACGGACGTGATGACGTGGCTGCCAAGACGTGTTCCTTCTTGTCCTACCCGAAGTAACAATCGGCGCGGAACCGCCTCCGCAGTTCAATTGCTTGCATCGCGCCCGTCGCTGGGAAATACACGCTGATTTTACCGGACGGCAGACGCTTCCGCAGATGGTCAAATCCAGGCAACGGCTCAGCATTTCGTTGCAGCCTGCATTAGGAGGATTGGCCTTCTGGAGTGTCGGAGCGAACGCAACCGGGTTTGTTCAACGGCGTTGTTGCATCTACGATGATTTTGTTGCGATTCTTTACCAAAATACGTGTGATTGGCAGAATGAATCAGAGCGAAGTGGGAGCACCAAATATAAACGCGCGGTGGTCTTGGCCTGTTTCCGGATGCCGCAATGTTCTGGCTGATTTTGCCGGGAATGTCACGTGTTTGAAATGCTGGGTTGTCAGTCGTCATCGCGTCAGCGATTTTGAAAGCAACAAGCGTCTCCTGGAGACTCGCCGTGAGTGCAGCAGCAAGTCCAATCGGTAGAGCTGGGGAGGTCCACCTCGATCGGGACATCTTCCTTCGCCATCTTCTTCGCGAACTCGCGGGCACTCTCCAAGAGGTCGTAGGCGTCGAGGAGGCGTCCGGCTACATCAGTGTTGTCGGTGCCGCAATGGGCGAGCACATCGACAGCGAGTACCGGCGAGCCCTCGCAGTCGACCGCCTCTCGCAAGAGCAAGTTACAACAGTCCTGGTTGATCTCAAGCGCCGCATCGAGGGTGACTTTTTCGTTGTGGAGGAGACCGAGGATCGCCTCGTGCTTGGTAACCGAGCCTGCCCCTTCGGCGAGCTGGTCCTGGGCAGACCGTCGCTCTGCATGATGACTTCCAACGTCTTCGGCTCCATTGCAGCCCAAAATCTGGGCTATGCCGGAGTCGCTCTGGACCGGACCATCGCACAGGGCCATCCGGAGTGTCGGGTGGTTGTTCATCTGCGTCCCAGCGAAGACGCCGCGCCGAGCGTCCGCGAATACTTCCGGATAGACGATGCTGTCTGACGGGAGCGCCGAGAGCGTCCTGCAGGCGCTTCCCGAGCCGGTCCTGGTTGTTGGGACAGATGGCCACATCGCTTTCGCCAACCGCGCAGCGCACGCCCGACTAAACTTGGGCATCCATGGTACTAATGATCTGGCCGGTTTCAGTGCTAGCCCTGAGGTCTCGGCTAGCCTACGGGCCTATCTGCTCCGCTGCTCCGGTTCGCGGAGTCCTGTCCTTGGAGCCATAGAGCTGCAGGGGGTAGATGGGCAGATCACCCATTTTCGGTGCCACGGATGCCTATTGGAACCCGCCCGGGTCAATGCACCGGCCCGCTTGCTCCTGCGCCTTTCGGATGGGGGCGACGAACGTTTTTCGGCGCTCTCGCAAAAGGTACGCGACCTGAATGATGAGGTCCGCAGGCGGCGGCGCACGCAGGCTTTGCTTGAGGAAGCGGTTCGAGACCGCGACTTGATGTTGCGGGAACTGCATCACCGAGTGAAGAACAATATCCACATGCTGGTAGGCATGTTCTCCGCCGCGCGGCGCGAGGCTGCCGCGCCCGAGGTGGCTTCGGTGCTCGATGAAGCCACAAGGCGCTTAGGCGCGGTCGCCGCCGTGCATCAAATGCTTTACCAAAAAGACAATCTTCAGGGCGTGCATGGCGACGAGTTTGTCGCGCGGATCGCTTCAATGGTGATGGAGGTGGCCGGATCTCATGAG
>JBBSOT010000530.1:0-3496 GCA_038259455.1 Hyphomicrobiales bacterium | reverse complement strand
CGCTCGCGGAACCTACCGCTCACGACCTCGACGACGACAAGGAGGGGCTTGCTGCTGACCTCAAGCACGGCATCAGAACGAAACAATATCGTCAGCGCAGTCCACGCCGAGACAGCCATCGTGCAGGCACGCGACGCAGGACTCGGCAAACCTGGACAGACCGGCCTGCCGACCTGAACGCCGGTGGTGCCTCGCTCGCTGGCTGGCGATGAAGGCCGGTCCCCTCAAGTGCGTCGACGGCGCAGGGCGTGCTCTCGGTCGAGCATCGGGGTGATCGGTTCAATGGTTGTGTCGGTGAACTTTGTGGTGTGGGTGGCGTCGGGCATGCGCTCGAGACGGCCGTTCGCCGAGATTCCGGCCAACTGGATACCCTCGCCAACTAAATGGCGGGTACGTAGCCGTTGATGTCGGCGACCATGTCGGCGGCTGCGAGGGTGTAGATGCACACCTTGCCGTTGTTGCCGATCTTGGCGAGTACGGCGTTGGGGACCACGTCGCCGGCTGAGTAGTTGACGTTCGATGCTGTCGGCATCTTCGTGCCGCATGGGAACACGGTGAAGAATCCTGGGCCGTCGGGGAACACCGCGGTCAGGTTCATCATCACTGCCTCGGCGTTGGCGGGCACACCGCCACGACCTGCCACGGTCAGTTCGAGCACGGATTCGGCGGGTCGTCGGCCTGCACCTTGGAACCGGCCGTCGGTCGTTGTGTCGTTCGGGCCGGACCTCGTCTCCAACACGCGAGCAGGCTCCACTGATGTCAGACGCGCTGCGATCTCAACGACGGTGTTGATGGTGAGCGACTGCGCGGAGGCGGCCGGTGTGCCATCGGCGACGCTGAGGCTGGCGGTGACGTTGTAGATCCCGTCGGCGAGGTTGGCCACATCGACGGCCCACATTCCACCTGCGACCGGGGTCGTCAGGGTTTGGGTGCTGACGGTGACCGTCAGGATGCGGCCGTCGGCCGCGTTGGTGGTTCCCGAGATGGCCGGGGTGTTGTCGTTGGTCGTGGCGATCGCGCCGCCGGTGATCGCTACGTCGCCGACCCGCTCTGCGGCTGGGATGCCTCGGTATCGCTTTGGGAGGATCTGTTTGGTTTCATCTTCACCGGCGCAACCGATGCCAATTTCTCCACCGTCCGCAAGGACTTGCCGCTCCACCTCGTCGGCGGCTCGGCCGATCCATCGACTGACGGCGGCAAGGCGGTCACTGCCCTCGCCAGGCGAATGGCTTCGATGGGTTTTTCGAGTCTCGTTTCAACGGTTTACGACCGCAACCGCCACGAAAGCCTGAACGAATTGAATCACGACACGATCATGCAGAACTTCGCCGACTGGGCCGATGCCGTCCTCGCCGACTGAGCCGCTTCAGCCTTGGACTATCCGAACCACCGTGGCAGGCCCGCTCAAGACCTGTTAGAGGCTTCCGCAAAAGGCCAACCGACGGAAAAAATGTCCAACCCCCCCCTCAAAGGCGTTCGCGTCATCGAACTCGCCCGCATCCTTGCCGGTCCATTCGCCGGCCAGATGCTCGCCGATCTTGGCGCCGACGTCATCAAGGTCGAGAACCCGGACGGCGGAGACGACACCCGCAGATGGGGCCCGCCCTTTGTCACCGGCAAGGATGGCGAGAACCTGTCGGCCGCCTACTATCACGCCTGCAACCGTGGCAAGCGCTCGATCGCGATTGATTTCTCGACACCTGAAGGGGCCGACACGGTCAGGGATCTGATTGCAACGGCCGACGTGCTGATCGAGAATTTCAAACTCGGCGGCCTGAAGAAATACGGGCTCGACTACGACAGCCTGCGCACGCTCAATCCGCGTCTGGTCTATTGCTCGATCACCGGTTTCGGCCAGGACGGGCCCTATGCGCCGCGCGCCGGATACGACTTCATCATCCAGGGCATGTCCGGCTTGATGTCTATCACCGGCGCGCCAGATGGCGAGCCACAGAAGGTCGGCGTTGCGGTCACAGACCTCTTCACCGGCCTCTACTCGGTCATCGCCATCCAGGCCGCCCTGCGCCATGCCGGGCAGACAGGCCAAGGCCAGTTCATCGACATGGCTCTGCTCGACGCGCAGATTTCCGTGCTCAGCAACCAGAACCTCAACTATCTGGTATCCGGTCAGTCGCCTCAACGCATGGGCAATGCCCATCCCAACATATCGCCCTACGAGGTTGTCGAGGCGGCGGACGGCCATTTCATCCTCGCCATCGGCAATGACGGTCAGTTCCAGAAATTCTGCAAGGTCGTCGGTCTGGACGAACTCCCGCAAGATCCGGATTTCGCAACCAATGCGGCGCGCGTCGCCAACCGCACGCTGCTTCACGACAAGATTCTGGAGGCGCTGAAGCCGCTCGATCGCGGCCCGCTGCTGCAACAACTCGATGCAGCCGGTGTGCCTGCGAGCCCCATCAACAGCATTGGTGAAATGTTTGCCGATCCGCAGACCATCGCACGCGGCATGCGCATGGACCTCGACGATGGCCATGGCAATCTGCTCCCTTCGGTCCGCTCACCCATGGTGCTGTCAGAGACGCCGCTTGCCTACGACCGCCCCTCGCCGCGGCTTGGCGAGCACACCGCCGAAATTATGTCCGAACTGAAGGAGCGCAAACCATGAAATCCGGCGGCAAGCTGATTGTCGAGGCGCTCGAGGCCAATGGCGTCGACCGCATCTTCTGCGTTCCGGGCGAATCCTATCTGGCCGTGCTCGACGCGCTCTACGGCTCAACCAGGATCCGCACCTTTGTCTGCCGTCAGGAAGGCGGCGCGGCCATGATGGCCGACTGTCAGGGCCGGCTTACCGGCAAGCCCGGCATTTGCTTCGTTACGCGCGGCCCCGGCGCCACCAACGCCTCTGCTGGCGTTCATATCGCCATGCAGGATTCGGTTCCGATGATCCTGTTCATCGGCCAGGTCGCCAGCCACGCCCGCGAACGCGAAGCCTTTCAGGAAGTGAACTACAAGCGCTTCTTCGGCGACATCGCCAAATGGGTGGTCGAGATCGACGACGCAGCGCGCATTCCAGAGCTTGTCACCCGTGCCTTTTCGGTCGCGACCTCGGGGCGGCCCGGACCTGTTGTCGTGTCGCTGCCTGAAGACATGCTGACCAGTCTTGCCGAGGCCCCGGACGCCTTGCCCTGGACGCCCTTCGAAACGCGCCCCGGCGAGCACGACATGCAGCAGTTGGACGGACTCCTGTCGAAGGCCGAGCGACCCTTCGTCATCCTTGGTGGCACGCGCTGGGACGAGGAAGCCGTTGCCCGGTTCCAGCGTTCTGCCGAAAGCTGGGCGTTGCCCGTCGGCTGCTCCTTCCGCCGGCAGATGCTGTTTGATCATCTCCACCCCTGCTACGCCGGTGATGTCGGCATCGGGCCGAACCCGAAGCTCGCCACCTACATCAAGAACGCCGACCTGATCCTGCTGATCGGTGGCCGGATGAGCGAAATGCCGTCATCCGACTACACGCTGTTGAAGAGCCCCTACCCGG
>JBBSOT010000529.1:0-3496 GCA_038259455.1 Hyphomicrobiales bacterium | reverse complement strand
TAGTCGGTCGGTAGCATGATATTTACCCGGCGCAGACCCTGCATTGCCTGTGAAGGGACATCGTACCCCTGTCCGATCACCACCGGTTCGCCAGCGGCCGCAAACGGAAGCTCCTGCGCCTGACAGGGGATCGCGGTCATCGATGAGACTGCCAGTATGATTGCCCGCCACCACATCCTCATGCTCTCCTCGATATCGTAATTGGTCCAGGCAACAGCCCAAATATTGTAAATTGCGAGACGATCATGATTTTGTCCTCGTGACCGGCCATCAGTTCAACAGCCTTGCAAGGCTCGCAAAGTCAGCACTCCAGTCTTGTTCGACTTCCTCGACGATGCGGTCGGGAACCGCGCCAAGACTATGGACAAGTGTGAGGAAAGCCCCGCGGTCTCGCGGTTCGATGGTTACGTCCACCACGGTATCGCGCCCGCGTCCGACTACCTGCCAGGTCAGGACCAAGCGCGTGGGGCGGGATATCTCGATGAAGATTCCAGTGTAAACGATGGGTGCCCCGTCGCGCGACAGCTCGAATGTGAAGCTGCCACCAACCCGCGCATCAAGCTGGATATCTTTCGCCCGCTGTTCGCGATACGCGGGGTCGAACATCCACTGCGCAATAAGGGTGGGATCCAACCACGCATCAAACACGTCTTCGGGCGCGGCCTCGAAGAAGTAGGTGACATGTGCTGATTTAGGCGGGTTGGTTGTCATATTGCATTTCTACCGAGCGGCATCCTCTGGGGGATGTTCAGCAAACCACTCCACGATCTTGGGCATGTTCGCTTCGAATGCGCCCGGAGAGAAGATATTCAGGACTCCGGCGCGCTCTTGGCTCCGGTTTTCGAAATCGTGCTCAACGCCCGCCGGGACGAAGATGAAGCTACCCTTGTTCGCGTCGCGCCACGTGTCGCCGATCAGAAAGCTCATCGTGCCGTCAAGAACATAGAAAATTTCGTTCTCCCGGTCGTGCGAATGCGCGCCCACACCCTTCGTGTTCGCTTCCATCCACCATTCGGAAATCGAGAACTGGTTGGCGGTTTCCTCTCCATCCGCTTTGAAGGTCGCCTTGATGCGGCCCATGTCGTATGAACGTCCTTCATCCGCGGCGACGAAAATCACCTCTCCCTTTTGATGTGCGTTCAAGTTCTGCACCTCCCTATTTTCGGCCGTTGCTCTCTTGCCAGTGACCAATTGCAAATCAATCATCAGGTACGACCGATGATCCACCGACCGCGCGGCATTTGAGATCGATCACCCGCCACGCAAGACGACTGGGCGAACCGCCAAGACGTTCAACCTCTTCATCGACGCAGCGTTGCGATCGTGTTCGGCCGTCTCTCGCCCGGAGAGCCGCGTCCAGGTCGACAATGTCTCTGAGTTCTTGTTGCGTAAGCTGGCTCAGTTGGATTCGGCCATGCAACAAGGCTTCGTAATTCGCGCGGGCACGGTCGATCCGGTCCGTAGCAGAAGCAGTGTTTGCGACCAGCGACAGTCCAGCCAGTAGCACCAAAGCCGGTCGGATAAATGCTCTCATCCATTGGGTTTCATGGAAATTGAGTATGGAAAAATCAGTTGTCGTCATGTGCTATCCGCCTTCCTCTTTTTAAGAAGTGCATCAAGTGCTTCAAAGCGCGTCAGCCAGAATGACTTCGTCTCCTCGATCCATAAGGCGACCTCGTCGAGTCCCTTCGGGTTGAGCGACAATACATGCTCTCGGCCGACTTTCTCTCGTTTGACCAACTCGGCACGCTCCAACAGGCGGATGTGCTTGGACACCGAATTCAGCGAAATCGGAAAGGGCTCGGCGATCTCCGTGACGCGCGCCTCACCTTCATTCAGCCGTGCCAGGATAGCGCGCCGCGTGGGATCAGCGAGAGCGATGAACGTTTGATCCAGCGATCCCTCTTTAAGATTCATACTGTCAAGCCTCGTGATCGGTTCATGGGTTCGTGACTACCTTTCCAGGGTTTCCTCTGCGTCAAAATCGCCTGCCGCTGTCTTGCGACCTTCTCAAACTCTGTTCGTCCGGGTTGCCCAACTGGAGCAGTTCGTCATCAACAATCTTGACTGTTGCGCAATACCATTCATACTTATGGGTGAATATAGGTCAAGCCTGAAAATGCACAGACCGTTCGTCCCCTTTGCGATTTGCGAGGAGGATTCGACGACTGAGCACACGATGCAATCATGCGGGGTTGAGAGACGACATGGTACGGAAGAGGTGCAAATAGGGTGGCACTTGAACTGAGACATCTGCGATATGTCATCGCCGCTGCCGAGCATCACAGCTTCCGGCGGGCTGCGGGTGTACTCGGAGTCAATCAGTCAGCCATCAGCCGCCGTATCCGCGATTTGGAAGACGAACTCGGCGCATCGCTATTCAATCGCCATTCGGGCGGCGTCGAGTTGACATTTGCGGGACGAAGTTTCCTCGAACACGCCAAGCGTGGCTTGGTACAGATCGACTGTGCGGCAAGCCTGGTCGATGCCCATGGCTGCGGCGACGCCGGGAACGTCCGCATCGGAATTTTCTCGTCGCTCTCTTCGGGGTTCATTGCCGATCTATTGCATGCTTTTGAACGCCGACATACCGGCGTTCGACTAGATTTTATCGAAGGTGCGCCGACAGAACACATCGCGTCGATCCGTCACCACAAGCTCGATGTTGCATTTTTGACGTGTACGATCGCGCCGCCCTATTGCGATAGCGAGCACCTCTGGACCGAAGGAATTTATGTTGTCGTGCCTGTCACCGACAGCCTCGCTGGCAAAGCGGAGATTATCTGGGATGACCTCTATGAGCGGCATTTCATCGTGAGCCGATCAGACCCAGGCCCTGAGATACACGACTATCTTGTGAAGCATCTTGCCCGTCTGGGGCATCGCGCCAGCGTTGAATATTGTTCGGTCGGCCGCGACAACCTCATGCATCTCGTATCATTGGGAAAAGGCCTCACGCTGACCAGCGAGGCGACAACGGGCACAACATTTCCCAAGGTTACATACCGGTTGCTGGCGGGCGAACAGCTTCCTTTCTGCGCGATCTGGTCGCCGCAGAACGACAATCCTGCGATGCGCCGCTTGCTGAGCCTTGCCAAAGCGATGTCTAAACGGAACCGGCAGTGCGAGAGCCGCGCGAATTCGGCTATTGTCGTTTCGAAGGCATTGTCGCGTCCGTCCGTTCCACACGGTTCCGCCTCTCCTTCGCGAAACCACGGTCGGTCGCCATAAAGCGCTCGACCATAGGGGCTATCAGCCTTGCAGGATCCTTGATCGGCTGTCCGGTTTCACGCGCCAGCACTTCAGCATAGGCGATGAGAGATTTATGAACCGGCGCGGGCAATTCAACCGACACTTTTACCGGTTTGTCGTTTAAAAGCGCTCCGAGTTTCAACTTGGTCATGAATATCACCTTTGTGGCTCGAGGATGAGGTCGCGGGTGACGATCACACGCACCGGAAAGCCTGGACGGATGGTCAGGGTCGGTGCCCGTCCG
>JBBSOT010000528.1:0-3526 GCA_038259455.1 Hyphomicrobiales bacterium | reverse complement strand
GCGGTGACGGCGCTTCGCGGTCGCGCCGCGCGAAGCCCGCCGGCTTTGCAAGCGGCCGCGCGTCGATGGCATGCCGTTCTCAGTTCGAAAGTGCGAGAAACCTGGCGATGATGGCATCACCCATCCCGACGGTGCCGACTTCGGTCATGCCGTCCGACATGATGTCCCTGCTGCGCAGGCCTTCGTCGAGAACCGCCGAGATTGCGGCTTCCAGGCGATCTGCCTCGGTGATCATATTGAACGAATAGCGCAGGCACATGGCGAAAGAAGCGATCATGGCGATCGGGTTGGCGATGCCCTGGCCGGCAATGTCGGGCGCCGAGCCGTGCACCGGCTCGTAGAGCGCCCTGCGCTTGCCGGTTTTTGCATCCGGCGCGCCAAGCGAGGCTGACGGCAGCATGCCGATCGAACCGGTCAGCATGGCTGCAATATCGGAAAGCATGTCGCCGAACAGATTGTCGGTCACGATGACATCGAACTGCTTGGGCCAGCGTACGAGCTGCATGCCGCCGGCGTCGGCCAGCATGTGGTCGAGCTTGACGTCGGCGTATCTGGCCTTGTGGGTCGCGGTGACGACCTCGTTCCACAGCACGCCCGACTTCATGACGTTGCGCTTCTCCATCGAGGTGACGTGGTTGTTGCGGGTGCGGGCGAGCTCGAAGGCGACGCCGGAGATACGCTCGATTTCGAACGTGTCGTAGACCTGCGTGTCGATGCCGCGCTTCTGGCCGTTGCCGAGATCGATGATCTGCTTCGGTTCGCCGAAATAGACCCCGCCGGTGAGTTCGCGCACGATCAGGATGTCGAGCCCCTCGACAACTTCCTGCTTCAGCGAGGACGAGGCGGCAAGGGCGGGATAGCAGATGGCGGGCCGCAGGTTGGCGAACAGTTCGAGATCCTTGCGCAGCCGGAGCAGGCCTGCCTCGGGACGCACTTCGTAAGGTACTGAATCCCACTTCGGTCCGCCGACAGCGCCGAACAGCACCGCATCAGCGGCCAGCGCCTTGTCCATGTCGGCATCGGAAATCGCCTGTCCATGCGCGTCGTAGGCACAGCCGCCGACCAGGCCTTCGTCGGTGGCGAAGTCGCTGCCAATCTTGTCGTTCATGGCGGCGATGAGCTTCTTGACCTCGGCCATGGATTCGGGGCCGATGCCGTCGCCAGCGAGGAGAAAGAGGTTTTTCGATGCCATGATGCCGGCCCTGATCGTGAGGTGCGGCTTTGCTAAACGCAGGACCGCCAATGCGCAAGGCTCACATTGCGGCTTCAGGAACGCCTGAGCGCTGTGACCTCGATTTCAATTTTCATTTCGGGCTTGATCAGGTCGCAGACGACCATGGTGGCGGCCGGCCTGATGTCGCCGAAAGCCTCGCCGAGGATCGGGAACACGCTGTCGGCATAGGCCGGGTCCGTGATGTAGTAATGCGCCCGCACGACGTCGGCCATTTTGAAACCGGCATCCGCGAGCGCCTTGCCGATTGTCTCCAGGCAATTGCGCGTCTGGTCCTCGACGCTGGCTGGCATGGTCATGGCAGCATAATCGTAGCCGGTGGTGCCGGCGACAAAGCACCATTCGCCCTGCACGACGGCGCGGCTGTAGCCCGCAGTCCGCTCAAACGGCGAGCCGGTGGAGATGAGCTTGCGCATCGTGCCGGCCGGTGTCAGGCCCAGGGCCGGCGTTCGGCGAGCTTTTCCTCGTAGGTCGTGATGGCAGGTGCCTTTTCCATGGTCAGCGCGATGTCGTCGAGACCGTTGAGCAGGCAATGACGCTTGAAGTCATCGATGTCGAACTTGACCGTGCCGCCATCGGGGCCTCTGATTTCCTGGGCTTCGAGATCGACTGTCAGCGTTGCGTTGGAGCCGCGCGAGGCGTCATCCATCAGCTTTTCCAGATCTTCCGGGCTCACGGTCACGGGCAGGATGCCGTTCTTGAAGCAATTATTGTAGAAAATGTCGGCGAAGCTGGTGGAGATGACGCAGCGTATGCCGATATCGAGCAGCGCCCACGGTGCATGCTCGCGGCTCGATCCGCAGCCGAAATTGTCACCGGCAACCAGGATCTGCGCGTTGCGATAGGCAGGCTTGTTGAGCACGAAGTCGGGATTTTCCGAACCGTCGTCGTTGAAACGCATCTCGGCGAAAAGTCCGACGCTAAGGCCGGTGCGCTTGATGGTCTTGAGATAGTCCTTGGGGATGATCATGTCGGTATCGACATTGACGATCGGCAAGGGTGCGGCGACGCCGGTGAGCTTGGTGAATTTATCCATGGATCGGCCCTGTTCGGTTCGGCTCGGTGTTCTGGAAGGCTGCTTTACACAATGTGGCGTGCAAATCAAAGAGACAGGCGCGGCATCTCGGCTTCAGATAACGTTCAGCTCGCGGAACGGCCGGTTCTCGGTGATCCGCGCATAGCCGAATGGCGAGCAGTCGATGGTGCGGTAGCCGCCATGAACCAGCAGCTCGGCCAGCGCGTTACCGACCGCAGGCGCCTGTTGCAGCCCGTGCCCGGAAAAGCCGTTGGCGAAGATGAAGTTCGAGACCTGCGGGTGCGGTCCGATGACAGCATTCTGGTCGAGGACGTTGTAATCGTAGTGCCCGGCCCAGGCGCGCGTCGCCTTGATCGCCTCGAAGGCGGGCACGCGCGTTGCCAGAAGCGGCCAGATGATGTCTTCGAATTGCGACCAGTCGGGCTCAAAGTCGGTCGGGTCGGCAGGCCCGTCAATGTCGTGCGGGTCGGCTCCGCCGGTTATGTAGACCGACCCTTCCGGCCGGACATAGATGCCGCTGGGATCGACGATCAACGGCATGTCGGGGAATCTGTCGCGCGCCTCGAAGACAAATACCGAGCGTTTGCGTGGCTCGACCGGCAGCACGATGCCGGCCATCGCAGCAACCTTGCCGGCATTCGGACCTGCGGCATTGACCACCGTTCCGGCTTCGAGCGTGTCGCCATTATCGAGCCTGACAGAAGCGATGCGGTTTGCCTGTCGCGCGATCCCCGACACTGAACCGTTGATCAGATCGACGTTCCTGGCTTTCAGCGCCTTGCGAAACAGCATCAGCATGGCATGGGCATCGAACCAGCCCTCGCCGCTCCGGCCATAGGCACCGGCGGCAATGCCTTCGGTGGACAGCCATGGAAAGCGTTTTTGCAACGCCCTTGCGTCCTCAAGGAGAATGTCGGCGCCGAGCGCCTGCTGGGTACGGTGATTGGCCTGCAGAATCGGCACGCCACTGTCGCTGGCCAGGATGAGGGAGCCATGCTCGTGGAAGCCGATCTCGGCGTCCTCGCCGAACTCATGCCTGAGATTGCGGAACAGCTGCAGCGTGAACTGCGACAGGCGGATATTTTCGGGTACCGAGAATTGCTGGCGGATCGAAGCGCAAGACAGTGTGGTGGCTGAATGGGTGAAGTGCGGATCGCGCTCTATCAATGCTATCGAGCCGGAAAAACCTTGCTCGCGCAGATAATAGGCGACAGAACTGCCGACGATTGCGCCGCCGATAATCACCACATCGTATCGCG
>JBBSOT010000527.1:0-3527 GCA_038259455.1 Hyphomicrobiales bacterium | reverse complement strand
GCTGGAGGCGTCTCCGATGTGTCGGCAGTCAAAGCGGGCGGATCCCTGGCGTTGTCCATGTCCAGCAAAGGCGGCGCGTCCGGCTCAGCAAGGAGAAGGGGTGCGGCCGTGGCGGGCAGATTGGGAACCGCTGAGACCATAGGGGGAGGAGCGATATTGGTCTGGGCGGCTGGCGTCGTGCTCGCTGCTTCCATGACGCGGTCTATCGCGGCGGATGAGGGCTCAGGCCTAGCAGGTGACACAATTGAAATATAGGAGGAAGCAATCGCTGGATCGGGGGCCGTCCTCGTGACACCGGACCAGGGCGGTGTGCCGTCCTGCGGAAACTCAGGAGCCACAGGAAGGTCGGCCAGCCCGGTACCAGGGTCGATGAAGGACGTAGATGCGAAGATATTTGCGGAAGAGGCGAAGGTTGGATCGGACGGCAGCGAGATCAACACACTGTCCGGCATGTCCGGAGGGGCGGACTCAGTCAATGTGGTCTCGCTTGTTGCGTGTGACGCAATGGGTTCCGTACTATCCAACCCTCGGGGGGTAACATTCGATCGCAGCGGGTCGGCTTCGGAGAGTGGCAGGATCAGTTCTGCGGGGTCTGATACGAGAATAGGCACCGACAGCGGGTGCCGCAGCGCATACGAGTGGGCTGCCATCTCCGCCGCGAGTAGGACATCTAGTGCCGCGTCCGGGGTGGAGGCGTAGCCATGATCAGCGGTGACGTGGTCGCCGGCATCCGCGATGGCGGGCTTCCCGGGGGGCCCGAGATATTGCAGGACCGCCACGCCGCCACTGAGCGTCAGCGCAAGCAAACTCCAGAACCCGGTCAGCAGGCACAAGCCAGGGCTTGGTCGGCGCGACGTAGCCGGCCGTGGCCCGCTGATTGCCGTTCGCTCCGGTAGGTGCCGCGGTGGCTCCACCGCGAGCACCCGCAGTGCGGCGTCGATCCAATCGCCCCCACCGGCCAGGGAAAGGGAAGCCTGTCGGCCGAATTCCTGATCGAGCAACCTTTCAAGCTCGGGAAGCGTCCGTGCCGGCATACAGAGATACACGACCGGCGGATGCCCGCCATGCACGGCCGCGAACCCGGCGGTGTTAAGCATCCGCTGCAGGCGGTCTGCGGCGTGCGGGGTTGTGGCGCCTGGGACGAGGTCGAGTAGTGCGATTCCGACCTGCGGGTGGAGGAGCGTATATCTAACCCATGGAGAGAAGCCCGCATCATTGCCCGCGCCAAGCGCGCAGTCGCGCAGCACGATCCAACCTGGTCGCATCTCGGCCACGGTAGAGGCCATGATGGCGTCGATGTGCCTGCCGGGTGTGACAATGGATCCAATCACGGCCGGCATGCGACCGATCGCCAACCCCGATGGAGCGACTACCGGGACCGGCTGAAACCGCCCCTCGCTCAGACTTTGAATCTCCAGAAACCTTGGCAAAACCTGTTCCAGTAATGGAGGTGCGTGACCTTAGGGTGAGAGGAAATTTCTACCTCTCAGAAAACTGCGCCGGAGCCGCCGTAAAGCGGTTAACTGAACCAGTTAGCAGATAAGTTGCTGCCATTCACGTCAGTGGAGGTGGTGACCATCAAAATCTCCATTGCTAGGTTCAAATTCACATGGCTCCGCATTTCACTCGGCCTAATATTCGCGCGGCGTCGGCATCCACGCAGCGCCAGGGAACAGCGCAGGTCGTCGGCGCGATGAGCATCGGGCGGTGAGCCACACCCTCCGCCCATTACACGCCACTCACTGCGGCACCCGGCCAATCTGCAGGATCGCGTCGGTCCCGTTCATCATCTCCGGTCGGTGGGCGACGCTAATGCGCGTGATGTTGAGACGCCGGAGCCGCTCACTGATTTGCCGCTCTTTCTCAACATCGAGATGCGCCGTCCCTTCATCTAGGAAGAGGATCTTTGGCCCTTTGTAGAGCGCGCGCGCCAGCAGCACGCGCTGCTTCTGGCCTCCCGAGAGTGAACTGCCCATGTCGCCAATCAGGCTGTTGTAGGCCATCGGCATAGCCATAATCTCCTCGTGCACACCGGCCATCTGCGCGCACATAACCATCCGCTCGTGATCGAAGCTTGGGTCGAAGAAGCAGATATTGTCGGCGAGTGAGCCCGAGAGGAGCTGGTCCTCCTGCATCACTGCCGCCACCTGTTCGCGGTACACCCGGACGCCTATGGTCTGGAGCGGGATACCGTCGACCAGGACCTCCCCGCTCGTTGGCTCGAGCAGCCCGAGCATGATCTTGAGCAGCGTCGTCTTACCGCCGCCTGAGGGGCCCATAATCGTTACAAATTTACCAGCTTCAACCTGCAGGTTGACGTTCTCTAGGACGAAGCGCTCGGTCTCGGCGTAGCGAAAGGAAACATTGCGCAGTTCGAGCCCGCCTTGGATTGGTGTCGCGTAGGCGAGCGGACGGTCGTGGCCGCGCTCGAGCGGGTTCATCGCAATGTCGGAAAGGCGCTCGAGGTGCAGGTCTAGCAGGCGGAATTGGAACATCGTCTCGACCAGGGCAGACGCCTTTGAGGTAAAGTGCGCCTTATATGCCATAAACGCGAAAATCATGCCGATAGTCATGACGTTGTCGAGGGCAAGCATTGCCGCCATGTAGACCGTCACAATGTTCTCTATTCCAAAAATGGCACGGTTCATCGTTGAGAACTGGATTTGAGCGCGCCCCAGACGAATGTCGGCGTTTACCGTGTCCGCGTGTCGGTTCAGCCACAGGCCTTCCCGATCAGTTTCGCGATTAAAGAGTTTGATACTTTGAAACGCCCGAGCGCTCTCGATGAAAGTTGAGTTTTCCTGTGCCTTGGCCTGGATGACGGCTTCGTTGAGATCCCGGAATCGGCGATACGACGCGAGCCGCAAGACAGTATAGAGTAATAAAGCAATCAGCACCACGATTGCGAGCTTAGGGGCATAGATAAAAATCATAACCAAGGTCGCTATGGCCATGATCCCATCAAGCACGGCGAGGATCAGGCCTTCGGCGAGTGCGCTGCGGATCGGCTCAAGGGAGCGGAAGCGCGAGAGGACGTCGCCAATATGACGCTTCTCAAAAAAGCTCAAAGGTAGGCGGATCAAGTGGTGGAACAGGCGCGCG
This sequence comes from Hyphomicrobiales bacterium, assembly GCA_038259455.1. Lineage (GTDB taxonomy): Bacteria > Pseudomonadota > Alphaproteobacteria > Rhizobiales > Rhizobiaceae > CAMYMG01. The sequence continues at coordinate 425 of JBBSOT010000527.1, read as the reverse complement.
CCCATCTGGAAATGCATTGCGTTCTGCAGGACGAGCACAATGTGCGAGCGAAGCGCGCTCGTGGCGACGCCGATAGCCATGAGCAGCGCGAAGCCAAGGGCGAGGGCGAGCATCAAGTCGATGTCACCACGCGCGATAACCTCGTCCACCGTTAGTTGCATGAAGAAAGGTGCGGCGATGACAAGAATTTCAAGAATTACCGAGAGAGTGAAGATTTGAGTCAGCGGGGAGGTCAGCCCAGGCATTTGCCCCCAGAAGGCGCTGAAGGGCAGGCGGGTCTTCTCGTCCTTCTTGGTAAAATCCGCCGCCGGCGACAGCTCGAGCGCAACGCCTGTCAGGTGCTTCGAGGCCTCGGTGAGCGGGTAAGTCCTTGCCCCGAAGGCAGGGTCATGGACAACAACTCCCTTCCCTGTGATCGCTTTCAG
>JBBSOT010000526.1:0-3543 GCA_038259455.1 Hyphomicrobiales bacterium | reverse complement strand
GGGGCAGCATGACCTGTGCCTCTTTCTTGCTCTGTTTGAAGCCACCGCCACCGCCAAACGTGCCCCCGCCAAGACCACCGAGCCCGCCGGCGTTGCTGTCCTGATGTACAATCTGCGCGACGAGCACATAGTCCGATGCGATCAGCGTTGCGCCTGGTCCTTGTCCGGTCGTTTGCCCGCCCGCCGCGATCTGCCGTTCTCTCTGTATGGCATTGAAGGCTTCGCCGCGATCTACGACAGCAAAACAGCCACTTTGCGCTGCCAGCATTTTCAACAGCGGCAGCGGATCGACTGTGCTCATGCCCTGCTGCTGCCGCGCTAGCGCCATGAAGGCCGCAAGGTGTGGCGGCAGGCCCGCTTCAAGGCCCGCTGCTTTCTTCTCCTCCGACAGCGACACGGTGCCGAGCGGCGCCGTGCATTTTTCGAGGACCTGGTTGCCGTCCACCATTGTACCGCCTGCACCGAGTTTCTGTGCATTCGCTGGCACCCCTATCAGCAGGCCGGCGACGATGAGATGTCTTGTAATCACTGCTCTGTCCTTCCTGGGTTGTTGTCGGGATTTTCTGGATGATCGTCCTCGTCGGTAACCTAGTACCCGTATGGACGCGGGTCCTCGTCGGCCTTGTCGCCCGGTGTGTTCTCCCGAATTTGCAACTCGACACCGTTCGATATGTTGTCGATCCGTGAATCACCCACAGCGATGTTCTGTTGCCGGCAGTAGTGTTCAGCCTCCGCTGAGGTGTTGAAACTGCCGACTTTGCGCCACTGAAAGCTCATTGGTTTTCTCCTTCTCCAAATATACCATGGTGGTTGACGAATATTGAGCGTTATCTATGAGTTGATGCGATATCTCTGGCGCTCTGCGAGTGAGCGCAGCCTTTCCAACGCGTATAGTTTCATTTCCGTTACCTCCTCCAAACTGACGTCCATCAGTTGCGCAATCTCCGGGTCGCTGAAGCAGCCCGGTGTGTTGATCCCAAACGCCAGCTCCAGCACCAAGCGCTGGTGAGCCGACACGTTGCTCAGCAGCCATTCCGTCTCGGAGGCGTTCTCTATCGCCTCGACCGTCGCCCATTGCCTGTGCTTGGTTCCGACAGCGCCGATGGCTCCTGTCGCATTTATCTGTTTTTGACCGCGATCTGGGATGTAGTGCGTCAGCTGTATCAGCCAGGCACTACGCGCGACCGGGGATTCCGGGAAATCGAGCAGCGCGAGGCATTTCTCGACCGCACTCGCTTTCAAAATGCCATGCCGGCCATATTTCCGGCGCTTCAGGCCGCGCACGACCTGCCAGGCATCTATCAATCCACATGCAGGCACACATGGTCGGTCTGCATTGATGATCGCGCGTCTTCTTGCTGGCTCCGTGTGGATTTCCAGCCACCGCCGTGCGCGGTCTTCCACGGTCGCTAGCGCACCATGGCGCCGGTCACCGTCCCTCCTGAGTGCTCTCCTGTCTTCCTCGGTATATAGATGATGAATCCAAGCCTTTTTCTCACGTACCCACATCAGTCCAAGCATGTCTCGGGCTTCTGCATGTTTATGAAGAGCGTCAATTTTCCATAACGCGTGCTGCTCGACGCATGAGACGTCTTCTGCGTCCGTCATCAGGGTTACGGCGATTTGCTCATGGCTTTGGCGGCTTCCGTCCAGCAGACCATATGCCAGGATTATAATGACCTGTTCTGCGAAGCTGAGCATCAGAATGTAGCGTTCGAGAAGGGGTGCTTTTGCGGGGTCAGCAAGCCCAAATGTCGGAAATCCGTGCTTGCGCCGCCATTCATTGATGACAGCGTCTAATGCCTGCTTTCGCTGCCAGCGCTGTGTCCGATACCGACTGTTGATCTCTTCACTTGTTGCGGCTTCCCACGACCAAGCGCGCGTAGGTCCCGTGGGTGGAGTTGATGGCGACGGTTCCTGTTCTTTTCTTTCACTAACTCTATGGGTCGGCAGCGTTTCTGCGCTACTCGCAGCGCGGTAGGAGGTAGAGCCTCCCGTCGCCTTGTGAAATTCGGGTTTCGACCAGCGCTGCGTTGCTGCTTGCCTGCGTATGCGCCCTAATTCGTGTCGGTGTGAGCCCAGCGCGCTGATCAGTTCGCCGAGCCACAGCGGCGCGAAAAGCAACGCAACAAAACCGATTGTTAATAGTTCCATCATAGCCCCAGATCCATCTGGCGTTCCGGGATCGGGAGACGTGTTTGCTCGACGGCCTTTTCCGGCTCGGGCCATGGTTTGCGACCCTCGGATGGAGTCGCCTTTTCTCCGGCATCGGGCTGCGGGCCACTCGGTCCAGGTGACGGCGCCGGCTGCGGCGACGGTCCATTCGGCCCTTGGCGGCCCGGCGGTCGAGCGTGACGGTCGATTGTGACCTCGCCTGTCGTTTCGAGCGCCGACGTCTTCTCGCCCGTGTTCCTCTCGATGCCGCGTTCTACGCCCCTGCCGCTGTCGACGATCAGTTCGAGGCTGTCCCGCACGCGGGTTATGTTGACCAGGAACAGGCGCTCATTGGTCAGGTTTTTCTCACGGCTGTCGAACACGGCGATGCCGCGGTCGGCGGTGAGCCCCTGCGCCATATGGGCATTGAGCGCATAACCGAGATCGAGCCGTTGCAGCATCGGGTCGCCGGTCGGCAGCGTTACCTGCATCTTGACCGATGTTTCGATCGTCACACCGTTGGCGTCGATCTTCAGCACCTTGGCTCGATCGGCGTTGATCAGTCCGCGCTCATGGTCGGTCTCGGTCCAGCGGATGCGGTCACCCTCGTAGATTTTCAGCTGCTTATCATTGGTGATGCGGACGCTGTTCTCGGTGCGGTTGGGAGAGAGTTTTTGTGGGTCGAAGGTCAGCCTTTTTCCCTTCTCGTCGACGAGTTCGACCATTCCCCTCTTGCGGTCGATGCCAACTACCCGCGTCGCGCCGGCCGGGATCTTCTGCGAGGGAACGCCGCGTTCGAACATCACCCGCTGGCCGACCGCATAGCTCTGCAGATAGCGCTCTTCCTCGCGTGTGGTTGTCACCTTATCAAGGACGGTAAGCGCGGCGCCCGCCCCCTTTACGGTCCCCTCCTGCAAAAGCCCGTCCTGCACCGCGTTGTTTATGTCGGCGCGTACTTTTCGCCCTGAGGCCAGCAGCATCGTATCGTCGCGCCCTTCCGAAGGCAGCGACAACCATCGCTCCGCCGCGAGCTTGGCCCCCTGGCCAGGCGCCTCGGTCGTCATCTCTTTCAGCGCCGCCAGCGCATCGCGCGGCCGATAGTCATTGGCGGCTGCAGCCGCCGAGATCAGTGCTGCCGACCGGGCTCGCAGGTTGATGTTCATCTCTGCCGTCGGCGTCTTGGCCGCCTGTAAAACTTCGAAGGGTTTTCCTGCCTCGATCGCGCCCAGCTGCCGCTTGTCCCCGACGAAGGCCAACTTGCCGATTTCGAGCCGCTCCGCGAGTGCCGTCAGCTTCGCCACCTGGTCGTTCGAGACCATCGAGGCCTCGTCGACGAGGACGATCGAACCCTTGAACATTGCCTTCGCCATTTCTAGGCGCTGGGGAGAT
>JBBSOT010000525.1:0-3545 GCA_038259455.1 Hyphomicrobiales bacterium | reverse complement strand
CGGTGGCATTGCCCCGGAACGTGTCTTCAAGGGCGACGATCTTCGCCGCTCGAACCCACGTTTTGCACCCGCCAACCTTGCCCGCGTGGACGCTTTCGCAAAAGCCGTCGCGCCAGTTGCTGCCGCCCACAAGGCCGATATCGGCCAGATCGTCATCGCGTGGACACTCGCGCAACCCGGCATCACCTTCTCGCTTTGCGGGGCGCGCAACAAGCAGCAGGCCGTCGAGAATGCAAAAGCCGGCAGCGTCAGCCTGTCGCGCGCGGACCTGTCGGCCATCGACGCCGCGATTGCAGCCCATCTCGGTCCGGTAGCAGGGGCAGAATAACCATGACCGGAACCGCCCCTGCCATCCCTGACCAGGTCGACGTTCTGGTCATCGGCGGCGGGATCAATGGCATCAGCGCGTTTCGCGAACTGGCGCTTCAGGGCGTCCATGTGGTGCTGCTGGAGCGTGACGATTTCTGCTCGGGCGCCAGCGCGGCGCTGTCGCGCATGGTGCATGGCGGACTCCGTTACCTCGAGAACGGCGAGTTCCGGCTGGTCCGTCAGTCTTTGCAGGAACGTGACCGGCTGCTCAACAACGCGCCGCATTGCGTGTCGCCGCTACCGACCGTCGTGCCGATCAGCTCATGGTTTCGCGGCACGCTGCCCACCATCGCCAGCTTTTTCGGCATTGAGGTCAAGGCGCACCGCCGGCCCGGACTGATGATACGGGCCGGGCTTCTTCTCTACGATCTTCTGGCCCGCAACAGCCGGACGATGCCACGCCATCGCGGCCTGAGCCGCGCCGCCTTGCGCCAGATGGTGCCCGGCGTCACCGAGCAGGCAAACGGCGGCGTCCTTTACTATGACGCCCGTGTCTCGCTGCCCGAGCGCCTCGGCCTCGAAATGGTTCTGGATACCGAGGCCGATACCGAGGCCCGCGCATTCTCGTACACGCAGATCATGGGAAGCGAAGCCGGCAGGATCCGCTGGCGCGACCGGCTGAGCGGCGCAAGCGGCAGCATAGCGCCGCGCGTCGTCATCAATGCTACCGGGGCGTGGGTCGATATTGTCGGCTCGGCGATTGAGCCGGGCGCCAACGCCAAGCGCGTGCATGGCACCAAGGGTTCGCATCTGATGGTCCGCAATCCCGAACTCCAGGCCGCGCTTGGCGACCACATGGTCTATTACGAGAACCACGACGGGCGCATCTGCATCGCCTTTGCGCATGCCGGTGCGGCAATGGTCGGCTCGACCGACATCCTGATAGACGATCCTGACACAGCTGTCTGCCTTGAGGATGAGAAGGCCTATATGCTGGAAGCGCTGGCAAACGTGTTGCCGGCAATCACCGTCAGGGACGACCAGATCATCCACACCTTCACCGGCGTTCGGCCCCTGCCGGTGAGCAAGGAGGGCGCGACGGGCCGCATCAGCCGCGACCATTCGGTGGATGTCGAGCCGGCCGGCCGCAACCCTTTCGCGATGCTCACCCTGATCGGCGGCAAGTGGACCACATTCCGTGTGTTTGGCGAGGAGGTCGCCGATCTCGCATTGGCAGAACTCGGCAAGACCAGGAGCGTCGACACCTATGATCTGAGGATCGGCGGCGGGCGCAATCTGCCGACCGAAGCATCGGCGCGTGCCGCATGGATCGGCGAGGCCGCCGGCAGGACGGGCCTGCCCGAGGCACGGTTCTCGCAACTGGTGGACCGCTACGGCAGCAGGGCCGAGGCCGTGGCCGGTTTTATGGCGCAGGGCGAAGACGCAGCACTTGCCGCAGCCCCCGACTATTCGCGTCGCGAGATGCTGTTCCTGATCGAGCACGAGCGCGTGCGCGAGATCGGCGACATCCTGTTGCGCCGCACGACGCTCGCCATCGAAGGCCGCATCGACGCTGCCCTGACAGCCGAGGTTGCCGCCCTGATGGCTTCGGCCTTCGGCTGGTCCGACAAGGAAACATCGCAGGCCGTGGCCCGCTTCAACGAAACCATCGAGCACCGCCACCGCATCCAGCACTAACGGAGAGTAAAATGTATTTGAGCAAGAAAGTCCGGCTGAACAGGCTGATGAAAAACGGTCGCTGCCTCGATGTCGCAATCGATCACGGCGTCTGCAACGAACCCTCCTTCATGTCCGGTCTGGAGGACATGGCGGGTGTCGTCAGGATGCTGGTCGATGCCGGTCCCGACGCGATCCAGATGAACTACGGACAGTCGGACCTGCTGCAATCGCTGCCCGGTGCCAACCGTCCGGCACTGGTCATGCGCGTCGACATGGGCAACCCCTATAACCGGATCCGCCACCGCGACATGTGGGCCGTGCTGCAAAACGAAACGGACCCGATCCTGCCGGCCTTGCGCATGGATGCCGCCTGCGTCGTCGTCAATTTGTTCATGCTGCCCGACGAGCCGGACCTGTTCAGGCAGTGCGTGACCAACATCAGCAAGCTCGGCAATGAATGCGAGAAATACGGCATGCCGCTGATGATCGAGCCCCTGGTGATGCTGCCCAACGAGAAAGGCGGCTACCTTGTCGACGGCGACACCCAGAAGATCGTTACGCTGGTCAGGCTGGCGCGCGAGATGGGAGCCGATATCATCAAGGCCGATCCCACCGATGATCCGAACGATTTCCACCACGTCGTCGAAGCCGCACGGTGCCCGGTGCTGGTGCGTGGCGGCGGCAAGGCGGATCTGCGCCGGGTCATCGAAAATTCGGCAGCATTGATTGCGCAGGGAGCGCACGGCATGGTCTATGGGCGCAACATCTACCAGCACGACAACCCACGCGCCGTGGTCGCCGGATTGATGGCGCTGATCCACGATGGCGCCGACGCTGACGCTGCCTGGAAAATCTACAGCGAGAGCAGCAAGCCGTGAAAGCCTATCTCGGCATCGATGCCGGCAATACCGGCGTCAAGGCGCTGCTGTTCGACGAAACGGGTCTGGAACTTGCCCGGGCCGGACGCGAAACAGGCGGCACTAGCCCGGCGCCCGGTCGCGTCGAGCGTGACCTCGGGCGTCTCTACAGTGATCTCGACGACCTGATCCGCGAAGTGCTTGCAACAAGCGGGCTGACGGGTGCCGATATCGCTGGCATTGGCACTGCCGGACATGGCAACGGCCTCTATCTGCTCGACGCCGGCGAAGCGCCGCTCGCCGCGATCCAGTCGATGGATACGCGCGCCGCATCGCTTGTCGCGGAGTGGGATACAGCAGGCGCCTCGGACACCATTTCCAGGATTGCGATGCAGAGGCCGTGGCCGGCACAGACGCCTACCCTGCTTGCCTGGATGGCCCGCCATGAGCCGGGAATCATGGACCGCGCCGCTCACGTCCTTTTGTGCAAGGACGTCGTCACGCACGCGCTCACCGGACGCATCGTCAGCGAGGTATCCGACATGGGCGGAGCAGGCCTGCTGCGCCTGCCTGAAAACACCTACGATGACGATTTGCTCGCCGCCTATGGTTTACCACGGGCGCGTTCGATGCTGCCCCGGCTGCTCTGGCCAACCGATGTCGCCGGCATGGTCACATCCGAGGTCGCCGCGCGCACCG
>JBBSOT010000524.1:0-3549 GCA_038259455.1 Hyphomicrobiales bacterium | reverse complement strand
GGGGGCATGTGCGTGAAACTCGTTGCTCCCTCCGGCAGGGCAAGAACGCTGGCGGGCGCAGGTTACCGCGCCATTATTTAATTACAGAGGTGCGGCCCTGGCGCCCGCTTCCCGACCTTCGCTCATCCTGAGCACGAGCGAAGCGAGCAGTCGAAGGATCAATGGCCAGACGCAATTGCGGGCGTGGCGCTGCGGAGGCGCGTCCAGGGTCGACGCAAGGAACGGTTGCCCTGCTACGCGGCATGCTCCAGGGCATTGCCGATATCGGCAATCAGATCGTCCACGTCCTCGAGCCCGACCGAAATCCTCAGTATGCCCGATCCGATGCCGAGTTCGGCGCGCGCCTCGGGCGCCAGATTCTTGTGCGTCGTGGTCTCCGGATGCGTGATCAGGCTCTTTGCGTCGCCCAGATTGTTGGAAATCTGGATGATCTCCAAAGCGTTCTGGAAGTCGAATGCCGATCTCTTGCCGCCCTTCAGCTCAAGGCAGATAAGGGTCGATCCACCACCCATCTGCTTCTTCACGATGTCGGCCTGTGGATGATCGGCCCGGCCTGGGTAGATGACGCGGCTGATCTCATTTCGCCCGGCCAGGAAGTCGGCGATCTTGCCGGCATTCTCGGTCTGCTGGCGTACCCTGACCGGCAGCGTCTCGAGGCCCTTGAGAAGTGTCCAGGCATTGAACGGCGACAGGCTCGGGCCTGTGTGCCGGAAATAGTCGTGCAAATTCTTGTCGATCCATTCCTTGTCGGACAGGATGACGCCGCCAAGGCAACGGCCTTGGCCGTCAATATGCTTGGTCGCCGAATAGACAACGATATGGGCGCCGAGTTCGAGCGGCTTCTGCTGCAGCGGCGTCGCAAACACATTGTCGACCACCAGCCGCGCCCCGACCGAACTGGCAAGCGCTGCGACCGCCGCGATATCGACCACTTCGAGGGTAGGATTGGTCGGGCTTTCGAGGAAGAACAGTTTGGTGTTTGGCTGCACCGCCTTTTCCCAGTTGGCGATCTCCCTTCCATCGACCAATGTGCAGGCGATGCCATAGCGCGGCGCCAGCGTCTCGACCACCCAGCGGCAGGAACCGAACAGCGCGCGCGCTGCCACGATGTGGTCGCCGGCCTTGAGACTGCAAAGGATCGCCGCCGACACGGCAGCCATGCCGGATGCCGTTGCTCGCGCGTCTTCGGCGCCTTCCAGCGCGCACATGCGCTTCTCGAACATGTCGACCGTCGGATTGGCATAGCGCGAGTAGATGAAGCCCGGCTCTTCGCCCTTGAAACGGGCTTCTGCCGCCTCGGCGCTGTCGTAGATATAGCCCTGGGTCAGGTAGAGCGCTTCCGAAGTCTCGCCGAACTGCGAGCGCAGCGTACCGGCATGCACCAACTGCGTCGCGGGCTTCCAGTCGCGCTCATTCTTCTTGGTCATCGCGTGTCCCCAAATACAAAAAACCGGCGGCGAAAAATCGCAACCGGTCCATTTGGCCCTTCGGCCCGACGGTCCTTTAGCGACTTGTTTAACGTGGCTGCAAGCCGACCGGCCAAATCACCACGGGATAAATCTCCATTAGACCTGTCGCCGGCTTGCGTCAATCATGGTGGTTGCTAAACCACAGGGCCAGAAATTGGAGTTGCACCTTGCGGCAGACGGGTATTCTTCCGGACCAGGAAATCCAGGCGCTGTTCCAGTCGGGCGCGCTTGCGTCGCGTCGGCCGCTTGATGACGACCAGGTGCAGCCAGCCAGCCTCGACCTGCGGCTTGGCGAAAAAGCGTGGCGTGTGCGCGCCAGTTTCCTGCCCGGCCCGGCCCACGACGTCGCCGACAAGCTCGACCGGCTGAAGCTGCACGAGATCGACCTGACCAGCAGTGCCGTACTCGAGACCGGCTGCGTCTACATCGTGCCGCTTCTCGAATCCCTTGACCTTCCCGACGACATCTCGGCCTCGGCCAATCCGAAGAGTTCGACAGGGCGGCTCGACATCTTCACCCGCGTCATGACCGACAAGGGCCAGGAGTTCGACAAGATTCCGGCCGGCTATCAAGGGCCTCTCTATCTCGAGGTCAGTCCGCGTACCTTCCCGATCGTCGTGCGCACCGGCTCGCGCCTGTCGCAGATACGCTTCCGCACCGGAAATGCGTTGTTGTCCGAGGAAGAGATCGGCGAACTGCACCGCGCCGAGACGCTCGTCGCCACCGAGCCGCCAAATATCTCGGGCGGCGGCATCGCCCTTTCGATTGACCTTTCCGGCGACAAGGGCAGCCTGATCGGTTACCGCGGCAAGCACCACACCGGGCTTGTCGATGTCGACAAGCGGGCTGCACAGGAGGTGCTCGACTTCTGGGAGCCGCTCTACAATCACGGCGCTGCCGAACTGGTGCTCGATCCTGACGAGTTCTACATTCTGGTCAGCCAGGAAGCGGTCCATGTGCCGCCCCTCTACGCCGCCGAGATGACGCCATACGACCCGTTGGTTGGCGAGTTCCGTGTCCATTATGCCGGCTTCTTCGATCCGGGTTTTGGCCACTCGCAGGCCGGCGGCACCGGCAGCCGTGCCGTGCTCGAGGTGCGCAGCCACGAGGTGCCGTTCATCCTCGAACATGGCCAGATTGTCGGCCGGCTCGTCTACGAACACATGCGGGCTCGGCCAAAGGCCCTGTATGGCACAGATCTCGGCTCAAACTACCAGGCGCAGGGCCTCAAGCTTTCGAAGCACTTCCGACCGGCCTGAGCCGGCAACGTCACTCGCCGGAGGCTGCTGCCGACCTGTCTTTCGCGGCCTGCCCGGCGACAAGTCCGGCGCAATACTCTGCGAACTTTCGCGTCGACCTCAGCGTTTCGGGCGTCATCGTTGCCGCCGCGGCGTTCAGCGGAAGGCGAGCCGTTGGCGTGGCTGCCAGCAGGCTTGCGGCGGCAATTTCCGCGTCCAGTTCGCGCAGGCTTTCTGCCCCCTGATCCAGTCGCTGGAGCCGGTCCAGCGCAACCCCGATCTCGGGGAAGACATCGCGACCGCCCTTCCAGCGATAGGTCGTCTGTTCGACGGCCGGCAGGTCTGCCAGGTCGTACGTAACCTTGCCATTTCTCTGGGCGAAGATCGGTCTGTTGCTTCCGACCTCGTAGAGTCGGGACCATTCGTTCGACCCGATCTCGCTCGCTGCAAGCCAGGCTGCGGCCGATTGGGCCGCCTTGAGATATCGGGCGTCGTCCGTTGCACGGTAGAGATCGATCAGCGCGTTGATCGCGTAGCCGGTTTCCAGTGAAGAATAGCCGGCCGGCTCGAACTTGCGCGCCGGTGAGATTTCGAGAGACGCATTGTACTGCTGGCCGAAGCCCTGCTGCCCGGCACCGCCCTGGGCGCGCAACAGGAACTCGCCGCCGCGCCGTGCCGCTTTGAGATAGTCGTCCTGGCCGTAACGCTCATGCGCCGCGATCAGCAACCGGATCATCCCGGTCGTCGTGTCGTCATTGAGCGTGGCGTGCTCGTGATAGCCTCGTCGCGCGGCAAGTGACTGCGGCCAGGCTCCGTTTGCGAGCTGCGCGTAAACGGAAAAT
>JBBSOT010000523.1:0-3565 GCA_038259455.1 Hyphomicrobiales bacterium | reverse complement strand
CACGCGTTACTCACCCGTCTGCCACTGATGCATTGCTGCACCCGTTAGACTTGCATGTGTTAAGCCTGCCGCCAGCGTTCGTTCTGAGCCAGGATCAAACTCTCAAGTTTTGAAACTTTGATTGGCTGAATAATCACAACCCCGAAAGGTCATGATCTGGTCACGCTTTGAATTGACGAGAACATTCACACCTAGATGCTTGCGCATCTTGGTAGATTTTATTCTCTCAAAACGTGTCCGCCAAAGTCTCGTTAGGAACCGTCCCATCCCTGGCGGGATAAGGGGTTCCGCAGGACTCTGCCGCCCACGTTTCTCTTTCTTCAATATTCAATTGTCAAAGAACAGACACCGCAGAAACGATGTCGAGAGCCCGGTTGCATTTGCGCTTGGGGCCCGGTCGAGTGTCGCTCACGCGGCTCTCTTGATTTCGTAACACAAGGGCGAACTCTTTTGCGCCAGCGGCGCGCCGCCCTCGTTGTTGAGGCGTATATAGTCGGGGGTGCTCCAAACTGTCAACAAGGATTCTGAACTTTTTTGAATTATTTACGACAGTCCTCGCTCATTCCTTGTGGACGCTGGGTCAGGGCACGCCGTCTTTTGCCCGAGCCCCCGGCTCGCCCTGTCCAGGCAACCCGTCAGCTGGCGCTGATCCGGCATTTGCCGCCCAGAATCGACTCGCCGGCTAAGGTTCTTGCTCTCCCATCCAGCAGAACGGCCCAAGATTTAAGCGTGGAAGACGGAACGTCATCGCAGCGGCCGGCGCGTTTTAGCGGTACGCAGTGTGTGTGGCCTATATATAATGTATGGACTGCAAAACGGGAGTCCCCGGTTCTGGTGCCGTCAGCGCTCTGCAATCACGGGACCAGCCTTGCAGTATCTCTTCCCCGACTCACCGGTCACGCACACGGCTGATCGTCGGTCGGGCCTTTGGAAAGTTCGCTCTTGCGGTTGAGCCGTCGCGACGCCCGGCCTACTCTCTTCTGTGGAGAGACTGATACAAGGGTGTCGGTCGATGACGCGACAGTTCATTGTCGGATGGTCATAATGGAGCCGCATTGACGCCCCAATCCGGCGTTGTGTTGCAGATAGCGATGAGGGGGTGCTGGCCGGTTCGCGGCACGGCATTGTCAACCAGATCATAAAGGGTGTCGCGCACCCTCAAGCCGGCTTCGTTGACTTCGAGCGCCACGACAGGCAAATGTCGGGCAGCGAGGCATCCGCAAAAGCCGACGCGCAGGGGAAGAAGCCGCCGTACTGAATGCACGATATGGATCAAGCCATAGCCGCACTCGGCAACGAGCCGCCGCTGATTGCCGATGGGCGCAGCGGTCCGCCGGATCGGCGTGAGGTATCGGCGCGCTGGCTGTCCGGCACATTCCTGACTGGCGTAACATCGAGTGTCCTGATGGGCGTCGCGCTGTTTGCCGCCCTTGACGGTCGAGAGCAGCTGGCCACGCCCCCCGAGATTGCCCAACTCGTCGAGCTTGCAGCTACCGGGGACTCCGGCGAATCGGCGAAGACCACGCGCATTGCGCCGCCGCGCCAGATCGCCAAGGCCAGGGACCGACGCCGGATGGAAGTGTCGATGGTCACCAAGGTCGGCGACCGTGACGTCATCCGCACCATGCCCTTCGTCCAGATCAAGATGGCACTGGCCGCCGGTCACAAGACGACGCGCAGCTACCCCGCCTTCGACCCGCTGGCCATTTTCGCCGAAGACGGCGCAGCTCAGACTGCTTCGAGCACGACCGGCCAGATCTATGGCGCGAAGGTCGAGAGCGACATGAGCCTGAAGACCGTCGATTTCCCTCTCGAACAGGCGACATTCGACGAGAAGAGCGGCCTCTCGACGGAAGAAGTCGAGCAGGTCGTCCGCGAAACCGGCATGATCCTGAGTGACGGCGCCGTTCAGGTCGCCGCCCTGCATTATATCGTGCCCGAGCGCTTCGGCGAGACACTGGCCACGCAGACGCTCAATGCCTCTTACGGTGTGCGCATTGTCCCTGAAAATGTTTCGGTGACGGCGCGCACGCCCGGTGACGAACAGTCGGTCGCTTTCGCAGAGGACATCATCCCGTTCAATGCGGATCGCGAGATCACCAAGGCCTTCGCCGAAGCCGGTTATGAAGGCGATGACGCCACCGGAATGTCAGAGGCCATAGGCAAGCTCCTCGAGACAACCGAGCTAAAGGCCGGCACCGTCCTTCGCGTCGGGCTTGAAGTGCACGGCGAAGAGGCAAAGGTCGTGCGCACCAGCGTGTACGACCGCCAGAATCATGTCTTGTCGATCGCGCTCGACGATGACGGGCAATTCGTGCCTGCGGCCGAGCCCGAACCCAATCCCGAGCTGCTGACGGCCTTCGACGATACGGCTCCCGTGACGCGCGGCAATCTGCCAAGCGTCTATGACGGCATCTACCGCGCGGCCTTTTCCTACGGCATGTCGAAGGACATGACCAAGCAGCTGGTCAAGTTGCTTGCATCCGATGTCGACTTCCAGTCGAGGCTGAAACCGTCCGACAAGGTCGAGGTGTTCTTCTCGCAGCCGAATGGCGCTGACGAGATGTCCGAAGATTCCGAACTCCTTTACGTATCGGCGACATTCGGCGGCAACACCCGCAACCTCTATCGCTTCCAGCTGGAAGATGGCGCCTTCGACTATTTCGACGATGAGGGCCGCAGCGCCAGGCAGTTCCTGCTGCGCAATCCGCTGCCGAACGGCAAGTTCCGCTCAGGGTTCGGCGCCAGAAAGCACCCGATCCTCGGTTACACGAAAATGCACACCGGCGTTGACTGGGCCGCCCCCACCGGGTCGCCGATCATTGCTTCCGGCAATGGCGTCGTCGAGAAGGCCGGCTGGGCTGGCGGCTACGGCAAGCAGACGATACTGCGCCATGCCAATGGCTATGAGACCTCCTACAATCACCAGAGCAGGATCGTCGTGAAGCCGGGCGCGCGCGTGCGCCAGGGACAGGTCATCGGCTATGTCGGGACGACCGGCCTGTCGACCGGCGCGCACCTGCACTACGAGTTGATCGTCAACAAGCGCAAGGTCGACCCGATGCGCGTGCGCCTGCCCGTTGGCAAGGTGCTCAAGGGCGAAGAGCTCGAGGCCTTCAAGCGCGAGCGAACCCGCATCGATGAACTTCTGGTCGAGGAAGACAAGGACCTGCTGAACGTCGCCAGCGCCAAGGTTTCGGGCTAGCCGCTTTCTTCTTGCCGGCAACCGTGACCCGCGGGCATCCCATCACCGAAGGGGTCCCGGCAGGCCCTCGCCCGCCGCAATCCCTTCAGAAACCCTTTTCGCCTATTCCGCGAACTCGACCATAACGCCCGGCTTGACCAGCTTGGCCAGTTCCTGGGCGTCCCAGTTGGTCAGCCGCACGCAGCCATGGCTTTCCGTCTTGCCGATCTTGGCCGGCTCAGGCGTGCCGTGGATGCCGTAGGTCGGCTTGTCGAGAGCAATCCAGATCGACCCGACAGGGCCATTGGGGCCCGGCGGAATGGTCAGCACCTTGTTGTTCTCGCCCTGCTTGAAGTTCAGGTTGGGATTGTAGGTGTAGTT
>JBBSOT010000522.1:0-3569 GCA_038259455.1 Hyphomicrobiales bacterium | reverse complement strand
CGGCTCGATCTTCGACCAGTTCTCAAAGGGCATGAACCGCTACCGGTAGGGCGCTAGCCGCCACGTTGCGCGCGACATGAGACCGGGGGCACGCCTCGCCCATGTGCTTGAAATGACGCGGCAAGCGGCATAGCGCTGCAAGGAGACGTTATAGCCGGTCGTTCACTGGCCGATCGGTTCGGAGCCCGCCGCGAAGCGGGTCGAGAATCCTGCGGGAGATGCCGCTTCAGCCGGAACGATGCGATCTGACCCTTGCGGTCAGCCTTCGAATCGAAGGCCGGCACAATGAAATTTTTAGTGCGCAGCCCGGGCCCTGGCTTTAACCGACGGACGCACGGCAGGCCCGAGCCGGTCGGCTGCGGATGTGTTTCGAAGAGACCGGCGGCGGGTGAAGTTCCGGAGCAGCTCGGCCGTGACGCTGGCTGAGGCCGGGCGGGCGAAATAATAGCCCTGGGCCGCCCTGCAGCCCATCTTGATCAGTTTTTCGGACTGTTCCCTGGTCTCGACACCCTCGGCGACAATGCCCATGCCGAGCTTGCTGGCGATGTCGAGCAAGGCCTGAACGATGACAGCGCTCGACGGCTGATCGACGATCTTGTCGATGAAGGATCGGTCGATCTTGATGAAATCGACCGGAAACTGAAGCAGATGCGTGAGCGAGGCGAACCCGGTGCCAAAATCGTCCAGCGCCACACGCATGCCTTTTCCCCTGAGGTACCTGATCTCCTTGGCGACGGTCTCGTCATTGACGAAAACGGCTTCGTTCACCTCAAGCACGAGATGCTTGAGGACCAGTTCGGAACTGCCGAATGCATCCATGACACGCTGTTCAAGATCGCCCTTCTGGAGATCGACCGTCGTGATGTTGAACCCGACATTGTGAAGTCGAAGGCCAAGATCCAGCCAATGCCGGATATCCGCGGCAACCTTGCCCAGCATCCGCGTGGTCAGCGCATGGGCGAGGCGCGGATCGCTCAGCGCGCTCTGGAATTCAGCAGCGGCCATGAGGCCGCCATCACGGGTCTTGATGCGTGCCAGGGCTTCCAGCCCGAGAATTTCGGCGGTGGCAAAATGCACCACCGGTTGATAGTAGGGCACGATGCGGTCCTCGGCCAACGCGGCGTCAACCTCGGCAATGGCGTGCAACCGCTGAGTGATCGTCGTGCGCATGCCCTCATGGAAGGGCACGAAGCCGCCACGGTTCACCTCCTTGGCGTGGTGCAGTGCAAAATCGGCATTCTGGTAGAGCGTATTCTTGTCGACGCCGTCGGCGCCCTGAAAGACACCGCCCGCCGTCAGCGATGGCGACAGGGTCGTTCCCTGATAATCGATCGGCCGGCTGACGGCGTCAATCAAGGCCCGGGCGATGTTGACCATGGAGCATTCTGATGCGCACTGGCGCGCGATGAAGGCGAACTCGTCGCCTCCCAGCCGGAACAGCTCGATATCCGGGTCGACCGAACTCAGGCGCTTGGCCGCAATGCGGATCATCTCGTCTCCGGCGGCGTGGCCGAGCGTGTCGTTGACGCGCTTGAGATGGTCCAGATCGGCAAAAAGCAGTGCGAAAGGCCGCTGAGCTTCCGTCATGGCGGCCAGGCGAACGTCGAAGGCGGCGCGGTTGGGCAGGCCCGACATCGCATCGCCAAAGGCCTGCTCGTGCGCACGAGAGCGAAATTCGTGGTTCTCGATCAGCACCGCACAAAGATGCGTGCAATGAGCCACAATCTGCCGCTCATGATCGCTTGGAGCGCGAGCCTCGCGGAAATAGAAGGCAAACGTTCCGACAACCCGTCCATCCCGGGCCTTGATCGGCGTCGACCAGCAAGCCCGCAGGCCGAGCGGCAGGGCGAGTGACTTGAAGTCGGCCCAGAGTTCGTCGTGCTCGATATCGCGAACCTCCACGGCCTCGCCGCGAAAGGCCGCCGTTCCGCAAGAGCCGGCTTTCGGCCCTATCAACAGTCCGTCGATTGCCGCGGAATAATGGGCGGGGAGGCTCGGCGCAGCCAGCGGCCTGAGCTTCGACTCGGCGTCGACTTGAAGCAGCGAACAGATCGCTTCCGGTGCAAACATCTCGGCTCGCCGGCACAAGGCGTCAGCGACCTTGGTCGCCTCTTCGCCATAGGCAACCATCTCCAGAACATCGGTCAGGAGATCAATCACCAAGTCTGCCTGCTTGATAGCGGTCATGGATTCCGGTCGCGTTGATACTACTTCCATCAGTGCATCACGGACTTAACAAAGCGTCAAGAATATCTCTTCAAACGACCGTCTTTACCTCGCGTAACGCAACAAAAAGGGCATTTTTACTCGATGAGGCAGAAAGCACTGCGCGCGGGCCGGGCAGTGCAACGTGGTCTGACTCACGTCAGGCAGTTTTCGCTTGCCCGTCGCAAGACGGTTCTACTGCGATCCAAGCTTGGGCCGGCCATCCTGGACAGGCATCATCTTTGCCGTGTCAGATCTTTTCGCGGATCAACTGCTCGAAGCCGTCAGCAAGAGCGGGCGCTCCTTCGGCCAAACGCTTGATCAGGTTTCTTGGCCGACCAGGTGTCCGGTTGGCGTCGAGCAGGATCGCGCGGCCGTCATGGATGACGAAATCGAACTTACCATAATCGAAGCCGAGCTTTTCGCGCATGGCGCGCAGCCCATCGGGCACTTCGACTTCTTCACTTCGCAGCGTGGAACTTGCCTTGCCTATGCGGCTCGACGACACGTAACGGGCGCAGCGCCCACGGTCGCCGCAGAAAATCCAGAAGCGGGTTGCAAAGCCGTCCGGCTCGGGCTCGGCAAGGAAGCGCTCCACGATGAGCGCAGGATCGGCGAAGGCAGAAGCCGGCACGTCGCAGAGCGACTCATACGTTCTGTACTCGGTCGGCGGCGGACAAGGACCATCCGGAGACTTGCCCGCGCGCAGTGCGTGTCGATGATGCCGCCTTTCGGCAAACCCACCATTGTTGAGATCCGTCTTTACGATGACCGCACCGGCCCAATCGTCACCGCGCGACAACAGCGCACCGCTGATCTTTCGCTTGGAGATATCGGCGGTTGCGATGTTCAGGCAGAGCGGGAAGGTTTTGGCATAGTCCAGATAGTCGCCAGGCACGACAGTCCTGTCGACATGCAGAAGCGCGACATCGCCGGACGCGCGGCCGGAACCGGTGCCTTGTTGCAAGACGAGTTCGTGGCCACGCCGCTGCAATTCCACCATCACGTCGTAAATCAGAAACTCGCAGGTCTTGCGTAGAAGCCAACCGCGCCGTCGGAAGAATGCATCGAACTCGTGCGTGATAATGACTATTTTGGCCATGCGTCCAACAGGTATTGTTGGGCTGCGCCTTTATCAGGCGGGTGCCCGATTGCACAAGAAGCAAGATTGCGCTAGTTGCGGCCTCCTCAATGGCAGGCATAACGAAATTCTCCATGTCCAATCACTGGGATGCGTATGACCTACATTGGCAGCGGATTGCCGCGCCGCTGCGGCCAAACCCGGAGATGGTGGAGATATTCAGGCAGGTGCTCGACCCAGCCGGCAAGCTGGTCCTTTTGCTTGGAGTAACACCTGAACTGCG
>JBBSOT010000521.1:0-3571 GCA_038259455.1 Hyphomicrobiales bacterium | reverse complement strand
TCCTGATCTGGCTGCGATAACGTTCCACTGCGACCAATAGGGACGTATGCGATGTCGGGAACTGTGGAAATGCAAGCCGCCTCTCTGCTGAGACTGCTGTGCTCAGCTGGGCCACAGTTGCTAGCGAAAATAGACCGCGACGCCGTCGCCCACCTCGTCTCAAATGGCTTGGCCTCGATGACGAAACGCGGGTCGTGTGTGGCCGCTACCTCGAAAGGCTATGAGCATTTTGGAACTAAGGGCGTCTCCATGTTCGGAGGCAGGCCTAGGAGTTAGGGAGATGGCTGAGCGGGCGCGCGTCTATACCCCGGCCATGGTTGCCGAACTGTGGCGCTGTTCGGAGCGATGTAATCGCCGCAGCAATAATCCCTCACTGAAGCGGCCGGATATTTCGGTTGCGCCGGAGTAAAACTGCGGCAGCAGATAGCCTTTTGCCGGTTTGGCGGAAGGCGGAGGGATGAAGGGCGTGGAGCTATATGGACGGGTTCGGCATGCGGTTCAGATCGAGGGCCTGAGCGGGCGCGAGGCGGCACGACGTTTTGGGATTGATCCTCGGACGGTCGCAAAGATGCTGTTGTTTTCGGTGCCGCCTGGCTACCGGCGTGGCGGCGCACCGAAGCGACCAAAGCTGGATCCTTTTACCGCGATCATCGATCAGATTCTGGAAGCTGACCGGACCGGGCATTCGAAGCAGCTTCATACGTCGAAGCGGATTTTTGAGCGGCTGCGCGACGAGTATGGCTATGGCGGCGGGATGACGATCGTGAAGGACTACGTTCACGATCGTCGCCAACGGCAGCGTGAGGTGTTTGTACCGCTGCGGCACGAGCCGGGCCATGCGCAGGCGGACTTCGGCGAGGCCTGGGCGGTGATCGGCGGAGTGGAGCAGAGGATCCATTTCTTCGCGATGGACCTGCCGTACAGCGATGCCGGCTTTGTACAGGCCTATCCGGCGGAGACGACAGAGGCGTTCTGCGCTGGCCACACCGCGGCGTTCGCCTTCTTCGGCGGTGTGCCGCAGTCGATCCTGTACGACAACACCAAGATTGCGGTGGCGCGCATCCTGGGGGATGGCAAGCGACAGCGGACGCGCGTGTTCAGCGAGCTGCAATCCCACTACCTGTTCCTCGACCGGTTCGGCCGGCCCGGCAAGGGCAACGACAAGGGCAAGGTCGAGGGTCTGGTCGGTTTGATCCGGCGGAACCATCTGGTGCCGATGCCGCGGGCGGCGAGCTATGAGGCGCTGAATGCGAAGCTGCTCGACGACTGCCGCCGCCGGGAGGGCGATCGGCTGCGCGGTCACGGCGAGACAATCGGCGAACGGCTTGTGCGCGACCTGGCGGCGTTCCAGGCCTTGCCGACGACACCCTATGACGCGTGCGAGAAGAAGGGAGGTCGGGTCAGCTCACTGTCCTTGGTGCGCTACCGGGGAACCGATTACTCGGTGCCGACCGCCTATGGCCACCGCGAGGTTCTGATCCGCGGCTACGTCCACGAGGTGGTGATCTCCTGTGGCGCCGACATCATCGCCCGGCACGCCCGATCCTACGAGAAGGAAGACTTCGTCTTCAACCCGCTCCACTATCTGGCGCTGCTTGAGCGCAAGATCGGCGCACTCGACCAGGCGGCGCCGCTGGCCGGTTGGGAACTGCCCGAGGAGTTTGCCACGCTCCGCCGCCTGCTTGAGGCGCGCATGGGTAAGCGCGGCAAGCGGGAGTTCGTCCAGGTGCTGCGGTTGCTGGAATCGTTCCAGACCGAGGATGTTCTCGCCGGCATTCGAGCCGCGATCGCCCGGGGCGTGATCGGCTTCGATGCGGTGAAGCACCTGATGCTGTGCCGGATCGAGCGGCGACCGCCACGCCTCGACCTGACGATTTATCCCTACCTGCCGCGAGCCACCGTGGCGACCACCTCGGCCAGAACCTACATGGGTCTTCTCACCGGGGTGACGTCATGACCGACACGCCCGAGCTGCTGCTCTCCCACCACCTCAAGGCGCTCAAGCTACCAACCTTCCTGCGCGAGTATGACAAGCTTGCACGGCAATGCGCCGCCGAAGGCGTCGACCACACCCGCTACCTGCTGCGCCTGACGGAGCTCGAACTGATCGAGCGCGAACGGCGGATGGTCGAACGACGGATCAAGCAAGCCAGGTTCCCGACCGTCAAAAGCCTCGACAGCTTCGACTTCCTGGCGCTCCCGTCGCTCAACAAAGCCCTGGTGCTGGAACTCGCCCGCTCGGAATACATCGTCCGCCGCGAGAACATCATCGCGGTCGGCAACTCCGGCACCGGCAAGACGCACATTGCCCTGGGATTGGGGCTGGCGGCCTGCCAGAAAGGCATGTCGGTTGGCTTCACAACCGCCGCGGCCCTGGTCCACGAGTTGATCGAGGCGCGGGACGAGAAACGTCTGCTACGCCTGCAGCGCCAGCTCGCCACCTACAAGCTGCTGATCATCGACGAACTCGGTTACGTGCCGTTCTCCCAGACCGGCGCCGAGTTGCTGTTCGAGGTGTTCAGCCAGCGTTACGAGCGCGCCAGCACCCTCGTCACCAGCAATCTGCCGTTCGACGAGTGGACCGGCGTGTTCGCCTCCGAGCGCCTCACCGGCGCCCTGCTCGATCGGCTGACCCACCACGTCCAGATCCTCGAAATGAACGGCGACAGCTACAGGCTCAAGCAGAGCAAGCGGCGCTCTCCCAATATCCCCCAAGCCTGATCGCGAAACGCAGGAAGACCCACTGCAGGGGGCCTTCCTGCCTACCTCACTGATGCATCTTTACTCCGGCGCACCGATGCATTTTGTCTCCGGCGTTGACACCGCGTCCACTCATCGGCTGGCCGACTATCGCACCCGTGACAAAGCCTCCATGGCTGGTGCGAATATCAGTTGAGCCAGGGTCGAAACGAACATCGGGGAACAAGCTGCGGTAACGTTTCGAGGTCATTAGGCGCCGCAACTTGTCCATCAGCTCGCGTAGCAACTTTGCGGTACCCGCGATCAGGATGATTTGGGTCCGCGGATCGCGCCCGAGCAAAAACGCGGGAAGGATCACGGACCCAAGTATGGACTTTAGCGAACGCGGCGGCATGTTGACGCTTGAGCGTAAGATTTTGCGTTTTGCGACTTTCCCTAGCAGAAATGATCGCCGCGTGTCCGATGGTCGTGACAAGGTCGCGGTGGCCCCTTGCCTTGATACGGAGGACCGAGAAGCCGGTTTCAAGATTGTGGAAGGTCACGCGTTCGACCAGACCCGAGATGACTTCTCCTGGGTTATCGCGAACTGATTTGCCTTCGTTTTTCAAACACCTCAATCCCTGGTGGTTCTGGCAAATCTGCAATCGCTACTGACAATTGCCGGTAATGTTGACGAAGTTGCTGCGCCGCCTCTGTCCACATCCCGTAATATTGGCATCCTTCCATCACGAGGCGTCAACTCCCTCGCCGTCGGGAAAACCTCGTCCACTTGCTAGTCGTGTGGGATGCAACGGGCGATCATTCGCGCCAGACGATCCGACAATTTCCTGGCGTCCACTGGCTTGTCGCCGTCGAGCACACGGGCCTCGTC
>JBBSOT010000520.1:0-3588 GCA_038259455.1 Hyphomicrobiales bacterium | reverse complement strand
CTGCCTGCCAATGTCAGGTCGGGGGTCACCTCCTGTTCGATCTGACCGAAGATTCCCGGAACATCGTAGTTGTAATCGAACGCCGGGAAGGTGTCGGATCGGAACTGATTGGATTGGAACGCAAATCCGCCAACCCAAACCGTCGCTCCGCTTTCACCCGAAACCGAAGCTTCCGCGAACAGGCTCTGATGCCGGTCGTTTTCAACGACCGGGCCGAAGCGATGGAGATGATCCTGGCGCATGGCGGAGGCGCGCAGATGCAGCGTGGCGGTATCCGCGATCGGTGTTCGTGCGACAATGCCGGCATCAAACCGATCGGTGTCCTGCGTTTGCGCGAAAAACGTGCCATCGGGAGCGGTCTCGCCCGGGACGTTGCCGCCGATGCGTTCTTCGGTCATCGCGCCCAGCGTAAGATATACCGAACTGCCATCATCTCCGTTCCATTGCAGGCGCGGGCGTGCGGTCAGACGGTCATAGCCGGGCAGGTCATACCACCCGTCGCCGTCGATATCCTGTCCGGTTTGGCGGTGGGCCCCTGCAGTGAGCGATACGCCAGTATTCGCACTTATGGGTGCGGCGGCATATGCTGTCAGATCCTGTCCACCGCGCGTGGTTGCATTAGCAAGCACTTCGGCCTCAAAAACATCGCCCGGGCGCTTGGAAACCAGATTGATGACCCCGCCAAGCGCCGACGGTCCATACAGGGCCGAGGCGGCACCCTTGATAATCTCTACCTGACCAAGATCGGTCGGCGGAATCTGCAACAGCCCGAGCGATGCAGCCTGACCACCATAAAGCGGCAATCCGTCCGCCAACAACTGCGTATAACGCCCTTCCAACCCCTGAATGCGGATGTTTGCTGCACCGAGCGCGGGCGAGGTAATCTGCACCCTGACACCGCCCGTTTCAGCCACCAGCATGGCAATATTGCCCGGGCGCATAATCGCCTTTTCTTCAATCTCTTCGCCCACGATGACCTCTACGCGGATCGGTTCGTCTTGAACCCGTCTTTGAATGCGGGTGCCTTGAACGATGATGGCTTCGCCTGCCTCATCGTCATGGTCATGATCGGGGCCTTCCTCAGCATCAGCGTGATTCCGGAAGGTATCCTGTGCTAAGGTCGGCGACGCCACAAACGGCGACGCAAAAAGAAGTGCAGCCGAACCAGAAAGCGCTGCGCGCAGATTAACGAATATCATGTCTTGTTCCTGAAATCGGTAATGGGCCGGGGTTGGTTTGTATTGGAAGCAAGTTCCCGGCGGGCTTGAGCAAACACATCGATGCTTCCCCATACGGCAAGGCCGGCCATGATCGAGGCGACCAGCAGATCGGGAATGGCGCTGCCTGTTCCAAGCACGCCAAGCGCCGCCACCATCACCGCAATGTTGCCGATCGCATCGTTGCGAGAACAGATCCAAGCCGACCGCATGTTTGCGTCGCCATTACGAAACCGCAGGAGCAGGAGCGCGATGATAACGTTTACGATAAGGGCAAGCGCGCCGATCATTCCCATGGTTTGGGGTTCGGGATCGGAGCCGACGAAAAAGCCGTAGATCGCATAACCGATCACCCACAGCCCAAAAGCCAGCATCGTGGCTCCCTTCAGCAATGCGGCGCGCGACCGCCACTGCAACGCCATGCCGGCGACAAACAGGCTGATCGCGTAATTGGCGGCGTCGCCGAAGAAATCCAGCGCATCTGCTTGTAATGCTTTAGAGTCGGCGGTTACGCCCGCGACGATCTCGACGCCGAACATTGCCGCATTTGCAAAAAGCGCGAACCACAGGACGCGCCGCCATTGCGGATCGTTGTGGCTAGTGCCGGTATCTTGCGGCACCTCGCAGCAGGATTTTGCCATGGTCGATTCTCTTGCAGTGTTGAACTGCAACGCCATATGCACCCTGAAGTAACTATAGGGTCAAGCGATGCGTATCGGCGAATTGGCAAAAGCCACGAACACGAAGGTTGAAACGATACGGTATTACGAGCGGGAAGGTATCTTGCCCGTCGCGGACAGGACCGATGCGAACTACCGTGACTACTCGCCGTCGCATTTGACGAAGCTGACGTTCATCCGGCGCTCCCGCAACTTGGGGTTCAGCATGGCGCAGGTTCGTTCGCTACTGGAACTGTCAGGCAATGACGATCATCCGTGCTCTCAGGTGGATACGATGGCCCGCGAGCATCTCGATGACATCAATGGTAAAATTGCTGACCTTACCGCGCTGCACGCCGAATTGTCGCAAGTGCTCAATTCGTGCGACAGCGAACGAATTGGAGAATGCCGCATCGTTGAGGCCCTTGGATCCACCAGATAAAGGTTCAACGTTTGTGGTTGACGGCCTTGGGCTAGGGCATCCGGATAGTAATTCACGCTATTACATCGAACTTCGACATCTCTTAGCGGTCACTTTCGGGTCGACAACGGAACCGAGGGTTTTGTTCAAAGGTGGAGATAAACCGCCGTCAGATCTGGCCGCTGGCAGTGCGAAGGTTTTCCGCTGCAAAAGCTGCCGTTCTCAACATCGCTCTGTGCATTTGAAACTTGCCCACGTTCAGGTTGCGATGAGCGCCCACGAAAGATCGCTTTCGGAACTGCAAATGTCGGCTCTGAGACGCAGAAATTGGGTGCGAAGCAGACGCTCAAGGATCGCTTCGACTAGCGGCGGCGGAAGGAGCGGAAAGCCACCATGGCCATCATGGTAACCAACAACCAAAAGCTGAGTGTCCCTAAAAATTCACTACTTCGGAACTCATCCTCCAAACCAATCTTGCGCGGAACTGAGATCGTTGGAATATCCGCAATAAATGGTGCGGGCCAGCCTGCGACTAAGCGCGGCTGCCAGTTCTCAGCAGCAGAACCCATGTTACCATATTGCGCTTGCTCACTTGTAGAAGGGTGAACTTGAAGACTGCCGATGGATAGCACAATTGCGATCGGGACTGCGGCGATGGCCCTCGAAAACATCTCATTCGCCTATCAATCTGCCACATAACAGCCCAAGTTCTATATGCTCCAATCTTCTTAAGCAACGTTCGCAAAGGGGACGTTTCGGGAAATTTCGTTATCCCAAACAGTGATCGTGTAAGCTGCTGCTCCGGACTGTCCAACTAATCGGAGATCCTTGAAAATAAAAATTTTACTTATTCTCGGCTTCGCTGGGAATCGGAAAGCGAGCACTATCTGACGATAGTCAATTTGGCTAAAGTTTTGGACACGCATGATAGAACTCGACCTTCATCTCCATCGGCCCCAACGGTTCGACCAAATGGGGTTGATCCGGAAGAACGAGGCCTGGGTGCTCCGCATCAAGGATCATCTCCGAGACCGGGTCGAGCACCCGATATCTCACCTGACCACGCAGGATCCGGATGACACCCCACACGCCCGCCTTGGTGCGATGCTTGTTGCGCAAACCAATTGGGAGAGTGTCCTCGTCGAACACCGGGGTCGACTTATATGGTTTTGGCTCATCCATAATGAATGGTGGATCCGAAAATGGAGCGCGCGCTCGATAAAGTTCGTCATATGATCGGCAGCGTGAAGGGTGAGGCGATGCGGGGTGAAGCCCGGTCGCGGCGATATAT
>JBBSOT010000519.1:0-3589 GCA_038259455.1 Hyphomicrobiales bacterium | reverse complement strand
CTGCCATCGGGCGATCTCGCTTCAGCAAAAACGACATATAGTGCAGCGGCGCTCGTCGCGCCACCGCCTGAGACGAGCGACCAACATTATTCTGGCGGAGGGGCCGCGTCAGAAGGTTGCTCGTCGAGAGGCGCATCAAGAGGTGCGTCGACAGGTGCTTCGGCCGGGACATCGGCAGGAATTTCAGCGGGAATCTCCGCAGGCGGGCTGTCGGGAGCCGTCGAACCGGGCGTCAGCCGCTTCAGGATGGAGTTCTCCGGATCGTCTGGCAGCATCCTCTCCAGTGAAGCGCCGATCGATTCCAGAAGCGGCCGTGATTTCGCGTCGGCTATCCAGGCGGGAGGATTGGTGCCGACCAGCCAGTTGAAGAACAGCAGCGCCACGGCCACGACCAGAATGCCGCGCGCAGCGCCGTAGACAAATCCGAGCGTACGGTCGAGCGCACCGACCCGCGAATCGATGATCCAGTCGGCGATCTTCATCGTGATGATGGTGACGATGATCAGCGCGATGATGAAGACAATGCCGGCCGCCGCAACGATGGCGATCTGCTTGTTGTCGATGTATGGCGCCACATGCGGCAACACGAGCGGATAAAGGAAAAACGCAGCGGCAGCCGCGGCTGCCCAGGAGCCTATGGACAGAACTTCGCGCGACAGGCCGCGAACCATGGCCAGCATCGCGGAAACCAGAGTGAAGCCGACGAGAATTCCGTCAAGCAGCGTAATCGGCATGTCAGCGGCCCCACTCCATTATTGCCGGCTCAGTCGATTTCTTCAGCGCGACTGCGCTTCGACCCGGCAATTCGAATTACGAGATCGGTCAGTGTCGATGGCTGGAACACGCGACCAGCCATTGCCCCTGCCGGTTCTTCGCTCCCCAGCGGCAAGACCGCCTGTCCGAATCCCAGCTTTTCGGCTTCCTTGAGGCGCTGTTGCGCATGCGCAACCGGCCTGATGGCACCCGAAAGGCTGATTTCGCCGAAATAGACGCAATCAGCCGGAAGGGCAATACCGGTCAGCGACGAAACCAGTGCAGCGGCGACGGCGAGGTCGGCCGCCGGTTCGGAAATGCGGTACCCGCCGGCGACATTAAGGTAGACGTCATGCGTGGCAAACCGCACGCCGCAATGCGCTTCAAGCACCGCAAGCACCATGGCCAGTCGCGGCTGGTCCCAACCAACTACTGCCCGGCGCGGCGTACCGAGCGGCGAGGGCGCAACGAGCGCCTGGATCTCTACCAGCACCGGTCGGGTGCCCTCCATGCCGGCAAACACCGCGGCACCTGGAGCTTTTGCATGGCGTTCGCCCAGGAAAAGCTCCGACGGATTGGCAACTTCGCGCAGGCCCTTGTCCGACATTTCGAAGACGCCGATTTCGTCGGTCGGACCGAAGCGGTTCTTCACGGCCCGCAGAATGCGGAAATGGTGGGCTCCTTCTCCCTCGAAATAAAGCACCGCGTCGACCATGTGCTCGACGACGCGCGGCCCTGCGATCTGGCCTTCCTTGGTGACATGCCCGACCAGCACGATGGCGGCGCCCGTCGATTTCGCATACCGGATCACGCTTTGCGCCGAGGCGCGAACCTGGGTGACGGTGCCAGGCGCCGAATCGGCAAGATCGGTCCACAATGTTTGTATTGAGTCGAGAATGACGAGGTCCGGGCGTCGGCCTTCCGAGATCGTCGCCAGAATGTCCTCGACATTGGTCTCGGCGGCAAGCTCGACCGGCGCGGATGCCGCCCCGAGGCGCCGCGCCCGAAGCCGCACCTGGGCGACCGCCTCCTCGCCGGACACATACACAACGCGGTGACCCTTGTTTGCAAGGGCTGCCGCTGCCTGCATGAGCAGCGTAGACTTGCCGATGCCGGGGTCGCCGCCGACCAGGATGGCAGAGCCGCGCACGAAGCCGCCGCCGGTGGCGCGATCGAGTTCGG
Organism: Hyphomicrobiales bacterium; assembly: GCA_038259455.1. Classification (GTDB taxonomy): domain Bacteria; phylum Pseudomonadota; class Alphaproteobacteria; order Rhizobiales; family Rhizobiaceae; genus CAMYMG01. The sequence goes on along the minus strand of JBBSOT010000519.1, from coordinate 1,654 downwards.
CGATGCCCGAGGCGATGCGCGGTGCATCCTCGATGTCGCCGGATAGGGTGGTAAGGGCGACGGCGCGGCCCTTGCGCGATGAGCGCAGAGACTGCGGTCCGCCGCCAATGCCGCCCGACGTGCCTTCTTCGACAAGCGTGTTCCACTCGCCGCAGGCATCGCACTTGCCGGCCCAGCGCTGATGGGTGGCGCCACAGCTCTGGCAGATGAACTGGGTGCGCGCCTTAGCCACGGCAGCCGATCCCACGAATCGAAATGCCGCCCGAAGGCCCGATGATCATGAGGGAGTCGGTCGGCACGCTATTCAAAACGGTCCGGCAGATGATCGCTCTCGGCCAGATCGAAGAAGCGGGTGAACTCGGCCTGGAAGCCGAGGCTGACCGATCCTGTCGGGCCGTGGCGCTGCTTGGCAACGATGACCTCCGCCTTGCCGCGCATCTCGTTCATGTCGTTTTCCCATTGTACGAATTCGGGCGTGCCGGGCTTGGGTTCGCGGTTCTTCAGGTAGTATTCCTCGCGGTAGACGAACAGAACGACGTCGGCATCCTGCTCGATCGATCCGGATTCGCGAAGATCGGAGAGTTGCGGGCGCTTGTCGTCGCGGCTCTCGACCTGGCGCGACAGCTGGGACAGCGCGATGATGGGAACGCCAAGCTCCTTGCCGAGCGCCTTCAGGCCGGTGGTGATTTCAGTGATTTCCTGGACGCGGTTCTGCGACGCCTTGGCGGATGAACCCTGCATCAGCTGGATGTAGTCGATGACGATGACGTCGAGACCGCGCTGGCGCTTCAGCCGGCGGGCGCGTGCAGCGAGCTGAGCGATCGAGATACCGCCGGTCTGGTCGATGAACAGCGGGATTTTCTGCATCATCTGCGAGCAGGCGACGAGCTTTTCGAAGTCGGTTTCGGTGATCTCGCCGCGCCTGATCTTCGAGGACGGAATCTCCGTCTGCTCGGAAATAATGCGGGTAGCGAGCTGCTCTGACGACATTTCCAGCGAGAAAAAGCCGATGACGCCGCCATTCTTCGCTTTGAAAGAACCGTCGGCCTGCTGGGCCGGCTCGTAGACCGACGCAATATTGTGGGCGATGTTGGTGGCGAGCGAGGTCTTGCCCATGCCCGGTCGGCCGGCGATGATGATCAGGTCGGATGCCTGCAGGCCGCCCATCTTCTTGTCGAGGTCCCGCAGTCCGGTCGCCACGCCCGACAGGTGCCCGTCGCGCATGAAGGCGGCATTGGCGAGGTCGACGGCCGTCTTGACGGCGTCGGTAAAGCTCTCGAACCCGCCATCGTAGCGCCCGGTTTCGGCCAGTTCGAACAGCCGCCGCTCGGCATCCTCGATCTGCTCCTGCGGCGCCATGTCGACGGGGGCGTCATAGGCGATGTTGACCATGTCCTCGCCGACGGTGATCAGCGCGCGGCGGGTGGCAAGATCGTAGATGGCGCGGCCGTAATCGCCGGCATTGATGACGTTGACCGCCTCGGCGGCAAGGCGCGCGAGATAGTGCGCGACCGTCATGTCGCCGACCTTCTCGTCGGCCGGCAGGAAGGTCTTGATGGTCACCGGATTGGCCATCTTGCCCATGCGGATGAGCTCGGCCGACACCTCGTAGATCTTGCGGTGCAGCGGCTCGTAGAAATGCTGCGACTTCAGG
>JBBSOT010000518.1:0-3595 GCA_038259455.1 Hyphomicrobiales bacterium | reverse complement strand
GGTGCCGCTGCTTATTATCGTCGCGGGCATCTTCTTTTCATTCTCGCGCGGCGCCTGGGGCCTGTTCGGCGCTTCGGCTATTTTGCTGACTGGCACGCTCTTCCTGCAAAGCGCGAGCGGCAAATTCCGCCTGCGCATTTTGGTCATGAGCATCGCTGCACTGGCCCTGCTGTTCGTTGCCCTCCTGGTCCTCCTGCAGATCCCGGGTGTCGCCGACATGCTGACCACGCGCGCGCAACTGGTTCAGGATTACGATTCCGCCCGTCTAGGACGCTTCGCCCGCTACGCCATCGGCTTCCAGCTGGCAATGGAACGTCCGCTGGGAATAGGACCCCTGGTCTTCGGCCAGATCTATGGCGAAGACACCCACAACATCTGGCTGAAGGCCTTGATGGATTACGGGTGGCTGGGCTTCGCCGCGTGGCTGGTCATGATCTGCTGGACGATAGCGGCAGGCTTCCGCACCTTGTTCCGCAACCGGCCCTGGCAGCCCTTCGTGCTTTGCGCCTACGTCGTGTTCATTGGCCACATAGCGCTCGGCACCGTCATCGACACCGATCATTGGCGTCATTTCTATCTGCTGCTTGGCCTCATCTGGGGCGGTATTGCCCTGGAATACCGGCACCAGCGCGAACCGGCCCATAAACGGCTCAACGCCTGAAGCAGCCGTATCTGCGATCTTGGCTCTGGCGAAAAACTGCATTCCTCAGGTCAACGACCCCGGCCTCGGGATCGTCCCCCGCGCCACCTGCATCGGCCTCTCGATAGAGAAGCATACGAAAAAAGTATCACCTACTTTAGGCCAGCCCTCCGGAGACCCTCAACAAACACATCAAGGTCCTCCGGGTGTTTGTTCGGGGGAACCTTCCGCCACTGGGCAATCGTAAAGGTGGGATGCACCTGCATAAGTGACTGGGCGTGTTTCGTGGCTTCGTCGGTCTGACCGAGCAAGGCGTAGCTCGCTGCCATGAGCCTGTGGCCCTCTGAGCCGTCACGCATCTTTTTCAGCGTCTGAATCGTCTTCTCGTATTCGCCAAGGTGAAAATATGCATCGCCAAGATACCAGAGATAGGAATCCGGGTAGTAGGGATTGAGCCGCATCGCCTGCTGGATCAAGTTGACTGACCGCTCTGCCTGACGAACATACACGAGGCAGTCGCCCATTTCGGCAAGAAGGTCGGCGTCGTTCGGGTTGAGCTGCAAGGCGCGCTCATACGCAGCAATAGCTGGCTCATGCTCCTTTTTGTAAAGGTGCGCGAGCCCCATCTCAGAATAGCCGCGTGCATCAAGATCGTCATGTTCCACGGCCAAGTTTGCTAACGCCAAAGCCTCGTTGAGTGCGCTCTCTGGATCTTTGGTCCACGCATAACGCCACTCAACATTAAAGGTCCGCGACATGGCCGCGTAGCTGCGACCGTAGCGCGGATCGAGTTCACGCGCTTGTTCATAAAGACGCCTTGCGTGCCAATTGCTCTCCGGGCGAAAGCGGGAACTGAGATCCTGACCTCGCAGGATCAAGCCATACGCATGCAGATTGGGATGATTCGACGCGGTGAAGCGACGCTTCTCAGCCATATCAATATGCACGGCCAACCGTGAAGCGGTCGTCGCCGCTACGTCGTCCTGAAAGGCGAATATGTCCTCGATGCCTCCATCGTAGCGCTCAGACCAGATCGTATTTTCGGTCTGCGCCTCGATGAGATCGACAGCGACACGCAACTTTTTTCCGGCACGCTGAAGGCCACCTGACAAGAGATAGCGCACGCCCAGCTGGTTTCCGATATCACGGAGGGATTGTGTGTGAGCAGTCACCGCCAAGGTCGAATGCCTGGCGATCACCATTAAATTGCGGAAGCGACAAAGATTGGAGATGAGATCTGCAACCACGCCCCGGCACAAATGGAGATCTGCAGAGTCCCCCGAAACATTTTCGAGTGGCAGGATCGCGAGCGAGCTGTCAGGTGTCGTATGCTGCGTGTCCAAGAACTGCAGCGCCGTGGCCGGGAGAGCCCCCGCTGCGATCTCAGGGTGGGAAAGTTCGAAATCGACTACGAAAACCTCGATTTCGTCCTCAATGTTTTTTAGCTTCTGCTTGCCGAGCGTGCGAAGCGAGTATTCCTGTTGGTTGCGGACGAATTGGCGCACCGAATCGGCGACGCATATCCCTCCCGGTGGAGCGAGGGCCTGAATGCGTGCGGCCATGTTGATGCTGTGCCCGTAGACGCCACTGTCATCGGCGATCGTGTCTCCGATGGTAATTCCAATTCGGAAAGCGATCGGATCCTGACCGGCTGTCCATACAGCCGCGTTCGACATCTCCCGTTGCATCTCCACGGCAAAGTCAAGCGCCAGTGCAGCACTCGGGAACAGTGCCAGCAGCCCGTCGCCGGCAGAGTTGACGACCGATCCGCCATAATCGCCTACAAGCCTTCGAATGAGGTTGAGCGAGCGGGTAAGGCGGACAATGGTTCCCTCCTCGTCCTGGTCCATGAGACGGCTGTAGCCGTGCACGTCGGCGTAGAGAATGGCCGACAGCTTGCGATTGATTGCCTCCATCCTCGCGATGACCGTGACCTTTCGCTTCTGTTGGCAGCCGCAGGAAGGACTACCGCGCGAGTTAGCATACCATGCGTGTCAGAAAGCATACACCGAGGAAAAGCAAAGAAGCCAAGACTTGTCGCAAGGGATTTAGCTGCGAACAAATTGAAGTATAGTTCGGCCATGAATCAGTGTCCGGATTATGCCTTGCGACCGGCCAGGCACGAAGACTTTTCCTTCGCAGCTGCGATCTATATCGATTCCATGCGACCCATGATGCAACAACTGGCACGGTGGAATGAAGCTGAGCGCACGGCAGCACTGCGCCGTTCATTCAAGGCGTCGGACACCAGAATAATCAGTCTCAACGGGCGCGATATAGGCTGGATGCAGGTCACCGAACGCGACACCGACTACAATCTGGCGCAATTACAGCTGCTTGAAGATTCTTGCGGACTGGGCATCGGCACGCGCTTGATCGGCGGGCTGCTCGACAAAGCCACGCACGATGGCAAGACCGTCTCGCTGTCGGTCATCCGCATCAACCGGGCGATCCAGCTTTACGAACGGCTCGGCTTCCGCATCGTCGATCCCGACGCAACGCCGATCCTCGACATGGTGTGGGGCGAGGGCTAGCCGGCGGGCGGTTTGCCCCAACCGGCGCCAGCGGCCCTTGTCGGTCAGTCGCTGTTGCCGCCGCCGCGAGCGTTCATGCCGCGCGCATTCATGCCCCTGGCGTTCATGCCGCGTGCGTTCATGCCCCTGGCGTTCATGCCGCGAGCGTTCATGCCGGCGGAATCCATGCCGCCCGGTCCGCCGCCGAGCGTCGCCGCCAGCAGGACGTCCTCGAACATGCCGGTCTCGACATCCATGCGGATGGTGTAATCGGCCTTGTCGTAGGACCAAACGCGAAGGTTATCGGCGAAGTCGAAGTTGGCCGCGCCTATGCCGGTGAGGGATGTAGCGCCGGGCGCGCGAAACAGGTGTGGCGTGGCGGTGTTCTGACCTGCTTCAAGGTTCACGATGTCTCCGTCACCGTGCACCAAAAAAAGGACTG
>JBBSOT010000517.1:0-3603 GCA_038259455.1 Hyphomicrobiales bacterium | reverse complement strand
GCCTTGCGTACAGCCTTGCGTGACAACCGAAGATCCCGCGCAATCGCCCTGATGGACTTGCCGCCCGCGTGTTCCCGCCGGATCCGTACAACCGTCTCCACAACCAACATCCCGATCTCGCCACCTGGAAAACCAGGTCGCTGTCTAAACTATCGGAATGGTGGTTCCCTTTTGGACGCCGATCACCCCGCTAACAGGGTCCCTTTGGCACGCCGATCCACACGCGAGCCTTCGGGACGCTCATTCAACGAACTGACGCTTAACCCGCAGGGCCTGCCGCACAATCCGATGATCAACGCCGGTGCAATCATGTGCGCATCGCTGATCAAGCCCGAGGAACCGCTTGCGGACCGCTTCGATTTCATCATGGAAAAATGGCGGCATCTGGCGGGAGGGCGCAAGGCTGCATTCGATAATGCGGTCTATCAATCTGAAAAGCAGACCGCCGACCGCAACTTCGCTTTGGCGTATTTCATGCGCGAGAACCACGCATTTCCGGCAAACACCGACCTCACCGAGACGCTCGAATTCTATTTCCAATGCTGTTCGATCGCCGTGGACATCCGCCAGATGTCCGTGATCGCCGGGACCCTTGCCAATGGCGGCGTTTGCCCACTCACAAATCAGCGCGTGCTTAGCTCGGACGCGGTCAAGGACTGCCTGTCACTGATGTATTCGTCAGGCCTTTACGATTATTCGGGCGAATATGCCTTCACCGTCGGCATTCCCGCCAAATCGGGCGTGTCGGGCGCGTTGATGCTGGTGGTGCCGGGCATTTGCGGCATCGCCGTCTGGAGCCCGCGGCTCGATCGTTGCGGCAATTCCGTGCGCGGCGTGCGTTTCTCGCAACGGCTCGTCGAGACATTCGCGTTCCACAGCTATGCCAATCTCGTTGCGGATCAGTCGCTCATCGATCCCACCGTCACCGATGTGGCGCGGGCTGCGGACCGGTCAGGCTATCTCTGCGCTGCTGCCGCGCGCGGCGATCTCAGCGAATTGCGCCGACTGATCGCGGGCGGTGTGGATGTGTCGCAGGTCGATTATGACGGCCGCACCGCGCTTCATCTCGCCGCGTGCGAAGGGCAGGTGGCGGCGGCGAAACTATTGATCGCGGTGGGGTGTGCGCGCGCACCAACCGACCGCTGGGGCAATACCCCGCTCGACGACGCGGTGCGCGAGGAGCACCACGCTCTGATAGACTTGCTGCAAACAGATACGGCTATCGCCAAAACGAAGCCCCTCTCAGCGGTAAGATCTGTTAAGGCTGCCTGACAGTCCGCCAAAAGGCGGGTGCTCCATTGCAGCCGCTCGATCCCGTAGCGGCGGGCAGCCGCGCCAGGGATAACAAATGCTCTCGATACGGACATTCGGCACCCTGCAGCTTGACGATGATGGAGAGTTGATCACGCTGCCCGCGTCCCGCAAGACACGCGCTCTGCTGGCCCATCTGCTGCTGTCCGAAACGCCGCAGCGACGCGACCGCTTGTGCGAGTTGCTGTGGGAGATCCCGGACGATCCACGCGGCGCTCTGCGCTGGTCGCTCAGCAAATTGCGTCCCTTGATCAATGTCGGCGAAGAGGTTCGCCTGCACGCCGATCGCGAGCGTGTGTGGATCGATTCAGCGACGCTCTCAATCGATTTCCTCAAGGTCCGCGCGTTGGCGGACGATGCCAACGCCAGCCCTGCCCAGCTCGCAGCGGCGTGGGAATCGGCGAGTGGTCTACTGCTTGAGGATTGCGAATTGCCCAACCAGCCGAGCTTCGCGCTTTGGCTCGAACAGCAGCGCAACGAGGCCATCCGCTTCCGCATCAAGCTCGCGCGTCGCCTTGCGCTATCGCCGAACCTCTCGCCACAGGAGGCGGAGAAATGGGCCGAACGATGGCGCACGGAGGTGCCCTACGACCCGTTCGCGGCGCAGCACGCGGTCTTTTCGATCCGCCGGCTGGGCCGCGAGAAGGAGGCAAAGGCGCTCGCGGAGAGCCTTGAGCGGGCATTTGGTGAAGCAGGATTGGCGCTGCCGGACTGGTCGCCCGGTCCAGGCACGCCGCCGCCCGCCGCCCCACCCGCAGATCCCGGCGCGGCCCAACGGCCACACCAAGCGATCCGCTTCGTACGCACCAGCGACGACATATCGCTCGCATGGGCGTCGGTCGGAAATCCGGCGAACCCGCCTTTGGTAAAGGCGGCGAACTGGCTCTCGCATCTCGAACTCGACTGGGAAGCGCCGATCTGGAGCCCGTTGTTCCGAAGCTTGGCGACGACACAACACTTCGTACGTTACGACGGACGCGGCTGCGGCCTTTCCGACTGGACCGTGCCCGAGATCAACCTCGAAACGTTCGTGACCGACCTAGAAGTCGTCGTCGACGCAGCAGGCCTTGATCGTTTCCCGTTGCTTGGGATCAGCCAGGGCGCTGCGGTCTCGATCGAATATGCCGCGCGCCATCCCGAACGGGTGTCGCACCTGATCTTGTTTGGCGGCTATGCTGCCGGCTGGCGTCATATCGCGACGCCAGAGCAAGTGCGCGAGCGCGAAGCGGTGATGGTGCTGACCGAGACCGGCTGGGGTCGCACCAATCCGGTATATCGGCGCCTGTTTTCCAGCACCTTCATGCCAACCGCGACTCCTGAGGAACTCGAATGGTTCGATGAGTTCCAACGCCGCACTACTTCGCCCGAAAATGCAGTGCGGTTCCTCGACGCCTTTGCCGATATCGACGTGCGGGACCGGCTGCAGGACGTGCAGGCACCGACGCTGGTTGTCCATAGCCGCAACGATCTGCGCATCCCGGCCGCGACCGGTCATGCGCTCGCCGCGCAGATTCCCGGCGCGCAATTCGTCGGCCTGGAAAGCGAAAACCATCTCTTATTGGGGCGCGAGCCCGCCTCGCTCGAATTTGTCGCGGCGGTGCGTCGCTTCCTCGCAAACTAACCGGGTCTACAATCTGTCGGCGTGGCCAGAAGACTGAGCGTTTCCACGCTGGATACCACGTCCCCGCAAACGCCGCGCGGCACATACCCCTCGTAACAACATCTCGAGGGAAGATCCGGCATGAACGAAACTCTACCGCAATCGGTGTTCCGTAACAGACCCGCACACTTCGATGTAGATGGCCCGCTCTACGGTGTGGGGCCTGAGACCGCGATCCGCACGCTCGGTGACGTGACGCGCTATCACGCCGAGCGGCGCCCCAAGTGCGTCGCTGCGTGGTTCGAAGGGCGCCGCACCAGCTATGCTGAACTCGACTCGCGCGTAAACCGGATCGCGCAGGCGCTGCTCGCCAAAGGGCTCTGCAAGGATGACCACGTCATATACGCCGGCAAGAATTCGGATCGCTATTTCGAACTGTTGTTCGGCTGTGCCAAAGCAGGGGTAATCATGGTTCCGCTGAGCTGGCGTTTCGCCGCACACGAACTAGCTGATATCGTGCGTAATTGTGGCGCCAAGTTGATCTTTGCCGACGAATCGACGGCGCAAGCGGTGGCCGCGATTGCGTCTGAGAGGCTGACCCAAAAGTAAGTTGAGTGATATCAGTCTGTTGCGCTTGACGCGCTGACGCATCGTTGATTCAGGAGGTTTTGCGAAGAACTTTCCGAGGGATC
>JBBSOT010000516.1:0-3636 GCA_038259455.1 Hyphomicrobiales bacterium | reverse complement strand
GGTCTGGCGCGAGTGATTATCGGCTCATTCCTGAACGCCATCTATAATCGCGACGGTGCGATGCCGGGACGCACCCTGTTTCTGCTCGATGAGGTCGCGCGGTTGGGTTTCATGCGGATCCTCGAGACAGCACGCGATGCCGGACGCAAGTACGGGATCACGCTTCTCATGATCTATCAGTCGATCGGCCAGATGCGCGAAACCTATGGTGGCCGTGACGCAACCAGCAAATGGTTTGAAAGCGCAAGCTGGATCAGCTTTGCGGCGATCAACGATCCGGAAACGGCGGAATACATTTCCCGGCGTTGCGGAACGACGACGGTCGAGATCGATCAGGTCAGCCGCAGCTTCCAGGCAAGGGGATCGTCACGAACCCGATCAAAGCAGCTGGCCAGTCGCCCGCTAATCCAGCCACACGAAGTTTTGCGCATGCGCGGCGACGAACAGATTGTGTTCACCGGTGGAAATGCGCCGCTTCGGTGTGGCCGTGCCATGTGGTTCCGCCGCGACGACATGAAATCCTGCGTTGCCGAAAACCGCTTCCACGGAAAGCGTGAAGCGACCGACAAACCGGTTTGAGGAACGATAGACCTCCAGGAATCCGGCGATGAAATATTAAGATGCGCGCGAGGCACATGTCACGGCGGACGAAGCGATCAAGGAATGCCGCATCTCGGCAATCCCGGGTCCTGATTGATGCCCTTCGGCTATCGCGGGGGATCGTCACCTGGATCTGCAAAGACCACAGGTGGGTTTCGTTCGCTTCAGCGAATAGAGCCGTACGCCACAGGCGGACCGCCCAAACTCTCATCACCAACGTGAATCGATCAGGCCAATCCGATTCATAACTCTCGTTGGACATGGACAGGGGAATTTCCGATCCTGTCACTATGATCGCGCAGCCCTACCATTTGTATGTCGAACGCAGCGACCCCTCAAGGAACATGGCCCGGTATTACGCCATGGAGATCTCGATGACACTGTTCGGAGAGGCCTGTCTGACGCGGTCCTGGGGACGTATCGGGAAACGTGGTCAGAGCATGAACCATCATTTCGAGCGGGAAGAAGAAGCAGTGGACCTGTTTCTCGATCTCCTTCGCCAGAAGCGAGCCAGAGGCTATCGACCCGCTGGCTGTGAAAGCCGCAAAACCCGATCTCATACACACACATAGTCTGAACGCCATGACACCAAGAACCGGTCAGGATCGATGCCGGTAGCCTCGTAGCGAAACGGCGCTACCTGGAACGGTTGACCTCGGCCAACGACTTTCGGCGCGCCAGGAATTCCCTCAGGATCGGCAAGAAGAACGCCTTGCTGAAGCGACCGATCGGAGGCTCAGGTTCCAGGTAGAACGACCGCCCGATGATGTCGCTATTGAACTCGTCAAGGATGATCCAGAGACGCAAGTCGACATCGAGGCCCGCCCGGCGTTTTTCAATGGCTGGTATTTCCACCGCGAACTGGTTTGGCCGGGGTTGCTTCGTCGTGATGGGAAAGAACAATACGAGGTCACCGTCCGGTTTCGGGATCCGGACACCGACTGCCACCGGTCGGTCTTTGCGCCCCTCTGTTTCGCCCTTTCCGGCTTCACGGCTCCATAGATAGGGATAACGGATGACCGCCGCTGTCTGGATCTCGTCATATCCACTCATCGGCTCGTCTCATCACTGTCGGCGTAAGCATCGACCGCGCCCTCGAATTCGGCGAGCAGTGCATCGGACATGGTCTCAAGCGTGCCGGTAGAACGCTTGTCAGACTGGCGCATCAGCCGCTCATAATCCTCGATGTTGAGCAACACCAGCCGCGGCTTGTTGCGCTGAGTGATGGTAACAGGATGGCGCAAGGCCTCGGCGATGATGTCGCCTGACTTCCGCGAGAGGTCACTTGTCGTATAGGAACCGGTTCTGCTCGTCATCTGCGTATCTCCTCGCGGTGAAATCACGGTAAACTGGATACATTTCCCCACCACAGAGCTCTTACAGCAAATACAGCATTGCTGCAAATCCTGTATATGAGGAACCTATCTTTTGGATATGACCACCTGTTGCAGCGGGGAAGATTCTGGCGGTGACAGATTGGGGTCGGAACAAGAACTGGTCCCGCCGACACGTTAAGGTAGAACGAAGCGCGAACGCGTGTGATAGATCTGTAGATTAAGCTTCCCGGACTGTTGAAAGAGATCGGCTGATGGCGACAAGTTCCCCTTGAAACCGGTGTGTGCCAAGGGAGAGCGCGAGTGGGTAGAAGAAGGCTTATCAGCTCGAAGGAAGCGGCGATACTCCTTGGCATAGCGGCGGACGAGGATAATCTGATCCGTCATTTTACACTGGATCCGACAGATAGGTTGGAATGCCAGCTCCGTCGCCGACCGCATAACAAGCTGGGCTTCGCGGTTCAACTCTGCATAATGCGCCAGATGGGGCGGCTCCTGTGGGATAACGAACAGCCCCCCGCAGCTGTGATCAATTATCTTGCGGATCAACTCGGTATCGATGCTCGCCTCTACTCTTTTTATGCACATCGAGTACAGACGCGTTTCGATCATAGTCGGTCTTTGATGGCTTACCTCGATTTCCGGACGGCCTCCAGAGACGATCGCCGCGCGGCCCTTGTGGCCGCGATCGAAGCGGCGGCCAATGGCGATCACGGGTTGCCAATTGCGACTGCAGTTATTGCCGAGTTCCGGAAACGACAGGCGCTCCTTCCCACGCTACATTCCATCGAGAAGATCGGCCTCGGCGGTCGCGCGATATCTCGCCGACGAGCTGAAAAGGAACTCGTCGAAGGATTTTCACCCGATCGGCTTCTATCATTGGACAGACTGTTAGAGGTTGATCCGTTAATCGGCCAGACGCGCCTTCATTGGCTGCGCTCAGCGCCAGAAGCGCCAGGTGCATCCAACCTGGTTGGATTGACTGAACGGATTGCATTCCTGCGGACGCTTGAGATTGATCCGAAATTGCAGACGCGCATATCATCGGGCCGGTGGGACCAGATGATCCGTGAGGGCAACGCCACGCCGGCATGGCTGGCCAACGACTTCCATGCGAGTCGTCGGCACGCTTTGATCGTGGCACAGGTTATCAAGCTCGGCCAGAAGCTCACCGACGGCGCAGTGTCGATGTTCATCAAGCTGATGGGTAGGCTGTTCTCAAAAGCCAAGAACCGCAAGAAGCAGCGACACATGGACAGCAGGCCGGATACCGCCAAGGCACTGCGCATGTTCCTCGACACGATCACAGCCTTGCAGTCCGCGAACGATTATGGCCGGAACGCATTGGAGGTTCTTGATCAGGAAGTTGGATGGCACCGGCTGCTTCGGATGAAGCCTGAGCTTGAGTCAATGGTCGAGGACAATGAGGCGTCTCCTTTGACCTTGGCGGCCAAGCAATATGCGACCGTCCACAAGTATGCCGGTGCGTTCCTGCAGGCGTTCACGTTCCGCTCAGCGCGCCACCACGATCCGCTTCTTGCAGCGATTGTATTGCTGAAACGGCTTCATCTGGAAAAGCGCCGGTCGCTTCCGGAACGTTTTCCTATCACTCACCTCAGCCAGACCGATCGAAGGCTCATTCTCGGACAGGAGAAGCCCGATCGCCGTCTCTACGAGATCGCCACGCTCGCTGTTTTGCGAG
>JBBSOT010000515.1:0-3636 GCA_038259455.1 Hyphomicrobiales bacterium | reverse complement strand
GACGCGGCGCATTTTCGCCCAGGCATCCGCAAGATCTGACGCACTTGCTATGACCTGACGACGGCTGTCGCCGGAAAGGTCTTCCGTGAATTCGGCGGTCGGGTTGAACGATCCTATCTGCATCACCAATGTGCCTACGTGCAGGGTGAGGTCAAAGTCGTCCTTGGGAAATCCCGCGATGACAAACTGCTCACCGGAGCTGCTGGTATAAATCAGCATCTCGTGCAGTCCTCCCACATTGAGGACGGGGAGCCAGCGGACTTCGATCAGTTCACGTCCCTTTTGCCAGTCTTGCGGCAAGTGATCGTCGAATGGTCCTTGAGTCATGGCAGGCCTTTGCAAGGACGAGGGATCAACCGGTGATGGCAGTGAGGGGCAATCGGCGGATACCGGTCCTCGCGCCGAGGAAATATCCGAGGCCGGCGACGGGCCGCAGTTGCATGTGACGAGAGCGCAAACTGCGGCAAAACCAAAACGCACCAATTTCATGATTTAGGATATCCGGGGGGTTCGGTGGAGGCCAAAGCGCAGAGTTAGCAGACAGGAACAAAAAGCACGGCGGGCAGCGAAAAGACCGTGGCGATCATGAAGCCGCTGCTACTCAGCAAGCCGGCAAACGCCATGAAACGCGAGCGACCCTCGCCGATCTCCAGCAGTGTGTGACTTTCCCCATCATGCTCGCGCCGGGTACGGCGCCAGGCATTATGGGCCACTGCTGTAGCGCTTGCGCAGATAGTCATCGAGGCGAGGAGGATGACGAACTGGAAAAGGTGGGCGCCGGAGAATGCAGGCGTCGCAAGGGGCTCGGTCTTCGGAAAGCAGGCCGCCTGCGCGATGCTTGAGCACAACATCTGTCCACATAGCCAAGCCAGCGGCGCTGCAAACAATCCGTAGAACAGGCGCCACTTCTGTATCTTAAACCGGCTCGGAGAGGGATGACTGGTGTCTGTCGCTTCGCTTTGCGCCATGGAGATCATCCAAGCATTGGCGTGAGGAAAAAAGTCGTGAATACGGCGATCCAGACAGCGTCGACGAAATGCCAGTATGTTACTCCGATCAGGACATGCAGATGGCGCTTGGCGCTGAATCGTCCGAGCGCCGCCCACACGATGAGACACGCCAGCACAATCAGACCGATGACGACGTGTGCGACGTGAAGGGCGGTGATGGTGAAGTACAGCGAACCATACGCGTTGCTGGCGGGGCTGAAGCTTTTGTGAGTCCATTCCCAAATCTGGACGCCGGTGAAGATGCATCCCAGCAGCAAGGTAAGGGAGAGGCCGACGATGAGCTTTCCGGACGCGCCGTTCGCAATGCTGCGCTGACTCCACCAGGCGGTTGCGCTTGAGAGGAGGAGGATGACCGTGTTGGCGCCCGGCCGCTGAATTTCTGGAACGCCGTCTGGCGGCCATTGTCCCGGTGCTTGTGAAGCGAGAAGAAAATAGCTGAAGAGCAGATAGATAAACAGCGCCGCTTCTGTGGCGAGCAGGAACAGCAAGCCGTACCAAGCTGACGCTGTTGGGCCTTGAGGCGCGACGTTGACGGGCGCAGCGGGGATCAGGGTCTCATCCACGGATGCGCTCCTCGGCAGGGGTCGGGGGCGCAACCGGAGCAAGCCATGCGGCAAGGACCAGGATGCCACTGACAGCCGCGAGGCCCGCCAGCCACCAGATGTTTAAGAGGAGCGAGAAGAATGCAATCGCCAGCGCCACGCTCAGCATCACGGGCGCAACGCTGTCTCCGGGCATGCGGAGGATGGCATCCGCCTCGGCGTCCAGAACGGTCGTCGCTATGGTTTTCCGCCCGTCCTCCAACGCAATGTCGGTATCGAGAACGGAACGATGGTGAACGTCTTGCAGTCGATCCTCCCAAAGCGGATGGCGGCTGGCGACGATGGGAATGCGTCTGAAATTGTAGGCGGGGGGCGGGGAGGGCACGGACCATTCCAGAGTGGCCGCGTCCCACGGATTTGGGCCGGCAGGCGCTCCGCGCGTGCGGCTGTACCAGAGATTGTAGAGCGTCAGCAGCAGGCCCGCCGCGAAGATCAATGCGCCGATCGTGCTCAACAGATTGGCCATGTTCCAGCCCATGTGGTCTGGATAGGTGTAGATCCGCCGGGGCATGCCGCGAAGGCCACTGAGATGCATCGGCAGGAATGCGATGTTGAAGCCGATGAAGGATACCCAGAAGCTCAACTTGCCGAGCGCCTCGTTCGGCATTCTTCCGGTCATTTTTGGGAACCAATAGTAAAGCCCGCCAATCACGGGGAAGACGTTTATCCCCAGCAGCACGAAGTGCAGGTGGGCGACGATGAAATAGGTGTCCGTCAATTGCCAGTCCAGCGGCACAGCGGCAGTCATGAACCCGGACACCCCGCCGATGACGAACAGCAGCACGAAGCCGGCAAAGTAGAAGAAAGGCGTCTTGAACACCGGACGGCCAGCCCAGATGGTCCCAATCCAGGCGAAGACCGAGACTGCGCTTGGGATCGCGATGATCATGCTGGCTGCACCGAAGAATGAGAGAGAGAGGCCCGGCAATCCCGTCGAAAACATGTGGTGTACCCAGACGCCAAACCCGACGATCATGGTTGTCACCGTCGCCAGGGCTACGGCCGTGTAGCCGACGAGCGGACGGCGGCAGAAGGTGGGCAGCGCGTCCGACACAATACCCATCGCTGGCAAGACGAGCGCATATACCCAAGGATGTCCGAACACCCAGAACAGGTGCTGCCACAGAAGAGGCTGACCGCCGCCCGCCGGGTCGAAGAAGTGCATGCCGAACTGGCGGTCGAGCCACAGTAGAAGGCAGGCTGCACTGAGTGCGGGCACCGCAAAGAGGTTGGCGACCGATGCTGTCAGTGTTCCCCACACCAGGATCGGCATCCGGTTGATCGACATGCCGGGCGCGCGAGTGCGCATAAGCGACACGATGAAGTTGATGGCCCCGGCTGTCGTCGAGATACCAAGAAAGATCAGGCCAAGCGCGTAGACATCGATATTGATCCCCGGATCATATTCGCGAGCTGCCAGTGGCACGTAATTGAACCAACCGGCGTTCGGCGCCTGGCCCAGCCAGAATGTCGAATATATGAAGACGCCCGAGGCGAGATAGACCCAATAGGAAAAGGCGTTGAGGCGCGGAAATGCCATGTCGCGCGAGCCGAGGAGAAGCGGCCAAAGATAGTTCGAGAAGCCCGACAGCATCGGAAGTGCATAGAGGAACACCATTGTGACGCCATGCATGGTGAAGAGCTGATTGTACTGTTCCGGGCTGAGCAGCGTAAGGTTCGGACCAGCGAGTTGCGCCCGCATCACCAACGCTTCGACGCCGCCGATGAAGAGGAAGATCAACGCGGTCACAAGATAGCGGATGCCAATCTCCTTGTGATCGACCGTCGAAAACCACCCGCGGATGCCCGGCGACGTTTCCCATTGTCGGGCAAGATCTGCTTGCTCCGCGCCGCCGACTGTTTCCTGCGTGGCGTTGGTCATGTGCGCCGCCCTAGGTCAGAGTTTCAAGATAGGCGACAACCTCGCCGCGCTCGGTTGGATCGAGCGCGACGGCAGGCATCCGCGCGCCGGGTTTGATGGATTGGGGGTCGGCGATCCAGGCTGAGAGGTGGTCATGGTCGTT
>JBBSOT010000514.1:0-3637 GCA_038259455.1 Hyphomicrobiales bacterium | reverse complement strand
GTTAAGTCCAAGTTGCGATCGCTCGGCGCGAACGCGCCGATGAGCGATCGAGACGGCGCCACATGCTGCAGGCGGTACGCGCGGCGCGAGCCCGTGTACCGCCACCCGGCGCTGAACCATCGAGCCATCGACAGCGCCTTTAGGCGCCATAAACGCATGTGCCTGGGCGCTGCAATCTTCTCGTTCTGGCTCTCAGAAATACACCGCGTGCAACCAAGTCACGAAACGCCGACGGCAAACGCCTCGGTATCGGCTCTGCACGCTGCCTAAACCCCCCTCAAGCCAATACTGGCAGCGCCAAAGACCGTCCCGGTGAATAATGCGGGTTCAATGCTGGCGGCAACACGCCAACCATTTTGTGCTGCCGAGGTTTGTCGGGGCGACTTCCCGTGCCGAAACCATTGAGCGGTTGACGCGTGAACGGTGGGTGCCTAAGATTTAGTCATGTTGGCTCATGAAGATCATTTTCGGTTTCTTCTTCTGAACCGCCCGATTCCCCGGGCGGTCTGAGGCGTTTTCGCCAGTCCAACCTCCCGGGGCTCCTCAAAATTCTGAATTTTGCAAGTGGCGACTGTGTCGTCCGAGGAGACATAATGACCAACATCACTGATTTCGGTCCATCGCGGCCGATACGTACGCTTGATCAAAAAATCAAATCATTTGATCGCACTGTTGTGCCCGAATTCGATTACCTGATGCTTCAAGAGCATCTGAACCATTGTGAGACGGCGCGCGGTTCTTCTTGGCTCCTGCTCTCTTATGTGTTGCAGCAAAAGATTATGTGCCTTGTGCCGGGAACCGGTTTGCCGCCACCTGGTCTCGTTACAGGATTGAGCCGTGTCACCTATATCGTGAACGGTAGCGAAAAGCAGGCCGGGACACTGACGCACCGGGCGCGGTCTGGACTGGGCAATGATGCCATTCCGGTGGCCTCACTACTAGGCGCCACGCTCATCGGAATGCGGGTTGGGCAACGCGCGGCGCTACTGTGTGTCGATAGGTCTGTCCGAACGATTTCGGTTCTCGACGTGACACAGGTGACCTGAAGGTTCCCCAGTTAAACTGCAGCCCCGGACTATGCAGCAATGCAATAAGTGCCCTTCAAACGAGATACTTAAATGACAAAACAAACCATATCATCCACGACACGCCAACCGCCCAGGGTCGTCATCAATGCTGATGAGCTTGCCCATCTCGAAGGATTGGCAGAAGGTGCGATGCGACGCAATCCGACGCTGGCCGACCGCCTTTTTGATGAGATCAGTCGCGCCCGCATCGTTCCGGCGAAAAAGATGCCGGACAATGTCATCTCTATCGGCAGCACCGTGACCTACCGTGACGAGATCAACGGTCAGGAAAAAACGGTAACGCTGGTATATCCCGAAAATGCCGACATCGCGGCCCAACGGATTTCCGTGATGACGCCGATTGGCGTTGCTCTGATTGGTTTGGCTGAGGGAGCGTCGTTTGACTGGGATACACGCGACGCCCGGCGCCGGACCCTCACTGTGATACGGGTGGAGCGGCACGATAGCGCCGAAGACGCAGAAATCCGTTCAGGACCCGCCTAAAGCATCCGACTGTTAACCTGAGACATACCCGGCAGCCTTGAAGTAGTTCCAGCACTCGTCCAGGGAGAAGAGGTCGCATATTTACGTGAGAGCGCTGAACGGCTTTGTCATGTTGCTGACGCGTCCCAGCTGCACGCATAGCCATCTCTCATGATCAGCCAAGTTTCACAGCCTCGTTTGAAGGGCTTCCGGTTCCCTCGGTACATCATCTCTTATGCCATCTGGGCGTACCATCGGTTTGGCCTGAGCCTGCGCGATGTCGAGGATCTGTTGGCCAAACGGGGCATAATCGTCTCGTATGAAAGCATCCGGGTGTGGTGCCAGCGGTTCGGAACGCAGATAGCGGCCAAGATCCGTCGCGATCGCCCGGTTCCTGCCGATAAATGGCACCTGGACGAGGGTGAAGGGCGTCCCAGAAACAGGCCAGTGGCCTGTTTCAGCCCTGAACGGGCGGAACCCCGTGCGTGATTTCAATTCGAGGGCGAAAACACTGGCTTTGGCGAGCGGTCGACGCAAACGGAGACGTATTGGAGATCCTGATTGATGAGCGACAGAAGGTATGACCGGGTTGTAAGGGGCTGGGCGAGGAGACAAGGCTCGGATACTGACGGAGTTCGTGGCACTGACGGGCTACCATCGCAAGCACGCCGCGCGGCTTCTTCGCGGCGGAGGCAAAATGGATCGATCAGCACCCAGACCCCGGCGCAGACTTTATGACGACGCGGTCCGCGAAGCTTTGATCATGCTGTGGGAAGCCTCGGACAGGATTTGCGGCAAACGGTTGAAGCCGCTGCTCCCGATGCTGATCGCCGCCATGGAGCGCCACGGGCATCTGGCGCTCGACCCGGTGGTTCGGCAGCGGCTGGAGATAATCAGTGCCGCGACCATCGACCGGATCCTCGCACCGGTTCGCAAAGAGGCAGGCAGCCGCGGGCGTCGCCGCAGGGCACCCTCGTCAGAGATCCGCCGCACCGTTCCGATCCGCACCTATGCCGACTGGAACGATCCGCCGCCGGGATTTTTCGAGGCGGATCTTGTCTCGCACAGCGGCCCGCTGACGAGCGGGAGCTTCGCGCAGACGCTGGTGCTGACGGATATCGCGAGCGGATGGACGGATTGCGCGCCGCTCCTGTTTCGCGAGCAGCAACTGTTGAAGGAGGTCCTGACGGTGATGCGCGGGGTGACGCCCTTGCCAATCCTCGGCTTCGACACCGACAATGACACCGTCTTCATCAACGAGACGATCAAGGATTGGTGCGAGGTGGCGGGCGTAACCTTCACCCGCTCGCGTCCCTATCGCAAGAACGATCAGGCACATGTCGAGCAAAAGAACGGGGCGGTTGTTCGCCGGATGGTCGGATATCGTCGTTTCGAGGGCTTGGCGGCGACCGAGGCACTGGCAAATCTCTACCGGCCGATGCGTCTGTTCGTGAACTTTTTCCAGCCCTCCTTCCAGCTCGCTGAAAAAGTGCGGGACGGTGCGCTGATCCGGAAGCGGTATCATGCGCCGCTGACGCCGCATCAACGCCTCGTGGCCGATCCGCGCACCTCGCAGGCGCTGAAGAATACGCTCGACGCCCAGCACGTGACGCTTGATCCGGTGAGACTGCTTCGGGATATCCGCGAGGCGCAGCGGGCGCTCATCGAGATTGCGGATACGGTGTCGATCGTAACGACCGGGGTGCCCCCACTTGAAGCCTTCCTCGACAGCCTGAAGGTCGCCTGGTGCTCTGCTGACGAGGTCCGGCCAACGGCGCGGCCGAAGCCCTCGAAGCCCCGCTACCGCACTGTTCCGGATCCGCTGGAAGCCGTCACCGACATGTTGCAGGCCTGGTTCAGGGCGGACCCGGGCGTGACCGGACGGCAGTTGCTCAACCGTCTGCAGGCGGCTCACCCAGGTCACTATCCAGATTGCCTGATCCCCATGGTCCAGCGGCGGCTAAAGATCTGGCGTCGCGAAAGTGCCCGGGCGCTGGTCGTGGGAGACATAAATACTGTCAGCGCCAGCGGGGGGGGGTGGGGGGGGGGGGGGGGGGGGGGGGGGGGGGCGCCCCCCCCCCGGGAGC
>JBBSOT010000513.1:0-3644 GCA_038259455.1 Hyphomicrobiales bacterium | reverse complement strand
CGAAGTCGAGACCACCGGCCGGGCTTGCGCCAGTTCGCTCTCAGCTGCCTCGGCACGGGCATCCGATGCAGGCAAGGCAGCGCGCAGTCGGGCAATCTCGGAAGTACTATCAGACATGCCCGAAGCATACCCTGAACGGATAGAAAACCCAACAAAATATGGGATTTCGGGGGCTTTTATCCCGCCTTTGTCGGGCGCTGCGTCCAGCGCGGATTGCGCCAGTCTATCCCCTCCAGCGATTATTCATGTTGATGCCCCTCCTTGTCAGGCTGATTGATTCTCAAATCCAGGTTGGAGATAGTGTGGTTACGAAGGCTGCGGACCTTATTCAGGGCCGCTGGCGTGTCGGGAAACAGATAGGCCCCACTTGGCTGGCGATCGATCAGCAGGTGTTTCTTTCGGATCTGCACATATAGCCAGTTGACCGGGATGCCGAGCTTGGAGGCAAATTCGTTTGCGGTGAGCAGGTCAGGATTGTGGCACCATCTGTTGCGCTGGACGGCTACTTTGATGCCTGCCGCCAATCGGATGCGTTGAACGGTGACAGGCAGAACCTTGTCCGCGCAATTGGGCGAGCGGTGCCCTTCGCGCGTGAGTCCCTTGGCTATCTCATCATCGGGCACCCCGGCTCGCGCAAGTTCGAGTGTCTGTTCATACATTTCTTTGCCACGGGTAAGTTTGGCGACCGAATTCACCCGCATTTTTACGTCGAGATCGGTCACTGCGCCGCCGCGCCATACGATCCGGGCCAGCGCGATGTCGCAGGTCCCCCGGTCCAGAACCACCTTCTCGACCAGGCAGCGCAACAGCGCCTTGCGATGCGCATCCGTGGTGGCCGGGTCTGCCCAGATTTGGGGCAGACGACCAGCAAGAGCCACGACCTTGCTGTTGAGGGCCTTGCCCATCGCGACCTGCGGGGCCGGTCGTGACGCAGACTGCGCGGCCAGCGCAGCCTCGGCTGCTCGAGCTTCCACAAGTGCGGCCTCCCAGCGGCGTTCAAGTTCAGCGGCAACAAGACGGTTGTCTGGATCGACACGATTGAATTGCCGTTCTGCTAAAGCAGCTGCGTATCGCGTTCGCTCGACCTCGCGTTCAGCGTTTGCACGTAGCGCTGCGTCGACTTGGCTCTGGGTCCTGCGGGCTCGCGACAATGCATCGAGTTCTACAGGCGCCAGCGCAGTCAGGAATGCGTCGGCCACGGCGGCGTCCACCTGTGTCGCCCGAATGTGCTGGCAAGTGGGCAGTCCCGAATGGGTGCGTAAGTGGTTGCAAACATATTCACCGCCCCCCTTGTAACGAACGTACATTTTGTGGCCGCAGTGGGCGCACCACGCGATCCCGTGCAGCAGGAGTTCGCCGTCGCGCGGAGCACCTCTTGTCTTGGTGCGCATGTATTCAGCCCGATTGTCGCTCACGATGCTACGGATATTCTCATACGTCGGCCAATCGATATAGGCCGGATATCGATCCTTTACGACGATACGCCATTCTTCGATCGGTTTTGCTACCTTTGCCGAGCAACGATCCTCGCAGGCCGCGCGAATACGGGTCCGGCCGTAAACGAAAGCGCCCGCATAAGCAGGGTTCTTTAGAATACTCGAAACAGCTGAGACGGTTGCACGCGTCCAGCGCAGTTCGCCATGCCGGTCGCGACGTGGCAGATCGAGACCACGTTCGTTCAGCATGCGCATAACCTTTGCAACGGTGCGAACCTTCAGAAAGAGTTCAAAAACAAGGTTGAGCCGTTCCTGAACGGCTATGTTCGGTTCCTTGAGCACGACACCGCTGGAGTCCCGTACGAGACCGACAGGCAAGTTGAGCGCAAGGTCACCGCGCTTCGCCTTTGCGATCAGGCCTGCTGTCAAGCGGCTGCGGATCGTATGCAGCTCCAGTTCGGATATGGTTCCCTTCAGGCCAAGAAGCAGGCGCCCGTTGGCGCTGCCGGGATCGTATACGCCATCGCGATCAGCGATGAGACACTCCCGGAGCCCGCAGATGTCCAGAAGTGGATACCAATCAGAACAGTTGCGGGCGAGACGTGTCACGTCGATTGACAGGATAAGCCCCACCTCGCTGAGCCCAACCCGGCCGACCAATTCCTTAAAACCGCTGCGATGCGCCGCAGAGGCGCCGCTCAGGCCCAAATCGGCGTCGATCACGTCGATATCGGCCTCATGCCACCCAAGCTCACAGGCGCGCTGGCGAAGCGCGTACTGGAGCCGCAGACTCTCCTGATTGCTCACGACCTGGTGCGGCGTTGACTGCCGGATGTAGACAACGGCCTTGCGCTTCAGATGCGTCGGCTGGATCAACTCGGACATCATAAAAGACCTCCGCCAGAACTGCGGCAAGATCGCCGACGATCTGTCGTCGAAGCGTCGGCGGCAGGGTCGACCAGAGAACTTCGGGTTCTGTGCTCATCATGATCACGACAATCTACCACATTTAGTAGATCGAGCAAAGCCTCTATGCTCAGTTTGGTGAGAGTGTCGGGAAGCGTATGGCACTCAGTTGCGGCCACCGGTACAAGCAAAGTGACACCTTGGCGGTATTCGACCTCATAGGATGGTAGAAAATTGCCTCCACGAAAGGGCAATCGACCCATTACCCGAAATGATTGCCCATAAAGCGGGTGCCGTGGATCAAGAACCCGTATCTCCTTCGGGAAAGATTCGTGAGCCTCACCAGACGGGATATTCCTTAACACCTTCGAATGACCGTCGTAGCTGAGCGAACCGCAGAGGTAGTCCTGCGCGCCGGGACCGGGGTCATGGTCCACGCCCTGCTGGATATAGCAGGTCTGGGTAAGGTCGCAGGCGATCGGGAGGTCCAAAAGAATATCCCCCGCAGCCGATGTGGCTGCGAGGGACAGGAGGGTTATCGTGGCGGTGCGGATCACTCGGCGGTCAGCAGAGGGGGCTTCTTGCCGGCGATCCTGCCCTGTTCGGGCGCCTCGAACGTCAGGTGAAGTTGCTTGTCCTTCACGCCGACCTTGACGAGACCGCCCTTGACCAGCTTTCCGAACAGAAGTTCTTCGGCCAGCGGCTTCTTGATGTGCTCCTGAATCACGCGGCCCAGCGGGCGGGCGCCCATCTTGACATCGTAGCCCTTGTCGGCCAGCCAGGTCGCGGCAGCCGGCGTCAGTTCGATATGGACGTTGCGGTCGATGAGCTGCGCTTCGAGTTGCAGCACGAACTTTTCGACCACCTTCATGATGACCTCTTTCGGCAGGGCGCCGAAGCTGATGATCGCGTCCAGACGGTTGCGGAATTCCGGCGTGAAGATCCGCTCGATCGCCGCCGTATCCTCGCCTTCGCGCGCCTCACGACCGAAGCCCATCGCGTTCTTGCCCATTTCGGACGCCCCCGCGTTGGAGGTCATGATCAGGATCACATTGCGGAAATCCGTCGTCCGGCCGTTGTGGTCGGTCAGTTTCCCGTGGTCCATCACCTGCAGCAAGATGTTGTAGACATCCGGGTGCGCCTTTTCCATCTCGTCCAGCAGCAGCACGCAGTGCGGGTTCTGGTCGACGCCGTCGGTCAGCATGCCACCCTGATCGAAGCCGACATAGCCCGGAGGCGCACCGATCAGACGCGAGACCGCGTGCTTTTCCATGTATTCGGACATGTCGAAGCGGATCAGTT
>JBBSOT010000512.1:0-3647 GCA_038259455.1 Hyphomicrobiales bacterium | reverse complement strand
TATCTGAGCGCCGGTGCCTACCGTGATCTTCGCACTCACCAGTCCGATTGGCAAAGCTGGACCCTTCGCAACGCTCGCCGGCTGGCACATGTCGAACCGATCTTTGCCGCTGATGATCGCGAGCCACTTCCAGCACCTCACGGTAGAAGCTGCGGCGGCGCAATTCTTCCGCCCCCACAATCTCCGGGTCTAACTTATGTCCCTCGGGCGCGTGCACCGGCTTCTGGTGAACCTTCGGGAAGCGTGCCTGAACCATTGACGCCAGGAGAAAAACGGTGATCTTGTGTCCGATGCCGCGAACAATCCTCGTCGTAGATGATGACCCGCATATCCGCCAGTTGCTCGTTTTCGCGCTAGGCAAGGCTGGGTTCGATACGATCGAGGCCGGCGATGGCGAAGATGCCGTGACCATGATCGGTGAACACGGCCCCGATCTTGTCATTCTGGATATCAATATGCCGCGCATGAACGGGCTTGAAGTGTGCCGGCGGGTGCGAGCAACCAGCGGGGTGCCGATACTGTTCCTTTCCTCGCGCGATGACGAAATCGATCGCGTGCTCGGCATCGAGCTTGGTGCCGATGATTATGTTGTGAAGCCATTTTCTCCGCGCGAAGTCGTCGCGCGCACGCAGGCAATACTACGTCGATCCGCGGCGCGCGCGCCCGATGTGCAGCGGGGCGGCGGGCGGATCGCGCACAATTGTCTAACGCTGGATCTGGAATGCTGGCGGGCAGTGTGGGACGGGCAAGACGTGCCGCTGACCGTCACGGAGTTCACAACCCTGCGAACGCTCGCATCCTGGCCGGGCAAGGTCTTTGGCCGCGATGCCATCATTGATCGCCTACACGGTCCCGGTTTCGCAGTGACCGATCGCACCATCGATAGCCACATACGTAATCTGCGGGCCAAGTTCGCAGCGGTTGGAGCGGACACGCTTATCGAGACGCGGCCAGGGATTGGCTACGCGCTCGGATCCTGCGAACGTAGCGGAAGCTGACGAGTAGGAATGGTTCGCAGGGTCAAGGAGTGGGTAAAGGCACGATGGCCGCGACTGCGGCTCCGCACTATCGTCTTCGCCACTCTCTTTACCGTTGCCGCGCTTCCTGGTTTGGCAGCAATGTCCCTGCGGGTCTACGAGAACACTTTGGTGCGCCAGACCGAAGCGGAGCTTGTTGCCCAAGGCGCCGCACTGGCCGCGGTTGCAGAGGTGCAATGGCCAGGCGCCGAAGGCAGCTTGCTCGGACCGATGGAATTCCGGCCCGAGCCTCCGACCATTGACTTGAATAGCACGTCCATATTGCAAGAGCGGCCCCTGTCTCAGTCAAGTAAAGGCGGAGCGGATAGCCAATCCATCATTGCCGCGGAGGTGCTGGCACCGGTCTTCGCGCGAACGAGACAAGTTACACTTTCCTCGATCATAATGCTCGACCGCAACGGTCTGATCGCCAGGCCAGGCGGCGGCGAGAGCTTCGCCATGCTACCGGAAGTGCGGACCGCAATGGCAGGCAGCCCCGCCACTGTGCTGCGGCGTAACGGTTCTTATCACGCGACCTATCGCTTCGAATGGTTGACCCGTGCGGCGGCGATTCGGGTCCACCATACGCGTCCGATCATCGTGAACGGGGATGTCGTCGGAGTGCTACTGCTTTCGCGATCGGCGCGGAGCTTGTTTAAAGGGCTTTACGCCGATCGCGGCAAGATCGCGCTTGGGATAGTAGCGATCCTGGCCGCGCTGATTGTCTTGAGCGGCGTTCTTTCGCGCGGGGTTGTCCGCCCCGTAGAGGCCTTGGGCCGAGCCACTCGCGCTTTGGCGTCAGGGCGTGGATCCATGCCCGAACCGCCTCGAACGGCCGCGGTCGAGATACAAGGGCTTTATCAGGACTTCGCGAAAATGGCGGACGCGATTGAGCGCCGCTCGCGATATCTCCGGGACTTCGCCCATGCCGTGAGCCACGAGTTCAAAACACCTCTGTCCGGCATTCGCGGCGCGCTTGAGATCCTCGCCGATCATGGCGATACGATGTCGCCAAAGGAGAGGCGTCAGTTCCTGTCCAATGCCGATGCCGATGCAGCGCGCCTGACCTTGTTGTCGACCCGCCTGCTTGATCTGGCACGGGCGGATTTGAGTGTGTCTAATTCGCCCGGACGGACAAATGTTGCGCAGCTGCTGGAGCGGCTGAGCAGGTCCAATTTTGGTAATGGGTTCGACATTGCAAACGATGTCGCCGAGGACACACCGATCGTGGCCGTTCCCGAAGCCTCCCTTGACGCAATTGCAAGCGCCCTTATCGAAAACAGCCGCCAAGCGGGTGCAAGTTGGATCAGCTTTTCTACGAAGGTATCTGGCCATCTGATCCTCTTGATTGTCGAGGATAATGGACCGGGCATTCCGAAAGCAGACCGCGAACGCATCTTTGAGCCGTTTTTTACTACCCGTCGCGCATCAGGCGGAAGCGGCCTTGGACTGCCGATCGTCAAGTCCTTGATCGAAGCGGCGGGCGGCACGCTGTCACTGGATGATACCGACGGCGGTGCACGCTTTGTAATTGAACTGCCGCCAGAGCACTGAGGGCGGGAGCTGAGTCGGCGCCAGCGTGTCTGCTTTTTGCGATGGTCCGCTGAAAAGCGGACAGACCGGACACGACCCAATAACAGCCTTTCACGTCCACGCCGACTGCTGCTCGGAACCTGCTGTTCATCCACAGCGGCTATCACTCACAGCGGGACATCCAAATGCAAGTTCTGGTACGTTTGTCAGGCTGACACGCGATTTTTCTTCATGTTCAACTTTACGACGACGCCTTCGGGCAGATATTTGGTCGAGATGGTGCCCC
This sequence comes from Hyphomicrobiales bacterium, assembly GCA_038259455.1. Taxonomy (GTDB): domain Bacteria; phylum Pseudomonadota; class Alphaproteobacteria; order Rhizobiales; family Rhizobiaceae; genus CAMYMG01. The sequence continues at coordinate 812 of JBBSOT010000512.1, read as the reverse complement.
CAAGTCGTGCGATCATTCTAGTGACAAGCTTACTGCCAAATCCTTCCTCTACGGGTGCTGCTACCACTTTTGGCCCGCCCTGCTCGGTCCACACAATCACTACGTCGTTTCCTGCTACCGTGCCGGAAATATCAATAGTGCCGGTGCGAACAGACAGTGCGCCGTATTTGACCGAGTTGGTTGCCAGTTCATGGAGGATCAGTGCGATGTCGGTCGCAGCACCGTCGCCCGTGGCAATTCTTGGCACAGACACGCGCACCCGGCCGGTAAATTCTCCCATGTCATCATAGGGGGCCAGCACCACGGAAATCAGGTCACCGACGAGCGCGCCATTCTCACCACTGGGCTTCGGACGGACAAGGTCGTGAGCACGCCCCAATGCCGCTAAGCGGGTTGTCAGATCATGAGCCAATTCCTCCGCGTTTGACGCCGATCTGGACGCAATCATGGTCAGGCTGGAGGCGATAGTTAGGAGGTTTTTCACCCGGTGGCTCATCTCGCCAGCCAACAGCTCGTGCGCCTCCTCGGCCTGCTTACGATCGGTTACATCCAGGAAGATGCCAAACATAACGGACCCCTTGATGCCAGCGTCATCGCCCTGTCCGCGAGCGGATATCCAGCGCGGGCCTTCGCCGCTCAAAATGCGGAAGTCGATGTCAAACGCACCAATAATCGCACGGGTGGCCGCAAACGCATCGCGCACACGGTCGCGGTCGTGAGGGTGGATTTTCTCGGACAAATCTTCGAAAGTGATTTCGCCTTGAACACCTACATCCCACAAACGAAAGCCGTGCTCGTCCATGGTGATCCTG
>JBBSOT010000511.1:0-3651 GCA_038259455.1 Hyphomicrobiales bacterium | reverse complement strand
CTCCTGGTAGATTTGCGCGCGCTGCCATTCACAGCCGGCGGCAAATCGTCCCGGCCCGTAAATCGGATCGCGGTACCTCTGGTGCTCAGCCATCCAAAGACTGGTGAAACGCTGTCCTTGCTTTCTACGACCACGGTATTTGGCACAGCAACCGACATCACCTTAGCCGAGCTTACGCTCGAATGTTTCTATCCCGCAGACGATGCGACACGGGCAATCTTGCTCGGACGTACCGGAGAGGAAATATGAGCGTATCCTATCTGATAGAGTTCGCCGTGCTGTCGGTTGAACGCGAACGCTTTCTGATTCTCCTGAACGGGGTGCTAGATATGATGCGTGGTGAGAAAATGTTCGTCAATGCTACCTTGCACGCCGATTCAAAAGACGAAAACCGGTTTCTTCTTAACGAGACATGGTCGGATCACGACGACGTTCTGGATGTCCAGCTCCACAAAGATGGGCACCCACATCAACGTGCCCGCGCGTCTGATGGCGGCGCAAAGGCAGACCCCAGCGTGATAATGGCGGCTCGGGGGGTGATTTTCAGCTGAACCGTCTGGAAATGGACTTCGCAGGGCGCGGTTATCCCGTGGGGGCCCGTCGTTCATGGAAGACCAGGCGGTCGATATTGTAGACGAGGTTGGCTAGCGTGATCTTCGCTTCGGCGCGCGCGATGCCGATGGTGCGGACGAACAGCCCCATCTGATCCTTCTGACGGGCGAACACGTGCTCGACGCGCGCCCGCACGGTAGAGCGTTTGGCGTTGGCACCGGAAGCGCGTCTGGACATTGGTCTGCCCCTGGGCTTCTTTCGATGGACCCGGCTGACCCGGTCCATCGATTTCAGCCACGCCTCGTTGGCTTGGCTGCGGTACGCGGTGTCCGCCCAGACATCGGAGGCGGTGTTATCACGGGTCACGACGTCGCGCAGCATTCGCCCGTCGAAGCGTGCACCGTCGGTCACCTTGGCCGATCGGATGAAGCCGTAGCGCCGACAGATCGCAATGCTGCTTTTGTAGCCGAAGCTAGGGATCGCGATATCGATCCCCGGCCTACCGCCCGGCAGCGGCCGCGCCTTGACGAACTTCACCGTCCAGCGCGCATCGGTATCCTTCTGCGCCGCTTTCGCCGGCTGATCGGGCCAGATCTCCCCCGCGCTCTTGCCTGCCTTGATCGCCTCCTTCTCGGCCGCGGTGTTGCGCTGCTTGGGTGCTGCCACCAGCGTGGCATCGACGATCTGTCCGCCCATCGGCAGATAGCCGCGCTCCCGCAAGCGTCGGTCAAACGCGACGAACAGCGCATCGAGCGCGCCGGCGCGGGTCAGCTTCTCGCGGAACAGCCGGATCGTGTTCTCGTCAGGCGTGACCGCGCCCAGGTCGAAGCCCAGGAACCGCAGCCAGCTCAGTCGGTCGCGGATGAGGAACTCCATGCGTGCGTCGCTGACAGTGTTCTGCGCCGCCAGGATCAGCACCTTGAACATCGCCACCGGATCATAAGGCGGCCGACCGCCCCTCGTCCCGTCGCCGTACGACAGCACCTTCTCCAGCGCTGGTCGGAATATCTCGAAGTCCACCACGCGGCCCATCGTTTCCAGCGGGTCGCCGCAATCCGACAACCGCTTCAGCTGATCCGATAGCCCGAACAATCCCGCCTGACGCATCTGCCGCCTCCCTCGTCAGGCGCAGTGAATCATCTTCGGCCGGACCACGCCAGGGTTATTGGGGGTGCCCAGATTATCGCCATGCATGGCACGAAGCGCTTCCGACATTGCTGCAACAGCCGCGCTCTGTATCGTCGTGGACACCGCTTCGATATGATCAAACACCTCGCACTTAGGCCTGCGGCGGCGAACCACCTGCGCCAATCATCGCTGCTCCCGTCATGAAGAAGCGGCGCGTCCAAAAGTCCTCGAAAATCATCGTTGATCGCCGAAGCGAGCGAGGGATGCGCGTCGGGGCAAAGCGTATCTTCAAACAGTTTTTAAGCTTTGGTCCCTTGGTCCCTGGCCAGTCTCCATGTCCAAAGCGGATAGCAACATCGGTCTCGCGCGCTTCAAAGCTGGCAATACGGTGCTCGGAGACGACTTGAGTATCGAGGTCGATTGGTCGGCCCTGAAGGTCAGGGAGGCGGGGAATTAGCCAAAGCCGCGCAAAGGACGGCAAGACCCTGACGCGGATCGAATTCGGTCGTCGGGCCGAGCGCATGTCGCGCGCCAGTGCGGTACCGTCGTTCGTGTCAATCACCTTTGAGCAAAGGCGCTTCTTCACGAAATACATCAACAAGCCAGTTTACGAAAGCGTCTACGCGAGCAAGCCGTCGTACATCTTTATGCACAACAAGCCAGAATGTTCGCGTTAGCCTGACTTCTCGCTCAAGCACAGCCACAACATCGGGAAGCCTTTCACCTACGAAACGCGGAAGTATTCCAATCCCCGACCCCGCGCTTACTAAAGCCGCTTGAGCGTTGATACTTGTGCTACGAATGGAGGGAGTTAGATTAGCCGACACTTCTTCGTATAGACGTTGCTGTGGGACTTGGACCAGATCGGGAATGAAACCGACCAAATTGTGTTCTGATAAATGATCAATGGTTTGCGGCACTCCAACGCGGCTTAGGTAAGACGCGGCAGCATAAAACCCAAGAGTGTAATCGGTCAGCCGTCTTGCCACGAGTGGGCCACGCGCCGGTCGCGCGAGCATGATCGCAATATCGGCTTCTCGTCGCGAGGGGCTCAGAAAACCGCCTGATGCAACCAGATCGATGGTCAAGCTAGGTTGAAGGCTGCTGAACTCGTGCAGGCGCCTGGCCAGGATCCATGTGCCAAACGCTTCCGACGCGCTTATCCGCACATACCCCGTCAAAGCTTGCGCCGAGCCGACTTGGTCAGTCACGACGGCGGACGCGCAGCGCTCCATTCCTTCGGCCTGTTCAAGCAACTGGCGTCCGGTCTCTGTTAGCACGTAACCGGTGCGCGCCTGCTCCAGCAGGGTGGCGCCCACAGCGTTTTCGAGACGTGCCATTTTCCGTCCGACAGTCGCTCCGGCGAGGCCGAGTTGGCGCGCTGCCAAGTCGTGCCGACCTAGCCTCGCGACTGCGAGAAATACCCTAAGATCATCCCAGTTCACGAGATTTCATTTCTGCAATCAAGGCTTGCTTTAATGCTCTCTTGATAGCGAGTTTGTCCAGCCTATTCCTTAGACGAGTACGCACACCGACGGGAGCGACGATCTGAAACCGGAAATTCGTGGCCTCGTCCTTGCGCTGCTCTCCAGCGCGATCGGAGGTACCGCTATCGTCGCTACGCGAGCGCTCGTGGCAACCATCGATCCAGTTTTACTTGGTGCGCTGAGGTTCGGGATCGGAGTCCTCGCGCTTTGGCCGATCGCCGTCTGGAGCGGCCAGCGATGGCCGAGCCGGAGCGACCTTCCCTCCGTCGTTGCGCTCGGTCTGCTTTTTTTCGCCGCGTTTCCGATCCTGTTCAACCTTGCGCTTTCCCTGACCACAGCGGCGCGCGGTGCCCTCACGCTGTCGACACTTCCCCTGCTGACGATGGGACTGGGTGCTGCTTTGCGGGTTGAGAAGCCGACGATCCGCAAGATGATTGGTACAATTTTCGCGGTCGGGAGTATGGCCGGGATGCTGCAACTCAGT
>JBBSOT010000510.1:0-3653 GCA_038259455.1 Hyphomicrobiales bacterium | reverse complement strand
CTATTCCTGGCGGGAACATTGGCGCTCGACGTCGACGATGCGCAGCTTGCCGTGCAGTTTCTGCGCCAGGCCGTCGAGAATCAGCCCAAATCGCCCGAGACACTGGTTGTGCTTGCCAGGACGTATGAGGACCTGCGCGACTACGAGCCTGCGATAAAGTACTTTCGCCGTGCGTTGAGCCTGAAGCCGAACCTGACCGAGGCGCTGTCGGGACTCGGGCGCTGCTATACGCGCACGGGAAAGGCGGCCCTGGCGCTGCCACTCTCCGAGAAGGCGCTGAGATTCGCGCCCGATCACGGCACCGCCAGGATGGGTTATGCCAATTCCCTGACCAGCCTCGGCCGGATGGAGGAAGCGGAAGTCTTTCTGAAACAGTGTATCAAGCTGCGCCAACATGTTGCCACAGCTTACAAGATGCTGGCCGAGACGCGTCGATTCTCCGGTGAGCCTGCGGAACTCGATGCCATCCTCGTCGAACTGCAGGATTCCGAACTGGCCGACCATGACGCTGCGAACCTGCACCACGCAGCCGGAAAGATGCTCAACGATCTCGGTCGCCATGATGAAGCGATCGACCATATGCAGAAGAGCAAAGAGGTGACAGGTCACGACTTCAACATCGAGGTCTATCGCAAGTGGATCGATTCACGGATCGCCCTTTTCACGCCCGAAATGCTGGCGGCAAGGGACGGATTTGGCGATCCGACCGAGGCGCCGGTGTTTGTCGTGGGAATGCCGCGGTCCGGCACAACCCTGATCGAGCAGATCTGTTCAAGCCATCCGTCCGTCCACGGGGCGGGTGAACTTACCAAGCTTGGCTCGATCAACAACGCCGCCGGATTCGGCAGTCCGACGCGGCCCGCCAAGACCTCCATCTCGGCCATGACCCAGGCGATGTCGCAAGCCATGGCGGCAGACTATCTGAATTTCGTCAGGAAGCTGTCGCCCACGGCACTGCGCATCATCGACAAGATGCCGCATAATTTCGAGAAGGTCGGCCTTATCGCGCTGCTGTTTCCCAATGCGCGGATAATTCACAGCCGGCGGGACGCCATCGACAACTGCGTGTCATGCTTCTTTGCAAGTTTCAATGAAAACCACGGCTATAACGCAGACCTCGGCAAGCTCGGACTCTACTACCGGGAGTATGAGCGCCTCATGCGCCACTGGAACAGCATACTGCCGGGCCGCATCTACGAATGCCGCTATGAGACCATGGTTGCCGACCAGGAGGCCGAATCGCGCCGACTCATCGAGTATCTCGGTCTTCCATGGGATGATTCATGCCTGCGATTCCATGAACAGGAACGAACCGTCGCAACACCGAGCCGCTGGCAGGTCCGGCAGCCGATCTATACATCATCGGTAAAGCGCTGGAAGAAATATGGCGCGAGACTCCAGCCCCTGATCGACGCCCTTGGTGACACTGCCGATGTCTAGAGACTGCGATGTATCCAGCAGGCAGAGCAATGGCGGCAATCGATCAAAGCAGCATCCGGATCGCGGAAACATGCGGGGGAAACTTCCCGGCAAAGGATTGACCACGCTTCCTCTGGATTCACCTGCGGTATTTTGCTAGCGATCCAGTATGAAAAGCCCTCTCAAATCGCCCGGACGACTCCCAACGCCCGGAGTGCCGAAACACACGGCCGGATCCCCGATTCGGATCGAAACGGACGAACAGGCAATCAGACTTGCAAAGCAGTATCAAAAGCAAGGATTGCACAAGGAGGCCAAGCGCCTGTGTCTCCTGGTCTTGAACCGCAGCCCCAAGAATTTCGACGCCCTTTATCTGGCCGGAACGCTCGCACTCGACATCAAGACCAACGACGTGGCGGCGCAGTTTCTTTCGCAGGCCGCGCTGGTAAATCCCACGCATGCCTTTACCCATCTCATTCTCGCGGAAACCTATGACAAGCTTTACGAGACAGACGCCGCGATTATCCACTTCAAGAACGTCCTGAAACTTAAGCCCAACATGGTCGCAGGCCTTTGTGGACTTGGACGCACCTATATACGAACGGGCCATGCAGATCTTGCGCTGCCCTTGTTCGAAAAGGCGCACCTGATCGACCCCAACCACAAGGCGGTCAATGTCGGCCTTGGCGAAGCGCTCATCAATCTTGGCCGCATGGAAGAAGGTTCGAAATATCTCAAGGCGTCGATCCGCAATCGCCATTCGGTGGGCTGGTCATGGTCGACCCTGGCAACTGCAAAGAAGTTTTCGGGCGATGCGCCGGAGCTCGAGCTCATTCGCCAGGATCTGGCCGCACCGGACCTGACCGTGGACGACAAATCGCAACTTCACTTTGCTGCCGGCAAGATCCTCAACGACCTCAAACGCTATGACGAGGCGATGGGCGAGTACAACACCGGGAAGAAGATCAGGGGCCACGACTTCGATGTCGACGCCTATCGCCGATGGGTCGACGCGATGACGGGCCTGTTCACGGCCGAGATGTTCAGGGATCATGCCGGCATTGGCGACCCGACGGAGGTTCCCGTCTTCGTCGTCGGCATGCCCAGATCCGGCACGACCCTGACCGAGCAGATCTGCGCCAGTCATCCTGACGTCCATGGCGCGGGTGAGCTCTACGACCTTAAATACCTGACAACCAAGGTCGGCTCCTCCAACCAGCAATTGATGGCGGCCCTGACGCCTGAGAATTCGGCGCGGCTGGCTGGCCTGTACCTGAACGGCGTCAGACGGCATGCGCCCGATGCCCTGCGCATCGTCGACAAACTGCCGCTTAACTTTCAACTGATCGGCTTCATCGCCCTGCTTTTTCCGAATGCGCGAATCATTCATTGCCGGCGTGACCCGATCGACACATGCGTCTCCTGCTACATGACTGACCTCGGCATGTGGCACGGCTACACGTCGGACCTGGAAAAACTCGGACTCTATTACCGCGAATATGACAGGCTGATGCAGCACTGGAACAGCGTCCTGCCCGGTCGTATTTTCGAACGCCGCTACGAGGATGCGATCGCAGACGAGGAGACAGAGACCCGCAGGCTGATCGACCATCTGGGCCTGCCCTGGAACGATGCCTGCCTAAAGTTCAATGAACAGCAGCGGCAGGTCGGGACGCCCAGCATGCTTCAGGTGAGACAGCCGGTCTATCAGTCATCCGTCAAGCGCTGGAAAAACTACGGGGATCACCTGAAGCCGCTGATCCGTGGACTGGGCGACCTAGCCGACGTCTAAAACGCACCAGATTGAAGCGAACCTGCGTCCTCGATGGGCGTGGCGATTGGCCAGGAAGGCGATGCCGTCCGGATGCGGTGCATCGGGCAAGTCGCCTGACACCGCGGGCGCCCACCCACGGGAGAGCCCTAGGGCCTGGGAAATTCGGCAGGATGGTCCAATCTGGACCTGAAACACGTCAGGCGTCGGCACCGCTCCCAACAATAGCTCTTCGCGACCTCGAACCACGCGCTCCGTCGAAAGACGCCCCTGGCGCCGACTTCTCTCGCCTCACGGCCGACCCGATCGACGCTGAGGCCGCTGAAGATCGAAGTCGCCTTCGAGTCAGGCGAGTGTGAGCCGCTTTTCGGCTCAAATACGGCATGTTACCGACAGACGGCCTGAGCGGTGTCCGCAGGCAGCCAGCACACCAGAAGCAGCCGATTCGGGAGCGTACGGATCG
>JBBSOT010000509.1:0-3663 GCA_038259455.1 Hyphomicrobiales bacterium | reverse complement strand
AGGCCAACCGGATCGAAGATGCAGGTCCCCATGAGGAGCCCGTGGTGGTGTTTTTGGTTCATGTCGCTCTCCGCCAGACGATGCTATTCGACGCGGGTTTGGTGGAAACCGGGCAAATCCTCTGCAAGATCACGTCAGTCTTCGCCGCATGCTTCGCCGCAGTCTTCCAAAGTCGGACCGGCTCTTGCCATCATACAGCGTAAGCTTAGAATATACGAATGGCCCATAAAATTAACTGCTCGATCCCGCAGCGAATGTCTTCTACGGCGGGCCGCACCGCAGCATTGTCGCTTCGTGTGGACGGCAGGACTGGGCCGGGAGCGCCGTGTAGCACTTCCTGGGGGGTCCTGCGGGTCGCCGCAGTGCCCCGCGGGACCGCTTCGAGCCCGCCTTGGAAATTTGCGAGAACCTGATTACACAGTGTTCCATGTCGATGCTCCAGGACTTGACGCAAATCGTGACAACGGTCCTGCCGACTGACCCAAGTTTCCGGTCGATCCGGCGCGACGTGTTGGATCGTCACATCGAGGACGCTCGGCAGGCTGCACGTGCGACCTCGAGGGACGACTTCCTGCTTTCGCTGATGCGCCTTCTGGCGCTTCCGGGGAACGGCCATACACGCCTTATCCCGAACGACGCCATATCGATTGTCCCCTTGAGGTTCGCGACCATCGGCGCCGAGGTCCGGTTGGTCGACGCGGCGTCGGGTGTCCGTGAGGCGATCGGCGGCGAACTGATATCCATCAATCGTGTTCCCATAGTTGACGTCGACATCGCCGCAGACAGGTATCTGGCAGGGACGCTGCAGAGAAAACGTGTCATTGGGCCGATCCTGTTCGCTTGGCCGGGGGCATTGCGGCACCTGGGGATTGCTTCGGACGGCGATCAGATCGAGTACCAGATACGCAGTGAAACGGGGCAGATCAGTGAGTTGCGTCTGGATACCGCGACCGTGGTTAACGGTTCCACGTTCTACCCACGCGGCGAGCATGGAAGAGCCGATGGATCCTGGTCCCCCTTGTCGTTTCTGCAGATCAAGGATTTCGGCCAAACCGGATTGCTGCTGGTCCTTCCGAGCTTTTTCGATCCCAGTGAAACAGCACTATTGGATGCGGTTTCCAAGGCTGCGGAGCTTGTCAGATCGCGCACGGCGAGCCCCGTGCTTGTTGACATTCGCGGGAACACGGGAGGTGACTTTCTACGGACGATGCCTTTGATCGAGGCGTTGTCCGAGGGGCAGGAAGATCGCCGGGTCGGTGTGCTCGTCGACAAGTTCACGTTTTCTGCGTCGATCGTCTTTGTTGCCATCCTGAAGCACCGTCTTGGAAAACGGCTTTTCCTCGTCGGGGAAGAGATGGGGGACGGGTTAACATTTTTCGCAGAAGGGGGAACACTCGACCTGTCCTGCACCGGAGCGGCGGTTCGGTGTTCCACGGCTTACCACGATTGGGCCGAAGGCCGCACCGACGAGACCACTCCGCCCGATATCGCGGCGAGACTTGTCCCGGCCGGAACATTGAACTTGCACCGTACCTGGATCGCGAGGTCGGATGATGCCGAAACACGGGATCGGTTCTGCGGTGAGCTTCTGAAGCGTTTACGCGCCTGACGAACGACCGCTTCGTTCGCGCTGCCGGCCCTGACCTGAGAAACCATGCCTCACGATGCCATGAATGGCCGCTTCGGTGACGCGGTGGCCGGCATTTACGGTCATCTCGAAGGTCGACTCCGGGCCGGGAGTGATTGCTGTTGGCAACGATAAGACTGCGAATACATGAAAACACGTCCGCTCGTACAATCAATCGAAGTATCGCACCAGCGGGCTGGCAGAGCGGAAGATTTCAATCAACAGATCAATCACGTCGTCGTCCAGAAAAAGCGCGTCTGGGAGGTCTTTGCTGCACCCCAGGCCAACCATTTTCAGATAGGGAGCGGCCGGATTGTCACTGTTGAAACCGTCCGGCACAGCCCCCAACGCCTTTCGTGTCACAATTCCGTCGGGGAACGCCTCTGAGAACTCAGCTTCGGTCACGACGTCGTTCAGGCCCTGCGGGTCATCGCTCAAACGTGAGCGTAACCTTGCAAGGGCTGCCTTTGAGGGTTGAAAAAGCCCAGCCCCAGCGTGGCAATTCCCAGGCTCGACATGAAGGTAATATCCGACGTCTTCGGTGGGGTGACCTGCGTTGGCAAACACATCAACATCCGTGCGGTAGAGGCCTGGCCCGGCCCGATCGCGCGCCTCCTGAAAGAATTTGGAGTAGCTTTGCCTGGGATTGAACTTTGCGTCAGCCACGGAAGAGTCAAAGCGATCGGCATAGTCGTGCAGTGTTATGGCGATGCCGGTGAAATTGCGCAGAGCATCGTCACGCTCGTCTCGGTGCGCATCCATCCAAGCTTTGCGATTATTCGCCGCCAGATCTGCAAGGAACGAAAATGTCTCTGGCTCTACCATGGGCGCTGCTCCTGTTTCGCAGCTGCCTCAAAGGCTTACCTGCGTTCCGGTTTCATCCTTGTAAGGTCAATTCAAAAGAACATCCATGGATGTGTGGGGCAATTGCTATGCACTTGAAGTCCCTTTTCCGAATCGCCGGAACGTAACTTGTCGATTTTGCCGTATGTCTGCAAAGGCCCGAGTGTGCTGCTTCATATCTGATTGACGCCGCTGAGACGTGGAGCATGGACGTGTGTTCGTACAAGGAATGCAGCAGCTGCGCCCGCGATAGCACCGAACAAGTGGGCTTCCCAAGAGACGCCAGGTTGACCCGGCAGAGCGCCCCAGAGAATGGAGACATAAAGGAAACCGACCAGCAGCGCCGCGCCCAGTGTGACCGGCGAGCGATCCACCAGACCGCGCGCCACGAGGAAGCCGAACCAGCCGAAGATCAGCCCTGACGCACCGATATGGATGGCAGAGCTTCCGAACAGCCAGACGAGACCGCCGCCCAGGCAAAGCACCACGGCGTTCACGGCCAGCAAGGCCCGCGTGGCAGTGGCCACCAGCAGCCCCCCCATCACCAACAGCGGCGGCGTGTTGGCCATCAGGTGCGCGAAGTTTCCGTGCAGGAGGGGCATTGCGATTATGCCATCCAACCCGCTGACGTGCCGGGGGATCAGGCCGAAGGCCGGGTTGAAGCCGTAGCCGATGATCCAGTTGACGACCTGGATCGCCCAGAGCAGGGCAACAAAGGCTGCAAGCGCCGTGGCGCGCCGAAAGAATGCGCGCATGTGATCCCGTTTCCTCATGTCGGCGACAGTAGACGTCTCCACGGTGCCTTCAACGGCTTTCGCGCGCTACAAGGGAGGCCGTCTCTGCGAACGGTAGGCGAGGTAGCCGACTTCTTTACGGCTCAAGCACAACGAATGGCTGCTTCCGGATGGCTGCAATGCGGCATCCGAGCCAATTCCTTATGGCGGCTCTGGGCCGGGAGCGCTCTTCTACCAAGATGATGATTGCAAATTTACCTGATCAGCATACTTTCAGCTGGCGTGCCTGAATCGACAGCTTCTTGGAACCAGTTCGGTTTCCGACCACGCCCTGTCCAGGTCAAAGCAGGGTTCTCAGGATGCTGATACTTGGGATCTGAAACGGTTGCTTTACCCTTAGCATTGCCATCGCCGATCAGATCGGCAATCGTAAAGCCCATCTCCCGGGCCTTGGCTTCT
>JBBSOT010000508.1:0-3670 GCA_038259455.1 Hyphomicrobiales bacterium | reverse complement strand
GAGAGAGTCTTTCTGAGCGCCATCTTTCAAATATTAGGCAACCACTTACGCGATATTGAAATGCGTCGATTGGCCTGCTTCCAGCTTTGGGTGGATTTGCAAAAAAATTTATCCAGATTTGGTTTGTATGACCGCATTTTTCGTAACTACCCACCCCCTTGCTTGCGGGATCAGGCGGAGACGGCGCTGAGGATGATTTTGAAGGGGTTGGCGCCTGTCAGTCGAGCGGTGTCGACGGTTGTGCGCATGGCGGCTTCGGCGTCTGCAGCCCATTTCGCGCGATAGCCGTTGGTGACTTTGCGCTGGATAACACTGGGCCTCAGCGCCCGCTCGCTCACGTTATTGGTGGCATCGACTTTTCCAGGGAAGTCGCAGAACGTGAGCAACTGATCGCGCGCGCGCCGGACTTGCCCGAGCAACTCATGCGCCAGTTCGCAGTCAGTGGCGGTGGTGAGGATGGCATCGAGGTCGCGCAACAGCTTGCGCCTTCGGTTTTTCACTGTCGTGGCAGCGAGCGTTGTGATGTCGCGCCCAAGTTGGAAGGCTCGGTCCAGCCATAGCTTGAGGCGCATGCCGATCAGGTCACTGCCGTGCTTCTCGACAAAACGTGCCTTGCGGTCGAGATGGGCAAGACATGTTTGATGATGTTGCCCATGCCCTTGCTGGCCAGAGTAGCGATCCGATATCCAGACGTCAGGTCGGTGCCCGGCCATGGTGTCGCGCACAACCTGAGCGGCCCTGCTGAATACGGCGGTATGAACAACGGCATCGGCTGCGCAAAAGACCCATTGATAACCGTTGCAGCCTTCGATCCGCATTCCAGTCTCATCGCACGCCACCACGTCTGCGCGGCGCAAGGCCACCAGAGCATCGTCGCGCTTGGCGGCAAAGATAGGCGCAGTCCGTTTGAACATATTCATCAGCGCGCCCTGGCTGATGTCCAGCCCGAACAGGTCGCGAAATACACCTTGCAGCCGTTGGTACGAAAACAACTGGTTGGTCTTGAGGTAGAGCGCCAGCGCGTGGATCCGTCGGCCAAACGGCGTGCCTTGCGCTGCGCGAGGAACCGACGCGTTGGTTACCTTGCCGCACTGTGCGCACTGGCATGCCATCCTGCGGTGCCGACGAACCAGCGGCTTCACTGGCGGAAGGTCGATCTCGTCATATTCGCCAATCACTTCGCCCGCTGCATCCTCGCCAAATGGCAGACCGCAATGCTGGCATTGTTCAGGGCGATGATCTGCGTGTGCATCGGGTGCCTCGGCCAAAACGCGGGCGTGTCCCTTGTGCCCCAGCTTGGCACCACCGGGTCGCGAACCTTCCCGATTGGCTTTCTGATCAGTCGAGGGTGGCTTCGATGACGTCCGCGATGTCTTCCCTGGGCGCTGCAGACCCAACAAAAGATCAATCAACTCTGGCTTCGTAAGCCGCTCGAGTTCCTCGCGATTCATGGATAGTGTGAATCACAAACCGCTCACATTGGCAAGGGGGTGGGTAATTACCTTCAAGGAGGCCGGACACAGTGCGCCAGGAGCTCCGGCAGCGAAAGAGAATTTTACCGCGCGTATTGTTTTAAGTGGCGGTAATCCTATTTCTCAATATGTCAGCACTCCAAGAGGCCAGATAATAAACGCTACCCTGAAAGGCCACATCTTCCATCCAGGAACAGTGGATATTCGAGTTAGCAACTTCGTTTACGAAGGTATAGTGTCAACCGAGACCTCAGTTATCACTATATCCGGCGAGGGTTCTGGTTTACTTCCCACGTTTAACGATATCTTTGGCCACAGCTTCTTTGCTGGGCAGGCAGCGGGTGCTGCGGACTCGTGCAACCGATAAGGTGCGATATATGTCTGTTAGACTTTGTCAGATCATCGCGAGGACCGGTCTCGTCGGCTTCGTCGCAGCTTTGGGCGGATGCTCGGCGCAGCAGCAGTTTTATGCCGTCCAAGTCTGTCCGGTGCCGCCGGCGGATTTTTCCAAGTTGGCGGAAGTGATGCGGCGCAACGCTGAACGCGAATCTCTCAGTTTTGTTAATAACAGCACAGATTTGCAGACAAGCCTGAGCAATATTGATGCCGAGACCGATTTGCCTGCGGACCGCTCCCTTTTGATTGATTTGCATATAGAAGGCGCCAACGGATTGGGCGTGACAGCTGGTAACCTCGGGCTTTACGCTTCCCAAGTTTCACTCGGTTTTACCGAAGGCGGCGATCCGATCAAAGCGAGACGACTAAAGGATAGTTTGATCAGAGATTTGGGTGCTATTTGGACAGTGACTCGGGTTGATCATACGCGGGGCATTCAGCCTGATCCGGCGTGCAAGCTCTGAAACATTCGCGAGTGGCGTGCGCTGCATCGCAGACTTTGTCGTGGTATAGGTTTTAAATCGGCTGCAGCTCGTCCTCTTTAAGAGGCTCGCCTAAGGGTTCGCCATAGCGCGCCGCATACCATAGAGCATGGCGATGCGGCACAGCACTTCGGTGGTGACTGCGCTATATCGAGGTTATTGAATCCGACATCGCGCTGGCCAAAACGCTCGCGCACGAGGTGCTCGGGAGCACGCTCGACGAGCTGGACACCCGCAATAACCCCTCGCATTTGCCGCGTTGATGTGATTCATTGTCTTTCGAGAGGAGTGAACACAGATGCACCCACCGAGCCTGTTTTCCTTGTCAGATCACCTTGCGCGTTTGAGCAAGGACGGCGACCCGCTGGAGGCTCTGGACGGGACGGTTGATTTCGAGCGGTTCCGCGATCTTCTTGTGGACGGTCTTGGCTACAGCGACGGCGCAAAAGGCGGGCGCCCGCCGTTTGATCCGGTGGCGATGTTCAAGGTGCTAGTAGTTCAGGCGCAGCATAATCTGTCCGACGCACGCATGGAGTTCATGATCCGTGACCGCTTGAGCTGGATGCGTTTCTTCGGCTTTGACCTGGGCGCATCGATGCCGGATGAGAACACGATCCGGCACTACCGCAATCGGCTGACGCAGAGCGGCACGCTTGAGAGGCTGATGGAAGCATTTGACCGGCAGCTGCGCGAACAGGGTTATCTCGCCATGGGCGGACAGATCGTTGACGCCACATTGGTTCCTGCCCCCAAGCAGCGTAACAGCGAAGAGGAAAAGGCTGCAGTCAAGGACGGCAAGTCAGCCAATGATATCTGGCCGGACAAACCAGCCAAGGCGGGAGTGTCAGTAATTCCGTGTGTGGGCAGGCGGTTTAACATTTACGCCGCCATGGCTTTGACGAAGCGTTCCCCGAAGATGACGGCGAACTGGGCCTTGGCCATGGTCCACTCACGCGGCGGCATTCTCCACTCTTTTTCGGATCTGTTCAAGATCAGATAAAGCAACTTGGTAGCTGCCTCGTCGCTCGGGAAGTGGCCCCTGGCCCTGACGGCGCGCCGCAGTTTCGAGTTCAGCGCCTCAATGGCATTGGTGGTGTAGATGATCCTGCGGACCTCATCCGGGAACGCAAAAAACGGGATAACCTCGGCCCATGCCCGCCGCCAGCTCTGGCTGATAGCGGGATATCGCTGGCCCCATTCAGTGGCTTCAAAAGCTGTCAGTTCTTCCTCGGCTGCCTCGGCGCTGACGGCGCGGTAAACGGTCTTAAGGGCCGTTGCCAGCGGCTTGCGATCCTTCCATGATACAAAGCCAATGCTGTT
>JBBSOT010000507.1:0-3671 GCA_038259455.1 Hyphomicrobiales bacterium | reverse complement strand
ATCGTGGAAGCGGTATGCGAAGCCGTTGCCGTCGAGCCATGCGCGGGCCTTCTTCATCGTATCACAGTTCTTGATGCCGTAGATGGTGACGGTCACGCGATCAGCCTCGCTCGGGGAACAGTGCCTTCAGGCCCTCCGGCGACGCTTTGGCCACGCCGCGGTCGGTTATCAGGCCGGTGATCAGACGTGCCGGCGTGACGTCGAATGCCGGGTTGGCGGCCGGCGTCGCGTCGGGCGAGATGCGTACCTGAGCGATGTCGCCATTGGCGGTCCTGCCCCAGACCAGCGAGACCTCATCGCCGGAACGCTCCTCGATCGGTATTTCTGTCAGGCCATCGTGAACTGTCCAGTCGATGGTCGGCGATGGCAGGCCGACGTAGAACGGTACGCCGTTGTCGTGCGCTGCAAGCGCCTTGAGATAGGTGCCGATCTTGTTGCAGACGTCGCCATCGGCGGTCGTGCGGTCCGTGCCGACGATGACCATGTCGACCTCGCCGCGCTGCATCAGATGGCCGCCGGCATTATCGACGATCAACGTATGCGGGACGCCATGGCCTGCCATTTCCCAGGCCGTCAACTGGGCGCCCTGATTGCGCGGGCGCGTTTCATCTACATAGACGTGCAGCGGAATGCCGGCTTCTGCCGCCAGATAGATGGGAGCGGTGGCGGTACCGTAGTCCACGGTGGCGAGCCACCCAGCGTTGCAATGGGTGAGGATATTCACAGGCTCGCCCGGCTTCTTTGTCGCGGCGATGGCCCGGATGATTTCCAGACCGTGCTTTCCGATGCTGCGATTGAGCTCGACGTCTTCGTCGGCGATCTCGGCAGCGCGGCGGTAGGCGGCTGCGGCACGTTCCGCCGGCTGCAGCGGCGTCAGCACGCGGCGCATCTCGTCAAGCGCCCAGCGCAGATTGATGGCTGTCGGGCGGGTCTCGTGCAGGTCGTGCCATGCCTTGTCGAGCGCTGCGTCAGAGGCATCGTCGCGCATCTGCAGGGCAACGCCATAGGCGGCCGTCACCCCGATCAGCGGCGCGCCGCGCACCCACATGTCGCGAATGGCCGTGGCGATACCTTCGACGCTATCGACCGTCTCGACGCGGAAGTCATGCGGCAGCCAGCGTTGATCGATGATATCGACCGAATGGCCGTCCGCGTTGGGCCAGATGGTGCGGTAGTGCCGATCCCCGACGTTCAAGACACAATCCCCTTCTCGAGGCGCGCGGCAAGCGCATTGACCTCGTCAAGGCTGGCGATGCGATGGCGGTTGACTGCAAGATGGCGGCCGAACTTGAGCGCCTTCGTCTCGCATCTGGCACGTAGATCCTTGTCCTCGATGGTCTCGAAGTCGGCATTGTGCGCAAGGCCCAGAATGCGGCGGTGGATCTCGACGCCGGCAAAGCCGAGCATGTCGGTCCAGATCGCATGCAGCGTCTGATCGAGCGCCTGTTCGGCACCCAGTTCGTCGCCGCGATCCTCGAACAGACGCCGGTCATAAAGCATGCCGGTGCGTTCGCTGCGCCACAGATGAGCAAACTCGCTGCGGAACACCGACCAGGTATCGGCGACGACGCCCAGCAAATAGTCGCGCATGCCGGCGCGGTCGCTGCCTTCCTCGTGGCCAGCCTGCGAGAAGTAGGCCATCCAGAAATTCGCAAGCAGCATGCCGACATCGAAGGCCATCGGGCCATAGAAGGCGAACTCTGGGTCGATGACCTTGGTCTCTTCGTCGGTGACCATGATCGAACCCGAATGCAGGTCGCCATGGACCAGCGTCTCGGCGCTGGAAGCAAAGAGATGCTTGAGCCGCTGCGCCTCGACCTTGAGCTCGCGGTCGGCGCGCAGCTCGGCAACGATGCCATCGAGCTGCGGCGTGGTGTGACTGTTCAGCTCCGCCTCGTAATAGGGGTCAGTGAAGACAAGACTCTCGGTAATGTCGCAAAGCTCTGCATTGTCGGCGAACAGCGCAAGATCGTCCTTTCGGGCGCGGGCGCTCATATGAAGATCGGATCCGCGAAACAGCGTGCGGGCGACGAAGCGGCCCAAATCTTCCGCAATGCGCGGCAGTTGGCGACCGTCGATCAATGCCTTGCGCAGAATGATGTGCGGCGAGAGGAATTCCATGACGATCAGCGCCTGCGCCTCATCGAAATGGTAAATCTGCGGCACCATGCCCGGCGCGCGCGCGTCCTGCCGGGTCAACGCATGATACTCGAAGAAAGAGCGCTTGAGCGGCAGCGGCCAGCTCTCGCCGACAAGGCGCACATAAGGCAGCGCCTGCTTCACGATGGCAGCGCCGTTCTTGCCCTCGACGATAAACACCAGATTGAGATTGCCGTCACCGACCTCGCGTACGCGCCAGCCAGCGGCATCGTCGCCAATGCGCGATGTCAGCGCTTCGGTGGCGCCAAGACGGCGCGGCAAGGTTTCCGCAGTCAGCGCTTCGAACGCTGCGGCCAGTGTCATGTCGACCCTCCCAAAGTTCATTCGCCTGCTCTTTTAAGCCGGGGATGATGGCCGAAACTATGGACGGCCCTGTCAATTGTCAATCGTATTGACAATTGACGGCATTGTTCCTAGCGTCCGAGGGAGGGAGGAAAAATGTCGAACGATGCCGTGTTCTGCATAGCGGGCCTAAGGAAATCCTTTGGCCCGATTCAGGTGCTTGGCGGCGTCAGCCTGGAGTTGCACGCCGGCGAGGTGACGGTGCTGATGGGCGCAAATGGTGCTGGCAAGTCGACCCTCGTGCGTGTGGTCAGCGGCGTCTATGCCCGCGATGGCGGCACAATCACCCTTGAGGGCAAGGATTTTTCACCCGAGACGCCCGCCGACGCGATGCGCGCCGGCGTCGTGACGGTGCACCAGAACATCAATGACGGCGTCGTCCTGGCGCTTGACGTGGCGACAAACCTGACGCTCGACAGGCTTAATGGCGCCGGAGCGAAGCTGTTCTTCAATCCATGGCGGGTGCGCCGGCAGGCCCAGGAAGTCGCCGACCGCATGGGACTCAATGTCAGCCTCGATGCCGAGATCAGCGAATTGTCTCTGGCTGACCGCCAGATGGTCGCGATTGCGCGCGCCATGGCACATGAACCGAAGGTTCTGATCCTCGACGAGCCAACCTCCTCATTGTCGAGCACCGAGGCCAACCGTCTTTTTGCCGTGATCGACCGGCTGCGTCAGGAAGGCGTGGCTATCCTCTATATCTCCCACCGCATGTCGGACATCAGGCGGCTGGCCGACCGTATCGTCAGCCTGCGGGACGGCGCTATCTCCGGGGTCTTCGACAGCAAGCCGCTCGACTACGAGGGCGCGGTCAATGCGATGCTCGGCCAGAAGATCGATCTCGGCCAGGTCGCCGTGAAGGATGCCGGCAAGAACGTGTTTGCCGTCAGCGATCTACGCATCGCGTCCGGCGCCGCGCCATTCTCGCTGGAACTGGGTGACGGTGAGATCGTGGCGGTCACCGGACTGGTCGGCGTCGGCAAGACGGCGCTTGCCGAGACGCTGTTTGGCTACAGGCAGCCGCATGCCGGAACGATGCTTTTGCGTGGCAAGCAATACGCACCGCGGTCCACCGGAGAGGCCATTGCCGAGGGCGTGTTCCTTGTGGCCAAGGACAGAGCCGACAGCGGCATCGTCCAGGATTTCAATATCTACGAGAATATGAGCCT
>JBBSOT010000506.1:0-3671 GCA_038259455.1 Hyphomicrobiales bacterium | reverse complement strand
TCGTAGTTGGCGAGTTTTGCCAGGTCCTTCTTGGTGATCGGCTCAACCTCGACCCCCATCTTCTCGGCGATCCGCGCCCAGTGGCGGAGCGATGAGATTGCCGAGGGCGGCAATTCTTCGGCCGGATCGACAAGCGTGGCAAATGTGTAGCGGGCAGGTGTGCGGGTCTTTGTATCGCGCCATTCGCGGCCGGTGTAGGTTTCAAGGCTGCTGAGGAACCGGACCTCCTCCTCTCCAGCCAGTCGGATGACCGGCAGGAAGCCGATCTTGCGTATCGAGGCCCATTGGTCGTCGCCCTTGATCGACACTTCCAGCGAGGGTGCACGGAACCAGTCGAAAAGCAGCTTGGCGAACCTGTCCCACGCCTTGGACGGGCCAATGCCGAAGAAAAAGGATGCCCTGGCGGGGAAGTCGCCGCCAAGTTCCTTGCGGCATTTGTTGAGCGCCTGCTCGAGTTCCGGGAGCGCATGCTCGTAGAGCTTGCGCTCCGACAGGTCGATGATGGTTTCGACGCTCGGGATGACCTTGTGTCCGCGCGAACTGGCGAGCAGAGAGGCATAGTAGCCGCGGCTCTGATAGCCATAGCTGTTGGACAGGTTGATGACCTTCGGACGCTGGCCGCGAAACAGCGAGGGATGGGCGAGATAGTCGCGGTTGGTGATGATCTTGTGTGGCGTTGCTACCTGGTCGAGATCGCTCTGCCTGCCAGTAAGAATAACCCAACTCATGGCGATTCTGGCTTTCCAAGAATGATGGCTGCGCGCAGGCCATCGCGACCGAACTGCGCCATCTGCATGAAAATGTCATAGGGGACAGGGACGTTGGCAGCATCCGAAATGGTTTCGCGCCGCTCGTCCTCTATCCATGGATCGTGCATGAGAATGTGGCTACCGTCATCGCCGATGGCCAGCACCCAGTGTGGAACCTTCTTGCCGAACATCAAGTACCCGCTGATGAGGACGACGACCAGTTTCCCGCCAGCCAGCGCGGAACGGATATCGTCCATCGTGAACGCTCGATAATGGACGGGAATGCCGTATTGTTCCGACCGGTTCCGGAAATCCACCTGCGCGAGTTCCATGACACGGCGTTTTTCCTCGCTGCGCACCGATTGCAGAAAAAGCGCTCCGTAGAAGGAAACAAAAAGCTCGGCCGAAAGCCCGTTTTCATGGGCCGCGACCCCCAGACCGAAGGGTTCGCAGCCACCAGTGCCCGACATCATGAAAACTGTCGTGGCTTCGCGCCATAGACGAATCTCGCGGATTGCGTCAGGCACGAATGTGCGGTCGTAATTGGCCATGGCCATCATCAGGCAGCATGGTCCGCAGGTGAAATCACAGGTTTGTTCATAGAACGGCACTTTGGTGCCGACCGGCACGTCGCCGCGCAGTGTCTTCTCATAGCGCAGCGCCGCCATGCCGTCTTCGTAGTAGGCCGTCTCGCGGCCGATCTTGCGGTATCCGTTCTGTTCGTAGAGGCGGATCGCACGGCCATTATCCTCGCGCACTTCCAGGCGAAGCATCATGCGACCATGCTCAAACGCCACCCGTTCGGCGCGCTCAAGCAGAACGCGACCCAATCCGAGCCCGGCGAAACTCGGACTGACCGCAAATGAATAGAGCCGTGCAACGCCGATTCCCTTGCGAAACAACACGATCGCATAGCCGGCAAGACTTCCGGCACTCTCGACAACAAGCGTTTCGGCAGTATCGTGATCGATCAGTTGGCGAAATGACCGGCGCGATATTCGGTCGCCTTCAAAGACAGCGTTCTCGAGCGCCACAAGGGCGTCGATATCAGAGGCGCGAGCCGTACGAATTTCGGCAGACATGCAAACCCGGAACCTTGAGCAAAGACAGAGAACACTCGGTCTGGCAGGGCTTGCGCGCGGGCCAGTCACGCAGGGACAGCATGGGCGCTATCGCTCCCGGATTGGGGCCTAATTGTGGCAGCGTGTCAACAACCCTGTGATGGGCTCTCAAGAGCGATCATGGATATTCTGCCAGCAATGACAGCTGCCTCCAAAGCATCGCGAAACGTCCTTCGAAATCACACCGGGTGACCTGTCAGTGCGCCGCAAAACGTGCGCTCCGGCACTGGCCGCATCAAGAAGTTTGAACAGATCATCCAGCCAATTCATTTTGCGGCACAAGACTGTTCAGCTATCAACGATTTTCATCTGGAGAGAGCGGATATGTCGTTGCAGGCGTCCACCCCAACCAAGTCGGTGCCGTGGCTCATCATCATCTGCGGCTGCCTGATTGCGGCAGCAACCTTCGGTCCGCGCTCTGCGATGGGCTTCTTCCAGTTGCCGATGCTGGCCGAGAAGGGCTGGGACCGCACGACATTCGGCATGGCCATGGCGATACAGAATCTGTTCTGGGGGCTGGGGTTGCCATTTTTCGGTGCCATCGCCGACCGTTTCGGAACGTGGCGCGTGCTGGCGCTGGGCGGCATCATCTATGCTGTCGGCCTTTACCTGATGGCGACGGCCAACAGCATCACCATGCTGAATGTCGGCGGCGGCGTGCTTGTCGGCCTGGGCGTTGCCGCCGGATCATTCTCGATCGTGCTGGCGGCTTTCGCCCGGCACACGCCACCGGAGAAGCGTTCGATCGTCTTCGGCATCGGGACAGCGGCCGGCTCTGCCGGCATGTTCATCTTCGCACCAATCAGCCAGGGGCTGATCGACAGCTACGGCTGGTCGGACAGTCTCGTGATCATGGCCGTCATGATGCTGGCCATTCCGGTGCTGGCAGTCCCGCTCTACGGCAATTCGCATGGCAACGCCGCGGCCCGGGCGCTGGCGCAGCAGAGTGTGAGAGAGGCGCTTCGCGAAGCCTTCTCGCATGGCAGCTATGTGCTTCTTGTGTCAGGATTCTTCGTGTGCGGCTTCCAGGTGGCGTTTATTACCGCGCATTTTCCGGCCTATATCGGTGATCTCGGGATCGACGCACGCTACGCTGTCATCGCACTGGCGCTGATCGGCTTTTTCAACATCATCGGGTCGCTAGGCGCGGGCATCATCGGACAGAAATACTCGAAACCACACTTGCTGGCCTGGATTTATATCGGTCGCTCGGTTGCGGTAACGGCGTTCCTGCTGCTGCCGCAGACGCCGACGAGCGTGGTTGTCTTTGCCATCGTGATGGGCCTGTTGTGGCTGTCGACGGTGCCACCGACCAATGGGCTTGTGGCCATCATGTTCGGCACCCGCCATCTTGGACTGCTTGGCGGCATGGTTTTCCTGTCGCACCAAGTCGGCTCGTTCCTCGGCGTCTGGCTCGGCGGATATCTCTACGACCAGTTCGGCTCCTACGACCCGGTCTGGTGGCTCGGCGTAGGCCTCGGCATTTTTGCCGCCATCGTCCATTGGCCGATCAAGGAGCGGCCCGTCGCGCGCATGCAACTGGCGCCGGCGGAGTAATCGCCGGCCACGCGATCCTTCAACCGACGCGGGCGGCCCGCGTCAGCAGCTTCTGATAAAACAATCCGATACCAATCAGTACGATGCCGAGCCCGATGAAGGACAGCGCACGCAGAACGCCTTCAAGTTCCGACATGTCGAAGACGAAGACCTTGGCTACCGCAACCGCGATAAGCACGCCCGAGGCGATACGCATGATCTGCGACTTCGACCAGACGCCGGCGACAAGCAGCGCTACGCCCAT
>JBBSOT010000505.1:0-3686 GCA_038259455.1 Hyphomicrobiales bacterium | reverse complement strand
TGGTACGAGCCGATTTACAATGTCACCAAGGCGGCCCTCCTGATGCTGTCGAAGAACATGGCGACGGAACTCATCGGCCAGAACATCCGCGTCAACACGATCAACCCCGGCCTGATCCTCACGCCCGACTGGATCAAGACGGCAAAGCAACTGTCTGCCGACAGCGGCGGTGACTGGCAGGGCTATCTGCAGTCAGTGGCCGATGAGCACGCCCCGATCAAGCGCTTCGGCACCGTTGAGGAACTGGCCGACTTCTTTGTCTTCCTGTGCTCCGACCGCGCATCCTATGCCGTTGGCGCAACGTATTTTGTCGACGGCGGAATGCTGCGCACGATCTGAAAGAGAAAATCATGTCCGTAACCCTGTCGCTGAAAACCGTCGACGAATTGCCCACCAGTGTCGGCCGGCCGCATTACGATCGCAGCGGCCTCAAGGCCGGGATCGTGCATTTCGGCGTCGGCAATTTCCATCGCTCGCACCAGGCCGTCTATCTCGACGATCTGTTCAATTCGGGTGAAGGCCACGACTGGGCGCTTGTCGGCGCCGGCATCTTCGATGGCGAGAAGGCGGGACGGGCCAAGCTCGAGGAGCAGGACTGGTTGACGACCGTTGTCGAACAGGATGCCGGCCACATGCAGGCTCGCGTGACCGGCGTGATGATCGATTTCCTGATGCCGGGCGATGCCGAAGCCATCATCGAACAGCTTGCCGACCCGGCCATCCGGATCGTTTCGATGACGATTACCGAAGGCGGCTACTACATTGATCCTGCCTCGGGAAAGTTCAATCCGGCGCACCCCGACATCGTCGCCGACGCGGGCAATATGGCAGCGCCCAGAACGGTCTTCGGACTGATCCTTGCGGGGCTGATGCGGCGGCGCGACGAAGAGGGCGGCGTCCCCTTTACGGTGATGTCGTGCGACAACATTCCCCACAATGGTCACGTCGCTTCCGACGCGATCGTTGGACTGGCGCGGCTGGTCAATGAGGACCTGGCTGAATGGGTGAGCGAGCATGTCGCCTTTCCCAATGGCATGGTTGACCGGATCACGCCGGCTACGAGCGCACGCGAGCGCGAGAGTCTCGAACGCGAATTCGGCATCAAGGACAACTGGCCGGTATTTTGCGAGCCGTTCCGTCAATGGGTGCTGGAAGATCATTTCACCGATGGCCGGCCAGCCCTCGAAAAGGTCGGGGTCCAGTTCGTCAAGGACGTCTCGCCCTTCGAACTGATGAAGATCCGCATTCTCAATGGCGGCCACGCGGTCATCGCATACCCTGCCGGCCTGATGGACATCCACTTCGTCCATGAGGCGATGGGGGAACCATTGGTGCGCGCCTTCCTGGACAAGATCGAGCAGGAAGAGATCATCCCGACCGTGCCGCCGGTGCCCGGCGTCGTGCTGGACGATTATTACCGCCAGGTGGCGCAGAGGTTCTCCAACCCGACCATCGGCGACACGGTGCGGCGCCTTTGCCTCGACGGATCGAACAGGCAACCGAAATTCATCGTGCCGACGGCTGCCGACCGGCTGAAGTCCGGCAAGGGTATCGAGGGTCTGGCGCTGGCATCGGCACTATGGTGCCGCTATTGCTTCGGGACCACGGATTCAGGCGCGGTGATCGAGGCCAACGACCCCAACTGGGAACGCATGCAGGCGATGGCCAAGGCCGCCAAGACGGACCCGAACGCCTGGATCAACATGGCCGACATCTATGGTGACGTCGGCAAATCGAAGGTTTTCGCCGAAGCCTTCGGTCGCCATCTCGCTGCGCTCTGGGCCGATGGCGCCCGGGCGACCCTGAAGAACTATCTTGCCGGCGCCGCCTGAGGCGAGCCGCTTCAATGTCATGCCGGCTCGTCCGTTCCGGCTGGTCATCTTCGATTGCGACGGCGTGCTTGTCGACAGCGAACCGATCTCGATCGCGGTGCTTCTCGATCTGATCGGCAAGGCCGGTGGCAGGATCAGCGAGGAACAGGCTTACCGGCTGTTTCTCGGCAGAAGCCTGGCGGCCGTGCGCGAGGTGCTGCAGCACGAGTTCGGGCTGGTCCTGGACAATCCGCAACTGGCCTCCATGCGCGGCGAACTGATGCGCCGCTTTCGCAAGGAGCTGAGGCCCGTTGATGGAATGGCCAAGACGCTGGCGCGGCTGGAGATTCCCTGCTGTGTCGCATCTTCCGGCAGCCTGGAGCGCATTCGCCTGTCACTTGGCCTTACCGGACTGCTGGAAATGCTCGAGCCACGGCTGTACAGTGCAGGCATGGTGGCGAATGGAAAACCGGCTCCCGACCTGTTTCTGCACGCGGCGCGCGAAATGGGCGTTGCGCCGTCCGACTGCGTGGTGATCGAGGACAGTCCAGCCGGTATCGACGCCGCGCAAAGCGCCGGCATGCGCGTCTTTGCCTTTACCGGTGCGTCACACGGTCGTCACCGGGCACTGGTCGCCGAACTGGCATTGCGTCGTCCCGACCGGACATTTTCCGATATGCGGCTGTTGCCCGACATGCTGGCAGTCAGACGATGAGCAGCAGGCATGTGTGCGCCGTCGATGTCGGTACGGGCAGCGCACGCGCCGGCATTTTCGACCGCACCGGCCGCATGCTTGGTCGTGCCGAACATCCGATTGCGATGCACAGCCCCAGGGCAGATCATGCCGAGCACGATTCCGAGGACATCTGGGCGGCCGTCTGCCATTCGGTCAAGGCTGCGCTCGAGCGTTCCGGGGTGGCGCCCGAAGACATCGCCGGCATCGGTTTCGACGCAACCTGTTCGCTGGTGGTGCGCGATGCCGAGGGCGGCCAGGTCAGCGTCTCGACGACGGGTGAAAAGCGCTGGGACACCATCGTGTGGCTCGACCACCGGGCGCTGGCCGAGGCCGACGAATGCACGGCCGGCGGTCACCGCGTGCTGGATTATCTGGGCGGCGTCATGTCACCGGAAATGGCGACCCCGAAGCTCATGTGGTTAAAGCGGCACATGCCCGCAAGCTGGAACGAAGCCGGCTATCTTTTCGACCTGGCTGATTTCCTGACCTGCAAGGCGTCCGGTTCATTGGCCCGATCGCAATGCACCGTGACGTGCAAATGGACGTATCTGGCGCATGAGAAGCCCGGCTGGCAGCACGATTTTCTCAAGTCGGTCGGGTTGGAAGACATGCTGGAGCGGGGTCAATTGCCCGGTAGCGCCAGCCAGGTCGGATCGGATCTGGGACCGCTGACGCAAAAGGCCGCCAGCGATCTCGGTCTGACCGTCGCCTGCCGCGTGGCGACCGGGGTGATCGACGCTTATGCCGGAGCGCTCGGGGTACTGGGCTGCTTTGCCGCGGAAAAGGGGGAACTGGGCCGGCATCTGGCGCTGATCGCCGGGACGTCGAGCTGCATCATGGCGATGTCGCCTGATCCGCGACCCTTTCCCGGCGGCTGGGGACCGTATTTCGGCGCCGCACTGCCCGGCTGCTGGATCAGCGAGGGCGGACAGTCGGTAACCGGCGCACTGCTCGACCACGTCGTTCGCCTGCACGCCGCCGGTGGCAACCCGACGCCAGAAAGGCATCGCGCCATCGTCGAGCGCATCATGCAGCTACGGGAGGAGGAGGGGCTCGACCTTGCCGGGCGTCTCCATGTGCTGCCGGATTTTCACGGCAACCGCTCGCCGCTGGCCGATCCGCACGCGCTGGGCGTCATC
>JBBSOT010000504.1:0-3694 GCA_038259455.1 Hyphomicrobiales bacterium | reverse complement strand
CCGGCTGCCAGATCCAGTCCTGGCCCGGATGCCAGCGGCGCACATCCTCCTTCCAGGTTATCGCGGCCGAACGCAGCGTGGTGCCAGCGAGGAAGACGCGCGCTGCCTCGACGGCCGGCGCGTAGCGCGAATGCCAGCTGGCAAACAGCGAGACGCCCTTCGCGGCGGCGAGCCGCTTGAGATCCTCGACTTCGCTGACCGTGGCGCCAGGGGGCTTTTCCATGAAGACATGCTTGCCGGCCTCGATGGCCGCACGGGCTGCCTCGTAGCGGAATTTGGGCGGCATGCAGAGCGAGACAGCGTCGATGCCGGTATCGGAGGCAAGCATTTCCTCGATGGTCGCGAAATTGGCGATCCCGTTGACGGACGCGTTGCGGCTGGCAGCCGCGACAAGCTGGAAGGCGTCATTTGCCGCGACGGCCGGCAAATGCTGGTCGCGGACGATCTTGCCGACGCCGACAATGGCGAGCCTGATGAGTGTCTTGCTGGGTGACATGATGTATCGCCGCTCCTTGAGATGGTGCGCTGTCTTATCAGAAGAGAAAGACCGGGCAAGCCGGGCAGGCGAGGGCTCCTCGAAGAGCGAGAAGGCGGGTCAGAAATCGTCCTCGATCAGCACGATCGACACTTCGCCCTCGAGCGCACCCTGATAGGCCGACATGTGCGGCTCTTCATCGGGAGGGCCTTCCATGTCTCCGATCTTGTCGAGTTCGGCCTCGGCGTAGCCCTCGCGTGTCAGCGCTTCCAGCGCCGTGCGTACGGCGGTGTCGTCGTCGGGTGCGACAAGCATGATGTGCACGCCTTCAGGATCGCTGCCCTTTTCGCGATAGACCCGGCCGATGATAATGGTGACCGCGCGTTCGTCATTGTCGTTCATCAAGTGATTCCTCGGGGCAGGCGGCGCGAACGCCAGATTCGGTGGGATCGGGCCATTTTACATCATCATGAGGCCGGGGACACCCCGAGGTCCCGACACGAAATGCTGTAGAAGCCCAATCGGGCGAAAGAAAATGTCGCATTTCCGCCGACAGCGGCCCGGCGGCTGCGATGCAGCGAGATTTATGGGGTTCGGGCTTGACGATATGCGGTTGTGCGGGTAGAAGCCGCCTCACCTGAGCCGATGTGAGGTTTTGATTTTCAGGGCGTCTCGCCCCGGAGTTTGCCTCAAACAGGGTTCGTCTTACGAGCGAATACACATTTCCGGCGTGCATGAAGCGGCTTCCGCTTCCTCTGCGTTTTGTTCGGGCAGAACCGCTCATAGCGGTTTGTGGCCCGAATTGACGTATGGAAATTCGAACGAGACGGGCCTTGACCGGCCTTAGACACGGAATTTGAGAGACAAGAGGGTTTAATGCCTACCGTCAACCAGCTGATCCGCAAGCCGCGCACCGCGCCGGTAAAGCGCAACAAGGTCCCGGCCATGCAGCAGAACCCGCAGAAGCGGGGCGTCTGCACGCGCGTCTATACAACGACGCCGAAGAAGCCGAACTCGGCTCTGCGCAAGGTGGCCA
The DNA here is from genome assembly GCA_038259455.1 of Hyphomicrobiales bacterium. Lineage (GTDB taxonomy): Bacteria > Pseudomonadota > Alphaproteobacteria > Rhizobiales > Rhizobiaceae > CAMYMG01. The sequence goes on along the minus strand of JBBSOT010000504.1, from coordinate 2,183 downwards.
AGATTCGCCTGACCAACGGCTTCGAGGTGATCGGCTACATTCCCGGCGAGGGCCACAACCTCCAGGAGCACTCCGTGGTAATGATCCGCGGCGGTCGCGTGAAGGATCTTCCCGGCGTCCGCTACCACATCATCCGTGGCGTCCTCGATACGCAGGGTGTGAAGAACCGCAAGCAGCGCCGTTCCAAGTACGGTGCAAAGCGTCCGAAGTAAGGGTTTCCCGGTTCGGCGCTTTTTCATCTGCGCCGTCGCCACGAGATTGAGAGACAAGAACCATGTCGCGTCGTCACAGTGCAGAAAAGCGTGAGATCAACCCGGACCCGAAGTTCGGCGATCTCATCGTCACCAAATTCATGAACGCCGTCATGTATCACGGCAAGAAGTCGGTCGCCGAAACCATCGTTTACGGTGCTCTCGACCAGGTCCAGGACAAGACCAAGCAGGAGCCGGTGACGGTCTTCCATCAGGCGCTCGAAAACGTTGCGCCGCATGTTGAGGTCCGTTCGCGCCGCGTCGGTGGTGCGACATACCAGGTTCCAGTCGACGTCCGCCCGGAGCGCCGTCAGGCGCTGGCCATTCGCTGGCTGATCACGGCGGCACGCAACCGCAACGAGACGACGATGGTCGAGCGCCTTTCGGGCGAGCTGATGGACGCGGCAAACAACCGCGGCACGGCCGTCAAGAAGCGTGAAGACACCCACAAGATGGCTGAAGCCAACCGCGCCTTCGCGCACTACCGCTGGTAAGCGCAGAAGACAGACTGAGAGACAGCATTATGGCTCGCGAATACAAGATCGAAGACTACCGGAATTTCGGTATCATGGCGCATATCGACGCCGGCAAGACCACGACCACGGAGCGCGTGCTCTATTATACCGGCAAGTCGCACAAGATCGGCGAAGTCCACGACGGCGCTGCCACCATGGACTGGATGGAGCAGGAGCAGGAACGCGGCATCACCATCACCTCGGCTGCCACCACGACCTTCTGGAAGGGTCGCGACGGCAAGATGCGCCGCTTCAACATCATCGACACACCCGGCCACGTCGACTTCACCATTGAGGTTGAGCGCTCGCTTCGCGTGCTCGACGGTGCGATCGCACTGCTGGATGCCAATGCCGGTGTCGAGCCGCAGACCGAGACCGTGTGGCGCCAGGCCGACAAGTATCGCGTGCCGCGCCTGATCTTCTGCAACAAGATGGACAAGATTGGCGCCGACTTCTATCGCTCGGCGGAAATGATCGGATCGCGTCTTGGTGCGCAGGCTGTCGTCATGCAGTTGCCGATCGGCGCCGAGACCGAGTTCAAGGGCGTCGTCGACCTGATCGAGATGAACGCGCTCGTCTGGCGCAATGAAGAGCTGGGTGCTGCCTGGGACATCGTCGAGATTCCCGAGGACCTCAAGGAGCGTGCCGAGCAGTATCGCGAGAAGCTGATCGAAGCCGCCGTCGAAATGGACGAGACCGCGCTTGAGAATTACCTCGAAGGCAACATGCCGTCGAACGACGAGATCCGCAAACTGATCCGCAAGGGCACGATCGGGGTCAAGTTCTTCCCGATGTTCTGCGGTTCGGCCTTCAAGAACAAGGGCGTGCAGCCTTTGCTCGACGCCGTTGTCGAGTATCTGCCTTCACCGCTTGACGTTCCGGCGATAAAGGGCATCGACGCCAAGACCGAGAAAGATATCGAACGCCACGCCGACGACAGCGAGCCGTTGTCCATGCTGGCCTTCAAGATCATGAACGACCCGTTCGTTGGCTCGCTGACCTTTGCCCGCATCTACTCGGGCAAGCTGAGCAAGGGCAGCGCCGTCGAAAACACGGTCAAGGGCAAGAGCGAGCGCATCGGCCGCATGCTGCAGATGCATGCAAACTCGCGCGCCGACGTCGAAGAAGCCTATGCAGGCGACATCGTTGCGCTGGCCGGCCTCAAGGACACCACGACCGGCGACACGCTGTGCGACCCGCTTCACCAGGTTATCCTGGAGCGCATGGAATTCCCCGAGCCGGTCATCCAGATCGCCATCGAGCCGAAGACCAAGGGCGACCAGGAAAAGATGGGCCTCGCGCTGCATCGCCTGGCTGCCGAGGATCCTTCCTTCCGCGTCAAGACCGACGAGGAATCCGGCCAGACGATCATCGCCGGCATGGGCGAGCTTCATCTCGACATCCTGGTCGACCGCAT
>JBBSOT010000503.1:0-3695 GCA_038259455.1 Hyphomicrobiales bacterium | reverse complement strand
GTCGGCTGGGACGACGCCCGCATCGCGGCGACCGCATTTGTCGATGACGGCGCCGACCTGGCGAGCCGTGACGACGTCGACGTCGTGATCGAGGCGACAGGCAGCCCGCGCGCCGGGATCGCCAATGCGCGCGCGGCCATAGCGGCTGGCAAGCATGTCGTCATGGTCAGCGTCGAGGCCGATGTCCTTGCCGGTCCCGCCCTCGCGGCCGAGGCCGGCGCTGCCGGTGTCTGCTACTCGATGGCCTATGGCGACCAGCCGGCGCTGGTCTCGGAGATGGTCGACTGGGCGCGCGCCGCCGGATTCCGTGTCGCTGCGGCCGGCAAGGGTACGAAATATCTTCCCGCCTATCATTCGGTCACGCCGGACGATGTCTGGGAGCATTATGGCCTGACCCGCGACGAGGCGGCGAGCGCCGGGATGAACCCGCAGATGTTCAATTCCTTTCTCGACGGCACCAAGAGCGCCATCGAGATGGTGGCCATCGCCAATGCCTGCGACCTCGAGCTGCCGTCGCACGGTCTTGCCTTTCCGCCGTGCGGCGTCGACCAGCTCGCCGAGGTTCTGCGGCCGCGCGATGTCGGCGGCCAGCTCGAACGGATCGGCATGGTGGAAACCGTCTCCTCGCTGGAACGCGACGGAAGTCCGGTGTTCCGCGACCTGCGGTGGGGTGTCTACGTCGTGCTGGAGGCGCCCAACGATTACGCCGCCGCCTGCTTCCGCCAATACGGGCTGCCGACCGATCCAACCGGCCGGTTTGCCGCCATGTACAAGCCCTTCCACCTGATCGGCCTCGAGCTTTCGATCTCGGTGCTCAGCTGTGCGCTGCGCAACGAACCGACCGGCAGCTCGAACCGCATGCGCGGCACCGTTGCCTCCATCGCCAAGCGCAACCTCAAGGCCGGCGAGATGCTTGACGGCGAGGGCGGCTATACCGTGTGGGGCAAGGCCCTGCCGCTGGATCGTGCGCGAACCGCCTTGCCCATCGGCCTTGCCCACCGGGTGCGGGTCAATCGCGACATCCAGGCGGGCGCAACAATCGGCCTCGACGATGTCGATCTTCCGGCAGACGCCGTGACGCAACTTTACAGGTCGCTTGTTGCGATGTGACGGATCGCGGGCGACACCATGGCTCGGTCAGCCCCGGCAAGGTGAGCCAGCGGGAACCCGGCCGCAGTTCGGATGAGCCTCCGCGATCTCTGCGATTGGCGACGGAACGCTCTCGGCATCGCCGCGTGATGGCGCATGCGAAATCGCACCGTCTGCGCGGTTGATCCATCGCAAACCTCTCGGCTGCAAATCCGCTATGCTGAGCGCATTCGATCGCCAGCGGTCTGGCGTCGACCGCCCAGCCAGGAGAGGAAAATGAGGGGATCCCTATCAATTGCAACGGTGCTGCTGGGCCTTGCCCTCGCATGCCCCAGTGCTCTAGCCCAGAACGCACCCACATATTCGGCCGACGTCCCTGAATGGATCACAACGCCCGATACGGTCGAGACCAGGATCGGCACGCTGAAGTTCAATCAGGGCGCTCCCGATGAGGCGACGGTCAAGCTGGTCTACGACAACCTTGATTTCTCGCGCGGCGTCGATGCATTCCTCAACGGCATTCCAGCCACGTCGATCAGGGCCGCCTGCAACGGTCTGAAGCAGGTCGGCATCGAGCCGAACCGGGGGTTTGGCATCACCGAGGACCTGATGGATGCGCGGTCCCTGTTCCTCACGCCGAACACGACGACGGTCTATGTTTTCGCGTGTCTTGACGTTTCCGAAGGCCCCATGGTGCTCGAGGTGCCCGCGGGCGTGCTCGGCCCGGTGGACGACGCCTATTTTCGCTGGGTTACCGACATCGGCCTGACCGGTCCGGATGCCGGCAAGGGCGGCAAGTATCTGTTCGTGCCGCCCGGATATCAGGGCGATATCCCGTCCGAGGGGTATTTTGTCGTCAAGCCGCGCACCAACACCCTGCTGGTTTTCTTTCGCGCGTTCGTCAAGGATGGCGATATCGCCGGAGCCGCCAGCCGCGTGAAGGCGGGGGCAAACGCCTACCCCTTGTTTGCGGTATCTGAAACGGGCGAGCCGCCGCAGGCGGATTTCGTCAACACCTCCGGGATGAAGTTCAACACGATCAGCGCCAACACGACGCGCTTCTATGAAGAACTGAACGAAGTCGTGCAGGCCGAGCCGGCCGATTTCGTCGACCCGGACAAGGTAGGCCTTTTCGCTGCCATCGGCATACGCAAGGGTCAACCCTTCGCACCGGACGACCGCATGGAGGCGATCCTGAAGGATGCCGTGGCGGTCGGCAACGCAACGGCGCGGACGGTTCTTTTCGCATCCCGCGATCCGCGGGCCAATTTCTACGACGACCGGCAGTGGTTCACGGCCTTTATCGGCGGCAGCTATCTGTTCCAGGACGGCGCGGAGCGCATGCTCGATGCGCGCACGATGTTCTTCTACTATGCAACCGGCATAACGCCGGCGATGGCCATGGCCAAAGTCGGTTCCGGCTCGGCATATGCCGCTGCCCTGCGCGACTCCGCCGGCAGGTATCTCGACGGCGGCAAGACCTACAGGATCACCTTGCCGGGTCCGGTTCCCGCCAGGGAATTCTGGTCGTTCCAGGTTTACGACAACCAGACCCGGTCTCTGCTTGAGACGGACCAGAAGTTCGCCGGCGTCGACAGCATGATGCAGGCGCTGAAACCGGATGCGGACCGGTCGTACACGGTCTGGTTCGGCCCCAAGGCTCCCGAGGGCAAGGAGGGCAACTGGGTCCAGACCATGCCGGGCAAGGGCTGGAACACGCTGCTCAGGCTCTACGGCCCGCTCGAGCCGTGGTTCGACAAGAGCTGGAAGCCAGGCGACTTCGAACTGGTCGAGTAGCAGCCGATGTTGAAAGGAGGGGGCCATCGCTCCCTTCTTTTCTTCGTACCTTGCTTGCCATCCTTCGGGCTTGTCCCGAGGGGCCGAGACGGTGAGGGGACCGGTCCGGCGCAGGCGGTTTCGCGCGTCGCAATCAAAATGTGGCGGGCTGAGAGGAGCCTTTCGTCGGTGGCGTCGACTGTTGCAATGCCAACATGCAGCCACGACATTTTCTGACGTATCCTTGCCGCCTTCATCTCGGTCGTGTCGGCCGCCCTTTCCTGAAAGCCGCCGATCGCCTGCAAGTAGCAGCAATGTCGATGAAGGGGTGGGTTGCTGTCAGTCTGCTCTTGAGCGCAGAGCTCAGCATGCTGACAGGAGTCTATCTTGAAGCCTCCCAAACCCGGCTAACAATCACCGAAGAAAGCCGCAACTGGAGAGCAGAAGCCGAATGTATTCGGGGGTTATTTCATAAACCTGCCTTGAAACGAGCGCGCCGTCAGGGTGCGCTTGGATGTGCTCTTCGCTTTCGACATCGTAATAGTTGAGAGTGACTTCTGCGGGCCATGGGAATCTTGGGTCAAACGGCACCTCTGCGTCCGGATTGAAATAGATATGAAGCCCATCCAGATGGGTTTCACGATAAAAAGAGGAGTGCTGAATAAGCATATCTGTACCACCGATCTGATGTTCGTTCTCTCGTCGTAGCGTGAGGAGGTAGTTCAGCGCGGCGAACTGAAACCGGTGCGTCCCGACTTGCCAGAGCTCCGAACCGGGCTCAACCTTGTCCTTGTCGATCACCCTGTAGCGGGTCGCCCGGACGAGCCTAT
>JBBSOT010000502.1:0-3699 GCA_038259455.1 Hyphomicrobiales bacterium | reverse complement strand
CCGAACGAGAAATGATGCCTGGTGATTAACGCACTCCGGCTCCGGACGGAAAAACTATGACGCTTCTCCGGCCGACGCCAGTTCCATCGCGCGATTTATGATACCGAGCTGGCCGTTACTCCCAGTGCTGGGCCGTTACGTGCTCGCGACGGCTATTCTGAACCTCCTCTGGGAGGTCGCCCAAATGCCGCTCTATACACTGTGGTGGACAGCATCGGCTGGGAGATGGCATTTGCCATCCTTCATTGCACAGCCGGGGACCTGCTTATTGCGGTCGCCTCTTTGCTGCTGGCGATTGGCGCTTGTCGACCGCCTGGAACGACGCCTTTGTCGGTTCGTTGTCTTTATAGGATTGGTGTCAGACGGCGAGTTGGCTCGGTGTGGACTTAACCAGACGTTGGGCGGCGCAGCAAAACGTCAATCGAGCCGATCGCACAGCCCGCGTCGAGATTGCGGCAAACGTCCTGATGCTGCCATGAGCAGCATTCACACCGGCGAAAGGCACATCGATCATGAAAGCGGTTGTCTATCACGGACCGGGACAGAAAAGTCTCGACGACTGCCCGATGCCGACAATAGCCAGTCCAACCGATGCCATCGTCAAAATCGTAAAGACGACGATCTGCGGCACCGACCTGCATATCCTGAAGGGCGACGTGCCGTCCTGTGCGCCCGGGCGCATTCTAGGTCACGAAGGTGTCGGCATTGTCCAGACGGTGGGACCGTCCGTTACGATGTTCAAGGCGGGGGAGCGAGTCTTGATCTCCTGCAGCTCGTCCTGCGGCAAAGGCCATTATTGCCGGCGCGGCATGTAGTCGCATTGCACGACCGGCGGCTGGATACTGGGCAACAAGATCGACGGCACGCAGGCCGAGTTCGTGCGTACTCCCTATGCCGACACCAGTCTCTACCCCATCCCCGCCGGGTCCGACGACGAGGCCTTGGTGATGCTGAGCGACATTCTGCCGACCGGCTTCGAGTGCGGCGTGCTGAACGGCAAGGTCCAACCCGGCAACTCCGTTGCCATCGTCGGCGCAGGGCCGATCGGGTTGGCCGCGCTGCTGACCTGCCAATTCTATGCACCGGCTGAGATCATCGTCATCGACCTTGATGACAATCGTCTGGCGATGGCCAAGCAGTTCGGCGCTACGGCCACCATCAACAGCGCCGACGGCAAGGCGGTCGCGACTGTGATGAAAATGACCGGCGGGCGCGGCGTCGATACCGCCATCGAGGCGGTCGGAGTGCCGGCCACGTTCGAGTTGTGCGAGAAGCTGGTGGCGCCGGGCGGCACCATCGCCAATATCGGCGTGCACGGCACCAAGGTGGATCTGCATTTGGAAAATCTGTGGGACCGCAACATTACCATCACCACCCGACTGGTCGACACGGTCAGCACGCCGATGCTGCTCAAGAGCCTCAGCTCGGGCAAAATCGACCCCACGGTTCTCATTACGCATCGATTCAAGCTCGACCGCATCGTCGATGCCTACCAGACCTTTGCTCATGCGGCGGAGACGAAGGCATTGAAGGTAATCATCGAAGCTTAGCGGCTGCGGCGACAGCCGTTGGCCGGATCATCGTTATTGGAAAGAGGAGTAAAAATGCAAACGGATCATATCAAAGTGACGGGCATGACGTGCGGCGGTTGTGCCGCCAGCGTAACGCGCGCGCTGTCGGCGGTTCCCGGAGTGGACGACGTGAAGGTGTCGCTCGCGAAGGGCGAAGCTGTGGTGCAATTCGAAGAGCGACTGACTTCGCGCGATCAACTCAAGGCGGCCGTGCAAGCTGCGGGTTACGGCGTGGACTTGGCTGCAATCCCGCCTGTGCGTGAGCGGTAAGACATCGAGACGCAGGATGCAGGTGAGCGGCGCCATCGAGGCGGCACTGCAAACGGCGTCCGCATTCCAACCAGGAGAACGAGCATGCAGATTCAAGTCAACACAGGCCACAATATCGCCGGCAGCGAAGACCTGCAGCGCCGCATCGAAGCGGATGTCGCCGCAGCGCTAGAGCGGTTCAGTGCTTATATCACTCGGGTCGAGGTCCATCTCACGGACGAGAATGGCAGCAAGTCCGGCGCCGCCGACAAGCGGTGCATGATGGAAGCGCGGCCGGCCGGCCGTCCGCCGGTGGCGGTGACTAACGAAGCCGCGACCTTGGAAGATGCTTTCGATGGCGCTGCCAAGAAGCTGCATCGCCTACTGGAATCGACCCTGGCGCGCGAGAACGATCACAAAGGCGCCCCGTCGATCCGCACGGACGAAGCTTTTGAGTAACGCGGCGGCGGAGATTCGTGGCGTATCCAGACCAGACACCCTGTCGCCCGATCTGCTGGCAAAAATGCATGCCTATTGGCGCGCGGCGAACTACCTGTCGGTCGGGCAGATCTATCTGCAGGGAAACCCCTTGCTCGAAACCCCGCTCAAGCTCGAGCATATAAAGCCGCGCCTGCTCGGCCATTGGGGCACGACGCCGGGGCTGAATTTTCTTTACGTCCATCTCAATCGGCTGATCAAAGAAAACGATCTCAACATGATGTACGTCATCGGCCCGGGCCATGGCGGGCCGGGCATTGTGGCGCAGACCTATCTGGAGGGGTCGTACACCGAGCGCTATCCCGCGATCGAACGCAGCCGCAATGGCATGCACCGGTTGTTTCGCCAATTTTCGTGGCCGCATGGCATTCCCAGCCACGTCTCGCCCGGAACCCCGGGCTCCATCCACGAAGGCGGCGAACTGGGCTATTCCCTGCTGCATGCCTATGGCGCGGCATTCGACAATCCCGAGCTGATCGTGGCCTGCGTCATCGGTGACGGCGAGGCGGAAACCGGCGCGCTCGCGGCCAGCTGGCACTCCAACAAATTCCTCAATCCGGCGCGCGACGGCGCGGTGTTGCCGATCCTGCATCTCAATGGCTTCAAGATCGCCAATCCGACCGTGCTGGCGCGCATCAGCGGCGAGGAACTGACCGATCTGTTGCGCGGCTATGGCTACGAGCCCTATTTCGTCGAAGGCTATGACCCGATGCTGGTGCATCAATGTCTGGCCGCCACGCTCGATACCATTTTGGCGCAGATTCGCGAAATTCAGCGCCGAGCCAGGGCGCACAGCGGGGCGCAAAGCATGGCGCGCCCGCGTTGGCCGATGATCGTCTTTCGCACGCCCAAGGGATGGACCGGCCCGAAATTTGTCGACGGCAAACCGGTCGAGGGAACCTGGCGTGCGCATCAGGTGCCGATCGCCGATTTCAAGAACCCCGAACATCTCAAACAGCTCGAAGATTGGTTGAAGAGCTATCGGCCGCAGGAATTGTTCGACGAGGGCGGAAAGTTCCGCGAGGAGTTCGCCGCACTGGCGCCGACCGGCCATCGCCGCATGGGCTACAGTCCGCACGCCAATGGCGGCGAGTTGCTGCAGCCTCTCGCCATGCCCCATTTCCGCAGCCATGCGATCGCGCTTGCCGCTCCGGGCACGGTCAAGGCGGAGGCGACGCGCAATCTCGGCAAATTCCTGCGCGACGTCATGCGGCTCAATCTCGACCATGGGAATTTCCGACTGTTCGGGCCGGACGAGACTGCATCGAACAGGCTGGAGGCGGTCTACGAAGTCTCGGGCAAGGAGTGGATGGCCGCCGTCGAGCCGGTCGATACCGATCTCAGCGTCGATGGCCGCGTCATGGAAGTGCTGAGCGAACAT
>JBBSOT010000501.1:0-3720 GCA_038259455.1 Hyphomicrobiales bacterium | reverse complement strand
TTCTCGCCTTCAACCAGTCCAGATCGAGCAGCAGCGAGAAGACCTTGTAGCGCAGCCTGTGCCGGCGCGGCCTCAGGCGCTCATGCATCACCTCGCCAATGAAAAGGCCCGAGGCGTCGTTCATTCAGCGGCTTCCAGCTGCGGCCGCAGCGTGATACGCCCGGATTCATTCGGCACCTGCCAGGGTCGGCGCACATTGGCCAGGCTTTCGGCCGCAGCCAGTCCCGATTGCAACCCATCCTCATGGAAGCCGAAGCCGAAATAGGCACCGCAAAACCAGGTGTTGCGTTGTCCCTGGAGCCGCCAGAGCTGTTGTTGTGCGTCAAGCGCGCGCTGATCGAACAGCGGGTGCTGGTAGCTGTAGCGCCCGATCACTTTCGAGGCCTCGATCTCGCGTGTCGGGTTGAGTGTCACGAACAGCGGATGCTTCATGTCGAGGTTCTGGAGCCGGTTCATCCAGTAGGTGACACAAAGCTGCCTTGCATCGTCGTAGCGGTTTTCGCCGATATAGTTCCAGCTCGACCAGATCCGCCGGCGCCGTGGCATCAGGTTCGCGTCGGAGTGCAGTACCGCGTCATTGTTCGTGTAGCGAATAGCCCCCAGGAGTGTTTGTTCTTCCTCGTCAGGGTCGGCAAGAAGCCCCAGGGCATGGTCGGCGTGCGCAGCGATCACCACATCTGTAAAGGTGTCCGATTGTCCCGACCGGTCGGTGATCACCACATTGCCGTCCTGGCGTGAAATGGCGGTCACTTCGACACCCAGGCGTATGCCGTCGGCGAAGTCGGCGCTCAGGCGGCGCACATATTCCTGGCTCCCGCCATCAACCGTCCGCCATTTCGGGCGGTCGGCAAGGGTGAGCAGACCGTGGCTGGCAAAGAACCGCACAAAGGCCAGCAGCGGATAGGCCCGCATTTCTTTTGCGGTGGTCGACCAGATCGCTGCTCCCATCGGCAACAGGTGATCTTCGATGAAGGCGGGCGCGTAGCTGTGTCCGTCGAGATAGGCGCCGAGGCTGACGCCCTGCAGGTCGCTGCGAGACAGCAGCGCCGGTGCTTCGCGATAAAAGCGGATGATGTCGCGCATCATGCGCCAGAAGCGCGGTCGCATGACATTGCCCCGTTGTCCGATCAGGCCGTTGATGCCTGTGCCGGAATATTCGAGCTTTCCGCCCTCCAGCGATGCCGCAAAGGACATGTCGGATGCCGCCGTGGGCACGCCGGTCTCTTTGAACAGGGCAACCAGATTGGGATAGTTGCGCTCATTATAGACGATGAAACCCGTATCGACCGGTATCGGCCCATCGCTGGTGGGAACCATCACCGTATGGGAGTGGCCGCCGAGCCGCTTTTCGCTCTCGTAAAGGGTCACTGGCATCGTGCGGCTGAGAAGCCATGCTGCTGAAAGTCCGGCGATCCCCGACCCGACCACGGCGACGCGGCGAGGGCCGTCAGGCAACTGTCTGCTGGTATGAAATCGCACCTTGTGACCTTCCGATCCTCTACAGTCTTGCTGGTAGATACGTAGCTCAGAGAGAAATGGATCGCTCTCGGAGAGATTTTTTTGTCGAATGGTGATCCGAACGCGCTTTCGCGGCGTATCGTCTGCATGAACATGCTGGCCACGATAAGCGCGCCCGCGCTGCAAAAGCCCTGTAGGATGGGTCATTGGCGCCTCCGGGCGTTGCCGCATGGTGAAGTGGAAAGATTGGAAATGCGCCGCCAGACTCAAGGCGACAAGGCTCGGGATATGGCGCAGCTGCTCGTCGCGGTCGGCAGCGCGCGGGATATTGAGGCGTTCGAGGAATTGTTCCGGCACTTCGCTCCCCGCGTCAGGGCCTACATGGCGCGCTTGGCCAGCGACAGCCAGTTGGCCGAGGAACTGATGCAGGAAACGATGATATCCGTGTGGAACAGGGCCGCGTCCTATGATGCATCGAGGGGCGCTGTTTCGACCTGGATTTTCACCATCGCGCGAAACCTGCGCATTGACGCCTTTCGCCGTGAAAACAGACCGGCTTTCGATCCCGCCGATCCTGCCTTTGCGCCCGATGAGGTTTCGCCTGCCGATGTCGAGCATGATGCGCGCCAGCTATCCGAGCAATTGCACCGCGCGATTTCTGCGTTGCCGGAGGAGCAGGCGACGCTGCTGAGATTGTCCTTTTTCGAGGATCAGTCGCACAGCGTCATTGCAAGCCGGTTGAACATCCCTCTGGGCACGGTCAAATCGCGCATGCGGCTTGCCTTTGACAAATTGCGCGCCGCAATCGGCGCCTCCGGAGACCTGTCGTGACTATCAGGCATCACATCAGCGACGACCTGCTCGTCTCTTACGCTGCCGGCTCTCTTGCCGAGGGTTGGAGCCTTGCCGTCGCGACGCATCTGGCACTCTGTCCCGCTTGTCGCCGGCAGTTGAGCATCGCAGAGGGCGTCGGCGGCCAGATGCTCGAAACCTTGGCTGACGATCGCGCCAGCGACGATTCATGGGCCAGCATGCGCAACCGTCTTTCCGAGGTACAGGACAGCTCTGTACCGGCCTCGAAGCCTGCTGCTTCTTCGGCACGTAGCGGTGGATTGCCGGAGCCGCTGCGCTCTTACGCCGGAGGCGACCTGGACACGCTGAAATGGCGATCGCTGGGCCGCGGTGCCTACCACATTCCAATCCGCACGGCGGATCGCGAGACCAAGGTGCGGCTGTTGCGCATCCCGGCCGGCCAGCCCGTCCCCGAGCACAGCCACGGTGGCCGTGAACTCACCCTGGTTCTGAGTGGCAGCTTCGTCGACAGTCAGAGTGTCTTTGCACGCGGTGACATCGAGGATGCCGACGCCAGCCTGACGCATCAGCCCATAGCGACAGCCGAGGCAGATTGCATCTGCCTCGCCGTCACCGACGCGCCGTTGAAATTCCGCAGTTGGATCGTCAGGGCCATGCAGCCGATGCTTGGTATTTGACGCACGCAAGAACAGGAGCCCGGGAGCATCATGCTGACCAACATAATTGTTGCCTATCTAGCGACCGCCGTCGCTTTCTTCGGCCTCGACTTTGTCTGGCTGTCGCAGGTGTCGACGACCTTCTACAAGAGCCGCATCGGGCAATTGCTGCTTGAACAGCCCAACCTTGGTGTCGCTGGTATTTTCTACCTCTTTTATGTTGCAGGCTTGGTCTATTTCGCGGTTCTTCCGGCATTGAACGGCGGCGGCTGGACGACGGCTCTCGTCAACGGAGCCCTGCTCGGGCTTTTTGCCTATGGCACCTATGACATGACCAATCTGGCAACGCTCAAGGGCTGGTCGGTCTCGGTCAGCATTGTGGACATGACGTGGGGCGTTGCGCTGACTGCGACGGCCTCTTGGGTGGGGTACGTTGTCACGGCCTTGACGGTGGCGCGCGCAACCTGAGCGGGTCGCACCACCCGCGTCGTCCCGGGCGACCTGGCAAAGCGACGCACGGGATGACGAAAGTGGATGGGCCTGGTCGCGCTCTGCATCCCACCAGGTGAGACAGCGATTCCTGCATCGTATCCATGGTGTCCACACGGCTAAGTGTTGGAAATCGCAAGACAAGGCGATTCTCGCCGGGCACTTTGTCCACGCTTCGCTGCCCAACCCTATAATTGTCGCATCGCCCTCGCGGGAAACCTGGTCCGGACCGGGGATCAGGGGTGGGCGACGGCGCCGGGTGGCTGCGCAACGGTACCGCAGTTGGACATTTTCATCCAAGAAC
>JBBSOT010000500.1:0-3722 GCA_038259455.1 Hyphomicrobiales bacterium | reverse complement strand
TGGAGATCAAGAAGCTGCACCAGCGGCTGAAGGCCACCATCGTCTATGTCACCCATGACCAGATCGAGGCCATGACGCTGGCTGACAGGATCGTGCTGATGCGCGACGGCATCATCGAGCAGCAAGGCGCGGCACTCGAGTTGTTCGAGCGGCCGGTGTCGACCTTTGTCGCCGGATTCCTGGGATCGCCACGCATGAGTTTCCTGCCTGGTGCGCTCGTACTCGACGGCACGACACACGGCGTGCGCGTCGGCGACGTGGTGCTGCCTGTTCCAGCCGGGCGGGCTCTCGGTGGCGCCAAGGACGGTATGTCAGTGCTGCTGGGCTTGCGACCGGAGCATCTGACACGGGCGCACGGAGAGCGGCCCGCCGACGGCGTCTACCGTCACGAAGCCAGGATCGAACTGGTCCAGCCGACCGGGTCGCGGACCTATGCGACGTTCCGGCTGGCCGGCCAGCCGGTGATTGCCGAACTCCAGGCGCATGATGTCAGCCAGCCTGGTCTGGTGATGCCAATCGACATCAACATGTCGCGGGCCTCGATTTTCGATGCCCGGACAGAGCGCGCAATTTGAGGAAGCAGCCCATGGTTTCACGCGCCATAGTCCTGTGCGGCACGGAATCGGTCGACGTGCCGATGCTGACGCTGAAGGCCGGAAATCTGACGGTGGAATTCGACAATGGCGCGCTGCGCTATGTCCGCTACGCCGGCATCGAGGTGTTGCGGGCGATTGCGTTTCTGGTGCGCGACGAAAACTGGGGTACTTTCACACCGACGATTGACGGTCTCGACATTACACAGTCCCACCGTGGGTTTTCCGTCACGTATCGCGCCACCTGCAAAGATGCCAAGCGCACGCTTGTCTACAACGCCAAGATCAACGGCAGGGACGATGGCTCGCTCGACTTCGAAGCCGTTGCGACACCTGAGACCGACGTCCTGACCAACCGCACCGGCTTCATCGTGCTGCATCCACTGGAGGGAGTCGCCGGCCGCCCGGTCAAGGTGCTGCGGGTCGATGGCAGCGAAACGCTTTCCACCTTTCCCGAAACCATCGATCCGATGTGTCCATTCAAGGATCTGCGCGCCCTGTCTCATGAGTTCGCGCCCGGCGCCTGGGCCAACTGCACGATGGAGGGCGACACTTTCGAGATGGAGGATCAGCGCAACTGGTCTGACGCCTCCTACAAGACCTATGTGCGCCCGCTGACGGAGCCATGGCCCTATGTCATACCGAAGGGCCAACCCGTCGAGCAAAAGGTCAGCCTGACGATGTCGGGAAAACCACCAGCGGCGACTCTCAATGGCAGCGATGCGGTCACCGTGAATATTGGCGAGCAGTTGGGCGTCATGCCATCCATTGGCATCGGCGTACCTGCCGACGAAGCCGGCTACGCGCTGGAACAAGGCGCGCTGGTCAAACAACTGTCTCCCCAGTGGCTCGTCTGCCAGATCGATCTACGCCAAAAGCCCGGCCGTCAGGAGATGATGAATTTTGGCTCACTGTCGGAATTGACGGGGGCAAAGGTTGCCTTCGAGATCATCACGCTTGGCAGCCTGGATCCGAATTCGGAGCTAGAGTCCGTCGCCGCCTTGGCCAGAGCGGCCGGCGTAGAACCGTCGGCCGTCGCAGCGTTTCCGGCACAGGACATGGTCTCGGTTCAACCCGACGCGCCGTGGCCCAATATGCCTACATTTGAAGAGACATTCGCTGCAGCGCACAAGGCGTTTCCGCAAGCCATGATCGGTGGCGGAATGGCCGCCTACTTTACCGAGCTGAACCGGAAAAAACCGCCAGCAGCGCTGCTCGACTACGTGACGCACACAACCTGTCCGAATGTCCACGCCGCCGACGACCGGTCGGTGATGGAGACAATCGAGGCGTTGCCATACCAGATCACGTCGACCCGTTCCTTCATGGGTGATGCCATCGCCTACCACATCGGCCCCAGCCAGCTAGGATGCCGGGAGAACCCGTACGGAAAAGCCACATCAGCCAATCCGCAGAATGGCCGCGTGTGCCTCAGCAGGATAGACCCACGCCAGCGCGGGCTCTTCAACGCCGCTTGGTCGCTCGCCTACATATCAGCCTGCGCGGGTGGAAAGGTCGAGATGGTCGCGCTTGGGTCGATCACCGGACCGTTCGGGCACGTCTACCGTCCCACAGATTTCGAACAACCCTATTTCGACGATCTAGATCAGCCTGCCGTTTACCCGTCCTTTCATGTGCTGGCCGGGCTCGCTCACGCCGCTGGCAACCCCCTCTTCTCCACCACCCTCTCGCAACAGGGAAAACTCGTCGCACTAGCGTTTTCTATGAACAAGAAGACGCAGCTTTGGCTGGCAAACTTGACCTCAAACCCGGTCACCGCGCTTATCCCTTCGGTCGACAATACCGGCGCCCGAATTGCACAACTGGATGAGAGAGGCTTTGGGGATCTGACGACGTCGCCGGACTATCTTGACAATGCGCGGATCGACCTCGCATCCGGTCGGGTCGAACTCGACGCCTACGCGGTCGCCAGAATCGAAATCGACACGCCAACACGCTAAGATAGAAAATCAGCCGCGCCTCGCGGACCTAACAGGCAAGACGTTGGAGATTTCCTTGATCGATTTTCCAGACCCATACGCAATTGCGGTTGTTGGCGCAGCGAGCGGTATCGGACAAGCGGCGGCCGGACTCATGGCCGCTCGCGGCTCGTCAATAATCTGCCTTGATCGCGATAGCGCTGGTGCGCACAAAACACGTGACGAGATCATCGCGGCGGGCGGCAGGGCGTCCGCCTACACCTTGGATGTCACCGACCCGGCCGCCGCGAAGACGGTCTGGCAAAAGGCACTGGACGAGTGCGGCCAACTCCATGGTCTGGTCAACTGCGCGGGCGTGACCGGCAAGACCAATCTGAAGACACACGAAGTCGATCCTGACGACTTCGATCTGGTCTACCGCATCAACATGATGGGCAGTCTTCTTGTCTCGCAAGCCGTTCTCCCACACATGCTCGAAAACAAGTTCGGCCGTATCCTCCACATTGCCTCCATTGCCGGCAAGGAGGGCAATGCCGGCATGGTCGCATATTCAGCCACCAAGGCTGGTTTGATCGGAATGGTTAAATCGATGGGCAAGGATTATGCCGAGACGGGTGTCACGGTGAATGCGCTCGCCCCAGCCGTTATCCGCACACCGATGGTGGCCGCCCTGCCCGAAGCACAGGTCAACTACATGACTGATAAGATTCCAATGAAGCGCTGCGGCGAACTGGATGAAGCCGCAGAGATGATTGCCTGGATCGTTTCTCCGGCATGTAGTTTCACCACCGGGTTCACATTCGACCTCAGCGGCGGCCGGGCTACATACTGATGGTCAATGTCGAGCCACATCGTTTGAGCCTAGAGGGCGGTCGTGGCCTCCTAGCCTTAAATTGAGGAAGAAGGCGTCTCCGAAATGAACAGTGATGGTCCGCAGCCCTAATCCGCTCATTCGGTTTTGCGTTGATAGAGCCTTCGGCGAGACTTCTTGCGTGGACAATCCGATTACGCAGTCGAAACTCTACAATATCAGCATGGATGAACGGGGCGACTACGGCGAGGTGGCCGACTAGACCCGCAACACCGGCACCATCGCCACTCCCAGCCATTTAATTCGAACTGGAGGGACAACAGTAAGGCAAAGTTCGAACTCGGATGGCGGCCTCGTTATGATTTGCCTGAGCTAATT
>JBBSOT010000499.1:0-3742 GCA_038259455.1 Hyphomicrobiales bacterium | reverse complement strand
GGAAGGCGCTTCCGGAGACGATCGTTGAGCTTTCGCGCCTCGGTTCTGACCCTTTATCCCGAAATGTTTCCGGGGGTACTTGGCGTGTCCCTCGCCGGTCGTGCACTGGAAGCCGGGACCTGGTCGCTGGAAACGATCCAGATCCGCGATTTCGCGTCCGACCGCCACCGCACGGTCGACGATACGCCGGCCGGCGGCGGGGCCGGCATGGTGATGCGCGCCGATGTGCTGGCGAAAGCCATAGATCACGCCGCACCGGCCGACGATGCAAGACCGAAACTGCTGATGAGCCCGCGCGGCAAACCGCTGACGCAGGCGCGGGTGCGCCAACTGGCGGAAGGACCGGGCGCCATCATCCTTTGCGGGCGCTTCGAAGGGGTCGACCAGCGCGTCATCGAGGCACGCGGCCTGGAGGAGGTCTCCATCGGCGACTATGTGCTGTCAGGCGGCGAACCGGCAGCACTTGTGCTGCTCGACGCCATTGTCAGGCTGCTGCCCGGCGTTATGGGCAACGAGACATCGGGCGACGAGGAGAGTTTTGAGAACGGCCTGCTCGAACACCCGCACTATACGCGCCCGCAGGAGTGGGAGGGGCATACGATCCCGGAAGTCCTGACGTCGGGCAATCACGCCAAGGTTGCGCAATGGCGCCGTGAGCAGTCGCAAAGGCTGACCGCTGAGCGCAGGCCCGATCTTTTGAAGGACCAGCTCAAGCCTTCGTGAAATAATAGCCCGCGAGCAGCAGGCCGACCGCGATGACGAAGATGCGCACCGCGACCTGTGGCACGCGCTTGGCCAGCCAGACGCCGGCATAGCCGCCGAGCGCGCCGCCCGGCACCATGGCTGCGGCCTCGGGCCAGGCGACGACGCCGCCCGACGCGAAGACCACGATGGCGACAAGTGCGATGACCATTGCCAGCATGTTCTTCAGCGCATTGAGACGATGATAGTCACCGGACTGGGTCAGGCCGAGAGTAGCCAGCATCATCACGCCCATGCCGGCGCCGAAGAAGCCGCCATAAACCGATGTGACGAACTGGGCCAGCAAACCAACAAGGGAACCGACGGCGGCTTCGTCGCCCTGCCTGGGCTTCGGTTTGAGCCAGGGGCCGGCGGCAAACAGCGCGGTCGCGCCGATCAGCAACCAGGGCACCAGCGTTCTGAAGGAGGGGTTGTCGAGGGCGAGCAGGATCATGGCGCCGGCGAGCGATCCGATCACCGAAGCGATGGCCAGCAAAACCGCCCCCCGCCAGAAACGCTTGATGTCGCTCCAGTAGGCTATCGTCGAGGTGATGTAGCCGGGAAACTGGGCGATGGAGGATGTCGCATTGGCCGAAATCGGAGGAATGCCTGCGAGCGTAAGCGCGCCGAACGTCAGGAACGTGCCCCCGCCGGCCACCGCGTTCATCGCGCTGGAGAAAAAGCCGGCGCCAAACAGCAGGAGAATAACAGTCAAGGACATCGTAGCCAGTCAATGTGAGAGATCGGAATTCGTGGCCCCCGCTCTATGGTTCGTCCGCAGGTGGCGCAAGGGCGAGTTGGTGGGCCAGTCCGGCGCCCCGAGGCGAAAAAATGCCTTACGCAACGCGTGACAAGGCCGTGAATTTGGTGTATCGCCCGCCCGAACCGGAAGAACAATCTCCCGGACCCGTCAATAAGAATAGTGAATTCGCCCCTGCTCTTTCTGGCCTCTGGTGAGGAAGATGCATAGCCAAGCGGTCTTTGAACTGCGAGGCGAGCGCCGGGCGCTCTGACTGTCGAGAAGCAAGAAGAGGTATTTTCGATGGACATCATCCGTCAGCTCGAGGCCGAACAGGCCGCCAAGATCGAAGCCAAGCGTACACTGCCCGAATTCCAGCCAGGCGACACCGTTCGCGTCCTGGTGCGCGTCACCGAAGGCACACGCACCCGCGTGCAGGCCTATGAAGGCGTCGTGATCGCCCGTGCCGGCGCCGGCTTCCAGGAAAATTTCACCGTCCGCAAGATTTCCTACGGCGAAGGCGTGGAGCGCGTGTTCCCGGTCTATTCGCCGATGGTCGAAGGCGTCGAGATCGTGCGCCGTGGCAAGGTGCGTCGCGCCAAGCTGTATTATCTGCGCGGCCGTCGCGGCAAGTCCGCCCGTATCTCTGAGAACACCGGCGTGCGTGCGCGCAAGCTGAATGACTCCGAGCGCGAGGCAGTGGTCGCCGAGAAGGCACGCATCGAAGCCGAGAAGATCGCAGCAGCCGAGGCCCTGGCCACCGAGAAGGCAGCGCAGGATGCCGCCGAAGCGAAGGCAGCAGCAGAAGCTGCCAAGGCCGCTGAGGCAGCCGCCGCCGAAACCCCGGCCGAGTAAGCCTGGCATCGAGTTTGCAAAAAGGCGGCTTCGGCCGCCTTTTTCATGTCTGGAGCAGAAGATGGACGAATTTGCCGAAGCAAACCGCCTGAATTGGGATAACCGCGCCGAGCTTCATTCGACCGATACGACCGGCACCTATCGCATTGCCAGGGTTCTGGCTGGCGGTTCCAGCCTGCACGCGTTGGAGGCAGGCGAGATCGGCAATATTTCGGGCAAGGACATCGTCCATCTGCAGTGCCACATCGGGCTCGACACGATCAGCCTGAAACATCTTGGCGCCAGGAGCGTGACCGGGCTCGACTTTTCGCCCAGGGCGATTGCCGCGGCGCGCGACTTCGCCGCAAAGTCCGGCGCCGATGTTCGCTTCGTCGAGGCCTCCGTCTATGACGCGGTAGAAGCGCTCGGGCAAACCTACGACATGGTCTTCGTGACCTGGGGCGCGATCAACTGGCTCGACGACATCGAACGCTGGGCACAAGTTGTTGCCTCGGTGCTGAAGCCGGGTGGCATGCTCTACCTGCTCGAAGGGCATCCGACGATGAACCAGATGTTTCCCGATCGCAGGCCGCTGACCGTCGAGCTCGACTGGCGCACGCCCAAGAACAGCCCGCACGCCTGGGACGACCCGCAGACCTACACCGGCGATGCCAGGCCGCTGACGCAGGTGCGCCATTACGAATGGATCCACCCGATGTCGGATATCGTCAACGCGATCATCAGGGCCGGGCTGTCGATCGACTTTCTCAACGAGCACGACATCGTCGTGTGGAAGGCTCTCGATTTTCTCGTCGAGACCGGTGAAGACCAGTTTTCGCTGCCCGACGGCGTGGTGAAAGTGCCACTGTCGTTTTCCATTGGCGCAACCAGGCGAGGCTGACCCTGCCGGCGCTTGCAAGCCGCCTGAAGACGGATAAAGTCGTGCCGAACGCCATCGTTCTGGCCTGAGGCCGAGTTGAGGAGTTGATCGTGAACAAGTTCAAACTGATGATTGCCGGGCTGGTGGCAGGTCTTTGTCTGACCGGTGCGGCCTCGGCCCAAACGCTGCCCGACCTGGGCGGCAAGAGTGTCGTGGTGGTGACCGAAAACGCCTACCCGCCGCTACAATTCATCAACCCCATATCCGGCGAGCAGGTCGGTTGGGAATATGACGCGATGAACGAGATCGCCAAGCGCCTGAATTTCAAGGTCACCTACCAGAACACCTCCTGGGACGCGATGATCCAGGCTGTTTCGGATGGCCAGTACGACATCGGCATGACCGGCATCACCATCAAGGACGACCGCAAGGAGAAGGTCGACTTCTCCGATCCCTACATGCGCTCGGAACAGTTCATGCTGGTGCGCGGCGACGAAAGCCGCTTCAGCGACGCGGCAAGCTTCGGCGCCCTCAAGGAGGGGCTGGTC
>JBBSOT010000498.1:0-3762 GCA_038259455.1 Hyphomicrobiales bacterium | reverse complement strand
GTGCTGCAGCTGCTGAAACTGCCCGATGGCACCGTCAAGGTGCTCGTCGAGGGCCAGTCGCGCGGCGGCCTGCAGGCGCTGCGGGCCAAGGACGACTACCTGGAGGCGACCGTTGTTGAGCGCGAGGACAGCGAGACCGACCCGACCCAGGTCGAGGCGCTGCTGCGGTCGGCCGCCAAGCAGTTCGAATCCTATGTGAAGCTGAACCGTAAGACGGCGCCCGAAATCGCGGTGCAGATCGGCCAGATCGAGGATGCCGGCCGCTTTGCCGACACGGTTGCCGCCAATCTCGGGCTGAAAATCGCCGACAAGCAGGCGCTGCTCGCCGAAACCGATGTGACGAAGCGCCTCGAAAAGGTCTTTGCCCATATGGAAGGCGAGATGGGCGTGCTGCAGGTCGAGAAGAAGATCCGCAACCGCGTCAAGCGGCAGATGGAGAAGACCCAGCGCGAATATTATCTCAACGAGCAGATGAAGGCGATCCAGCGCGAATTGGGCGAGGGCGACGAGGCCAAGGACGAAGTCACCGAGTTCGAGGAGAAGATCGCCAAGGCCAAGCTGCCCAAGGAAGCGCGTGACAAGGCGATTTCGGAGCTGAAGAAGCTGAAGGCGATGGCACCGCAGTCTGCGGAGGCCACAGTCGTGCGCAACTATCTCGACGTCATGCTCGGGCTGCCCTGGGGCAAGAAGTCCAAGGTCAAGCGTGACATCGTGGCGGCGCAGAAGGTGCTCGACGACGATCATTATGGCCTGGAAAAGGTCAAGGACCGGATCATCGAATATCTGGCCGTGCAGGCGCGCACGTCGAAGCTGAAGGGGCCGATCCTGTGCCTCGTTGGCCCGCCGGGCGTCGGCAAGACCTCGCTCGGTCGCTCGATCGCCAAGGCGACGGGGCGTGAGTTCGTACGCCAGTCGCTGGGCGGCATGCGCGACGAGGCGGAGATCCGCGGCCACCGTCGGACGTATATCGGTTCGATGCCGGGCAAGGTCATCCAGAACCTCAAGAAGGCCGGTACCGGCAACCCGCTGTTCCTGCTCGACGAGATCGACAAGCTCGGCCAGGATTTCCGCGGCGATCCGTCGTCGGCGCTGCTCGAGGTGCTCGATCCCGAACAGAACAAGGCGTTCAACGATCATTATCTGGAGGTCGATTACGACCTGTCGGACGTGATGTTCGTGACGACGGCGAACAGCCTCAACATGCCGCAGCCGCTGCTCGATCGCATGGAGATCATCCAGCTGTCGGGGTACACCGAGGACGAGAAGGTCGAGATCGCCAAGCGTCACCTGCTCGACAAGCAGTATGAGGCCCATGGGCTGAAGAAGGCCGAGTTCGCCGTTACCGATGCCGCGTTGCGCGACCTTATCCGCTATTATACGCGGGAGGCCGGGGTGCGCACGCTGGAGCGCGAGCTTGCCAAGCTGGCGCGCAAGTCGCTGCGGCGCATCCTCGAGGGCAAGACCAAGGCGGTCACTGTCGATGCCGACAATCTTGCCGAGTTCGCCGGCGTGCGGAAGTATCGCTTTGGTGTCGGCGAGGTCGACGACCAGATCGGCGCGGTGACGGGCCTTGCCTGGACCGAGGTCGGCGGCGAATTGCTGACCATCGAGGCGGTGACGGCGCCGGGCAAGGGGCTGGTCAAGACGACCGGCAAGCTGGGCGATGTGATGACCGAATCGATCTCGGCGGCGCTGTCGTTCACCAAGGCGCGGGCGGTACAGTACGGCATCAAGCCGTCGCTGTTCGAGAAGAAGGACATCCACGTCCATGTTCCCGAAGGCGCGACTCCCAAGGACGGCCCGTCGGCGGGTGTCGCCATGGTCGTCGCCATCGTCTCGACGCTGACCGGCATTCCGGTCCGGAAGGACATCGCGATGACCGGCGAGGTGACGCTGCGCGGCCGCGTGCTGCCGATCGGCGGCCTGAAGGAAAAGCTGCTGGCCGCACTCCGGGGTGGTATCACCACGGTGTTCATCCCGCAGGAGAACGAGAAGGACCTGGCCGAAAGTCCGGCCAATGTCACCGAGGGCCTGACCATCATCCCGGTCAGTCACGCCGACGAGGTGCTGGCGCTGGCGCTGACGCTGCCGCTGGTGCCGATCGAATGGTCGGAGCCCGAGGAACTCGCCGTCAGTCCCAACCCGGCGGTCGCTATCGAACCGGCGGTTCGTCACTAACCTGCCGGCAATCGGCAAAAAAACGTAAATTCGGAACGGCCCGGCGGGGTCGTGCCGTTTTTGCGGAAGTCTTGCTTTGACAGGTCGCGGTGGCCCGCCATGATGTCTGTTTAACGCCGCGCCGGGGGTTCTCGAGTCGATGAACAAGCAGGATCTGGCTATCAGGGTTGCCGACGCGACCGGCCTCGCGCGGGTCGACGCGGCCCGTGCCATCGACGCGCTGCTCGACACCATCACCGATGCCCTATCGAAGGGTGAGGAGGTGCGGCTGGTCGGTTTCGGCAACTTCGTTGCCGGGCAGCGCAAGGCCTCGACGGGCCGCAATCCGCGCACCGGCGAGCCGATGGACCTCGCCGCCAGCGTCATCCCCAAGTTTCGCGTCGGCCGCAATCTGAAGGACGCCTGCAACAGCGACGCCTGAGCCGTTACCGGGGCAATGGCGCGGCTGAACAGGGTTCGCGCCGCTGATATGCCGCCAGCCGGCCGTGTTGCCGGCGGCGCGCTACGGCCGGTCAAGTCGGGCTTTACTTGGGCGGGTTGCTCGCCTAACCAGCGCGTTCGCCGCCGAACCGGCAGCGGAGGTTTGCCTTCGCCATGGCTTCGGCTGCGGGCGCGTAGCTCAGCGGTAGAGCACTCCCTTCACACGGGAGGGGTCACAGGTTCAAACCCTGTCGCGCCCACCATGCTTCTCAAGGACTTAGGGTCCTTCGCGGTGTTTGCGAAGTCGGTCTGTCACACTCTGGTCACAGGGACAGGCAGGATGGCTACACTTCGCAAGCGCGGTAACCGATGGCAGGCACAGGTTCGGCTACAGGGTCACGCCCCGGTAAGTCACTCCTTTCTAGCCAAGTCTGACGCTGCCGCATGGGCGCGAAGGACTGAGGCGCGGCTGGAGCAGGCTGCCGGGCCAACCGATCTACGGATCATGGACCGCACGACCTTGGGTGACCTCTTCCAACGCTACAGGTCTCAAGTGACCGCCGCAAAGCGGGGGGGACAAATGGAAGCGATCAAGCTTGCGTGTTTCCTTCGCCACCCCATGGCCCTGCTACCCTTGTCAAAGGTGGCGGGGACAACGTTCGCTGCCTATCGGGACGAGAGGCTCCAACTCGTGTCCGGTGAGACTGTGCGGCGCGAGTTCACGATCTTACACCATGTCTTAGAGGTTGCTCGACGGGAATGGAGCCTACCCTTCATCGATAATCCGGTGTCGCTTGTGAAGCGTCCCGCACCCAACAGGCCAAGGGACCGTCGCCCCACGCCCCTAGAGGTCTCCAGCCTCCTCGCTGCGGCTGCTGCTGGGCGGTCGAAGTACCTTGTCCATGCGATCATCCTCGCCAAGGAAACCGGAATGAGGCGGGGGGAACTTTTGTCGTATCCATCCGGCGACGGTCATCTATTCGGCGTGCGTCTGACCTGAGAGGTTGGCGACGGTGCAAGCACTGTGGTTTGCGCCGTGGCTAGAGGCGTGGCTATGGGTCGGATTACGGTTTTGGATGTTGAGCGTCGTCGGCGTTGGGGCGACGACGAGAAGCTGGCGATGGTCGAAGCGTCGTTGGTACCGGGCGGATCGGTGGCGAGGCT
>JBBSOT010000497.1:0-3766 GCA_038259455.1 Hyphomicrobiales bacterium | reverse complement strand
ATCATGCCCGCCTGCGCCAGCGCCTCGCGATAGAGCCAGACCGTCTTGGCGTCAGGCACACGGCCCTCCAGCCCAAGGCCAAGGAACCGAATGAACGACAGCCGGTCGCGCACCTGATACTCGATCTGATCGTCCGACAGGTTGTAGAGCGCGCTCAGGACCAGCGTTTTGAACATCAGAACCGCATCCATCGGCTTGCGCCCGGCGCGTGACTTGCGCTCAGCACCAGGCTTGCGCCAGATCCGCTCCAGCGTCGGGCGAAACTCCTCCCAGGGCACGACGGCGTCGATCTCGACCAGAGGGTCCTTCTTGGTGTCCAGGCTCGCATAGCGATCGGAAAGATCAAAGAAACCCATCTGCGCCATCGTCAAACCCCAAGCTGCGTATCATCCCAGTCATCATATCGCGGCGGCACGTTAGAGGCAATTTTTCGAGGTGCCCTTCATATTTACCGGAAGGCAATTTTTGACAACAGGCGATATCAGGAGCACACTTTCTACGAGAGTCGATTTAATTGTGACTTTTCACGAAGGCGATCGCCTCGACTACCGCAGTTTGAAAGGACACCACTATGGTTGAAATTACGAGACGACATCTTCTGAGTATGGTCGGCACGGTCGCGGGAAGTTCGGCCATGTATGCGGCGATGACCTCCATGGGGTATGCGCAGACATCGGACTACAAGGGCCCTATCAAGCTGGACGGCGACCCCAAGGGAGCGAAAGTTCTGATCCTCGGGGCCGGTCTGGCAGGTATGACCGCCGCGCTAGAGATGCGCGCTGCTGGATACCAAGTCGAAGTGCTGGAGTTTCGCGAGAAAGCCGGGGGTCGGTGCTGGACCCTACGCAGCGGCGATACATACACGGAGTTGGGTGGGGCCACGCAAAACGTGGACTTTGCCGAAGGCAATTACATCAACCCCGGGCCCTGGCGGCTACCGCATCACCATCACGCGGTGCTCGACTACTGCCGCCGCCTGAAAGTGCCGCTGGAGCCCTTCATTCAGGAGAACTACGCCACCTATCTGCACAAGTCCGACGCCTACGGCGGCAAGCCGCAGCGCATGGGAGAGATCAAGGCCGACTACCGCGGCCACGTTTCCGAATTGCTGGCGAAAGCTGTCAATAAGGGGCAGTTGGACGATGTCGTCACCGCCGATGACAAAGAGCTACTGATGGAAAGCCTGCGCAGTTTTGGTGCTCTGACCGACACGAACGCCTATACCAAGAGCCTGGAGTCCAGCGAGGTGCGGGGCTACGATCGCTGGCCCGGTGGCGGTGTCGATGCTTCCCCTACTCCGTCGGATCCATTGAACCCTCAGGAGGTGTTGCATTCGCGATTGTGGGAGTATCTGGCGACACATCAGATCACCGATCACCAGGCAACCATGTTCCAGCCGGTCGGTGGTATGGACGGTATTGCCAAGGGGTTCGAGCGAGAGGTTGGCGATCTGATTACCTACAACGCCAAGGTCACGTCCATTAATCAGGACGAAAGCGGCGTCACGGTGACGTGGACAGATAGCGCCGGTGGTGGCGAGACGCGGACCAGCACGGCCGACTACTGTGTATGTACCATTCCATTTTCCGTTCTCAGCCAGATTGATCATAACCTTTCATCCAAGCTGTCGAACGTCATTTCCAACATGGCTTATAACGGGTCGGTCAAATGGGGACTCGAGTTCAAGCGCCGGTTCTGGGAACAGGATGAAAATATCTATGGCGGTATCAGCTATACCGATCAGGATATCAGTCAGATCAGCTACCCTTCGACGGGCTATATGTCCGACGGCCCGGGCGTCTTGTTGGGAGGTTACACTTGGCGGGGTGCTGAATCGTTCAAGTTCAACGCCATGCAGCCGGAAGAGCGGATCGAATGGGCTATGCGCATGGGGGAGAAGATCCACCCGCAATACCGTGAGGAATACAAGACCGGCGTCAGCGTGACATGGCACAAGGTTCCTTGGGTATTGGGATGCTCAGGGGTCTGGCAGGATCGCACTCACTATGACGACGCCATCGCGATCGATAATCGTGTCGTGTGCGCAGGTGAGCATCTGTCCTATCTGCCAGCCTGGCAGGAAGGCGCAATCCTCTCCTCCCTGGACGCAATCGGGCGTCTGCACACCAAGATCATGAACGGATAACACCATGTACAAGAACGTATTTTCCGCAATCGTCCTGTCCGGGCTTGGTGCGACGGCGCTTTACGCCCAATCGACCGACACGCAAGATAGTTCTAGGACAGACGTGCCATACCCGGATGAGTTTGCTACGACAGACTACATCACCACCGATGGCGAACAACTCTACAACACACTGTGCGCCGGGTGCCATATGCCCGACGGTAGCGGTGCAATCGGAGCGGGTGCTTATCCCGTCCTGAAGAACAATCAGCTATTGGAGTATGCCAGCTATCCTGTGTCGGTCATCGTGAACGGACAGGCCGCAATGCCTAGCCTTGGGCATCTGCTTAACGATGAACAGGTCGTCGCCGTGACATCCTACATTCAGTCAAATCTGGGCAATGACTACACACCTGACGCGACCGTACAAATGGTGTCGGATACGCGCCCCGCTGTCACCGCCGCGCAGATGGGAGAACACGAGGTTGAAATGGCGGACGACACCGGCGATCTGCCTGGTGAAATGCGAGATGATGCAGCCAATCCTGAGGACGCGGACGCCACAACCAGCGCCGTGTCATCTGATGCCGCTCATGAGTCGGTCATACGTCACGGGTTGCAGGACTCCGATTTCCCAATCCTTCAGGCCGTTGAAGTTCCGGCTGATGCGACTCTGGTCTATCTTAGTGGCACCGTGCCACAGGTCGTCGACGAGAGTGCTGGAGAGGATGATCCGGCGCGTTTCGGCGACACCAAAGCACAGACCGTCAGCACGTTTGAATCCATCGCAGCAAAACTTGCAGCGCTTGATCTTAATATGGGCAACGTTATCAGCATGCAGGTGTTTCTTGTCGCACCCGAGGGATCGGACGCAATGGATTTCAGCGGCTTCATGGAAGGATACACGCAGTTCTTCGGAACTGATGACCAGCCCAATTTACCGACGCGCTCCGTGTTCGAGGTGGCAGGTCTGGCCAACCCGAACTGGGTTGTGGAGATCGAGGTTGTTGCCGCGCGCGAGTAGGTCAAGCAATGGTCAGGCGCGATACTTCCATGCGGAATATCGCGCCACTTTCTCTTTCCGATGACGCGTCGCTGCGATCGACTGCACTCCAGATACGCTGAATAACGAACTTCCAATTCCTGTCCGAAAACCGGTCGCGCACTCCGTCGGTGAACGCGCTGCTTTGCCAGGCATCATTAATCAGCCTCTGGGTATAAACGGCACGCGACCTTCGACGACGGCGCGTTCCAAAACTGCTATGCGATCTTGACCAAAAAACCTCGCCGTTCAGAAAGTAGGCAGGCACGCCCACTGCGTCGGCTGAAATGGCGTCAGCGGTGTTTTGGGCTCGACCGGAAGCCGTCGATCAGCTTTTCACCAGTTGCGGCCCGGCAATCAGGGTGAGACTCTCACCCAGATTGCCGCGCTATACACTAGTATCGAGTCGACGTTGAACAACAGTTACGCGGCGATTTGCACTGCTATTGATCGGACGGTGAAGGCGTTTATCGCTCGCCGCGCCCATGACAGGCCCTCGAACAACAGGAACAAAAGGGCCCTCAGGCGGGCCAGGATCTTTCGGATGTTGTGCCCGCAGCCGCAGAGGACGGCGAAGATCGCGTCGCCGGAAGTTCCCT
>JBBSOT010000496.1:0-3767 GCA_038259455.1 Hyphomicrobiales bacterium | reverse complement strand
GGAAGCGGCGCTCTACGAAGCCCCGTTCGAGGCCGTAAGGCGGGTCGAGCGCGAACGGGCTGACAGGGCTAAAGGCGCGGCGACCGAGACCGATAAGCTCGCTAGCTTCTGGCTGATGCAGCGGCCCCGCCCCGACCTCCGGGCGGCAGTGGCGAGGCTCGACCGCGTCCTCGCCGTGCCCGAATCCTCCGAGCACCTGATCTTCCGGTGGCTGCCTGCTCGGGCGACGTTTAGCGGTAGCCTGTTTGTGTTCGCGCGCGACGACGATACCTTTGCCGGCATCCTTCAGTCGTACTTTCACCGGGTGTGGGCATTGCGACGTGGAAATAAGCTCGGGGTCGGCAATCAAGCTCGGTACAACAAGGGCGCGACCTTCGAGACCTTCCCATTCCCCGAGGGCCTGACCCCCGACATTCCCGCCGCCGACCACGCGGGCGACCCGCGCGCCCAGGCCATCGCGGCGGCGGCGCGGGAGTTGAATGAGAAGCGCGAAGCGTGGCTGAACCCGCCCGATCTGGTGGACCGCGTGCCCGAGGTGGTCGAGGGCTATCCCGACCGCCTGATCCCCAAGGACGAGGCCACCGCCGCAACGCTCAAGAAGCGCACCCTCACCAACCTCTACAACGCTCGCCCCGCCTGGCTCGCCGGTCTCCACGCCCGCCTCGATACCGCTGTCGCCGCCGCCTACGGTTGGGACGCCGAATGGCAGGCGGGCATGGACGACGAAGCGATCCTGGACCGCCTATTCGCGCTCAATCAGGAGCGGGCCAAGTAGCTCCACCCTCGATCCACTGTGGACATGGAGCAATTCGGAGTGCTCCATGGAGCACGACCAGGGGAGGGCATCATGGCGCTTCATTCGATCTCAGAAGCGCACCGGCTGACCGGCAAGGCCCGCAGCACGATCCGACGCGATCTAAAATCCGGGAATTTGTCTGGGACTGCCCGCCCGGACGGTGCGCGCGCCATAGATACGGCCGAACTGGTGCGGGTGTATGGTCCGCTCCAGAAGCTCCAGGAGCAAAACTCCACCGAACTCCACTCCGAACCAGGGGGTGAAGTGGAGCATAATCCAACCATCGAAGATTTGCACCGCCGCCTTAATGAAGCCGAAGCTCGCGCCGCCCGTGCCGAAGGCGAGCGGGACACCCTGCGAGAGCTGGCCGACCACGCCCGCGAGGACGCCGCCGCATGGCGCGAGCGGGCAGATAGAGCGGATCGGCTTCTAACAGACTTTCGCGCGCCGTCAGAGCCGCCTAGAGCGCGGTCTTGGTGGCGCTTTGGAAGGATGACTTCATAGGGTCGTTCGATCTGCCACTAAGTCAGGCAGCGAGTTTGTAGTAATCCTGGTCGTCTGCATTGGCCTCAATAATCTCAGCCACGCTTGAAATGAGGATGAGCTTAGAGCCAATTTCCCGGAAGTTGTTAGTGACCCCAATGGGTTTGGGTCCGTCCTCTAGCCGTGCGATGTCAGAGAGCGTCGCATAGGCTGCGTTGACAGAACTGCCAGCTTTTGAAAAGTAATCGAACGCTAGCATCCTGCCTTGGGTCTCCACTAAAGCATCGACTTTATAGGACGTTGTTGATTGACCGATTACAGAAGCATGCTCGTATACATTCGAGTGTGGAAAGGCACTTGCGATCTTCTTTAGGAAGCGCTCGTGATCAACGCTCGCCTTCTCTGCAAAAGACTTCTCGATCGTCTCATCAATGACCTCTTTGGTAAGGGAGGCCATGGCGATGACGGCACCCTTCAGACGCTGCTTGTTGACCCGGATAAACAGCATAGAGCAGCCGTTGAAGTTTGCGCCATAGCGGTCGCTTTTAGCCTTCGCGACACGCGAGAATATTCGCTCGCTTCCCATTGCTGTCGTGACTTCGTGATAGGCAAGCCCGTCATCCGAGACCATGAAGGTTTCTTCGCTGCCCTCCGGCCATATCGAAACGCTGATCGTGGAGCCGAAAGCTGTGGCAATAGGCATTTGAAGGAGATACCGCCCGTTCAGCGTCTCCGAAGTGCATAGTTCGCGCACCAATTCGTCCACAGCGGAACTGCGGTCGAGACCTATGGATGCAGGGCGGGGGTTTGCCATCTTGGGGGCGTCACTTCGGTCAGGTTGGTCACGTTGAGGATGTTAGCACATCGGTCAAGAAGCGCTTCGAAATTTCGAGGGGCAGGCTCGATCGCCACGGCGATCGGCAGGTTCGCTCTGATGTGGTCCATTGGATCGTCGTCTAGGGGGCACAAGTCCGGGTTATGAAAATGCGTTCTCCCGGCATCGACGTGCTGAAGGTCGCCGCACAACCTATGGGCGTTCGGGTGGCCGCTCGTTGCCCTCCAGTCAACGCGCGCGAAGCATTTTGGACCGGTGCTTGTCTCGATTGTCAATCCTATGGAGACCTGCTCGTCCGGCCGATCCTCAAAGCACTTTAGATAAAGCCCAGCCCCCCGAATGACGATATTGTCTGCTTGGAGCGGTGAACGAATTTCCATGGCTCGCAGGCGGTTCGTAGCCTGAGTGCGGCTCGTGGGTCGCCACGGCCCAAGCATTACAACTGCCTTCTCCGCTTGCAGAACCTGTCTCAGCTCCTCGTAGGTCGGGTCGTTCGGCAAAAAGGGCCTCAGCTTTGTGCACCCAAGGTGAGACCACGATCCGGGTAGTGAGTCGACAGGATGCTCAACAGTTGCTTGAGGGTATAACCTATCTGACAGCCTCGAAAGCCGCCCGAGCGATGTCGGCGTCGCGTCGCGGAATAGTTTTCCCACCCGCTTCAAACGTGCGCCCGACGGTATCCGCCCAAGTCTCCCGCTCGGCATCGGTCAGCCTGCTCCACCAGGTCAGTGCGGGTTCGGACTTCGGCTCGTCCTCGATCATGGGCGGTGCATCGTTTGTTGCCTGCGGTTTCCGGCGTGTGCCGCTGTGCCGCTCGTTCTCGCGGGCGGTTTCGGTCGCTACATGGGGATCCTTCCAGACCCAATCGAAGCGGACGGCGTGGACGGATCGGCCCAGCTTCTCCGGGGTCATCTTCACCGCGACCGTGCCGTAGTCGTTGATCGCTTCGACCGCGGGGTCGAGAACGCTTCTGCGAAGCGCGCCCCATACATCATACGATTTCTGGGCATCTACGCCCATCAGAGCGCGCAGCTCGTCCACTGTGAATCGCCAGTTCGGCCGTCCAAGGCGCTTCTTATCAGAAAGAATGGCGTAGAGCCGCCTTGCGTGGCCGGACAATCGGTGGGCGGCATAAGCCTCGATCTTGGTGAAGTTGGCCGGGCTACGGAGCGCGTGGACGCCTGCGGGTGGGATCAGAAGGCGCGCAAGGCTTCCGCCCTGCTCGATGTGCCATTCCGCCAGCACCACCGCACCCCAGGGATCGCCGCGATATTCGCCCGAGAGTTTTACGCCGGTCAGACGCTCCAAGCATTCTCGAAGCCAGACATTGTCGGCTCGTGCCCCTTCACCGCGCAGACGGGCCGTGGGGATCTCAAGCCAAACCGAGTTTGATACTTCGGCAGGGGTTCGAGCGTCATCGAGCGCCCCCGCAATCTCCCAAACCGCCGCCACCATAGCAGGGGTCAGAGGTGTCTCTGATCGAAGCGCAACGGCGCTGGATGGCACGGTGATATTCCTCATTCGTGTATGGTATTAGTGTATTAAATACATTTCAATCCATCATTTTTACCCTCCGGCGCGTACATTCAAACCCTCCGGCGCGTACATTCAAACCCTCCGGCGCGTACATTCAAACCCTCCGGCGCGTACATT
>JBBSOT010000495.1:0-3768 GCA_038259455.1 Hyphomicrobiales bacterium | reverse complement strand
TGAGACGCAGGATTACGATCTTAGGATCGAACCCAGCGGGTACGTGGCCGAAGCCGGATCCCTAAAGTTAAGCTTCGACGGGGTGGGGGAGATCGATGTGATCTGCTGCTCGACCGTCACGGATCGTCCGAGCCAGTTGGCGGATGTCGCCGGACGCTCCATCCTGCGGGAGACACCCGCGGAAATCATCGCCAAGAAGATCGTATACCGCGGGTCCCGGCTGCAGCCTCGCGACATGTTCGACATTGCCGCCGTTTCGCACGCCCTGGGGGAGGCCTACCTCGTAGAGGCCCTCTCTGGAATCAAGCCGGACATCGCCACGGCACTCCGTACCGTCGAGCAATCAGACGATCGCTCCGTGGCCATCGTCGTGTCGCGCCTTCTCGTGAAGCCCGATTTTCGTGATGTGCAGAGCACAGCCAAGGCCCGCGCCACAGATGTTCTGCGCGCCTGTATGTTGATTTCCGAAAGAAATTGACCTGTTTTTCCATATATCGATGCTTCTTGCGCAGAACTGCGTATCCCGCACTATAAACCTCACGCGCCTGAAAAACATTCTTCGCCAGATCGAGTCAGACCGTAACAATATACGACATGACCGCTTTCCTTTGTGAATAGTTGAAGACCCATTTTGGCACATCGATGCCGTCTGGGGGGATTACATCATCAGCCTATCGACGGCCAAACTGCCGGTCGACACCTGTTATCCTGAGCCTCCAAGTTGCGAGTTGGCTACTTATGCCAAATGCTTCTGCAATTTGATTATCATCAAGACCTTGCTTTCGTAAAACTGTTAGACCATCGCGAGGCGCCAACGTAGCGCCAGACAGCCAATCGGCCTCCTCTTCGAGTTCTTTGGGATAGTCACTGA
This sequence comes from Hyphomicrobiales bacterium, assembly GCA_038259455.1. Taxonomy (GTDB): domain Bacteria; phylum Pseudomonadota; class Alphaproteobacteria; order Rhizobiales; family Rhizobiaceae; genus CAMYMG01. The sequence continues at coordinate 2,897 of JBBSOT010000495.1, read as the reverse complement.
GCAGCAGTAGGCCATTTTCGAATTCATCAACACGGCTTGGTTTATGTTTCAGCTCAAGATGCGCCCACTCATGCATGATGGTGTTTGCTTGCCTGGCGGCAGGGCGTGTGTTGTTGATAACAATGACGGTACAGTCGCCTTCCTTAATGGTAACAGCATCCCAGCTATCGGGGTCAGAGACGGTCAGTTGGGTAAGGTTTGAAAGATCAAATTCTGGAACATCTTGCGGTGTCCACACAATACACCCCTTGGATTGAACAAGTGCTATGGGATCAATAGCATTGTAATTGCGTATACCTAGCCGATCTCTTGTTTCGAGCGACAATCGCTCAGCATGCGCCTTAAAACCTCTGCGCATCTAATCAAAGCTCTTCTCGAGCGATGATGGCATTTTGCACAGCTATTATCATTGCCCCAAGCGCAGCTGCTGTCTCAACCGATGTCGTATTCTTCTTACGCATGTGGACTGTGAGAGGTGGCCTAACAGAACGATCAGATTCGATTCCTAAGAAAAGGGCAGGGTCTTCTCCTAGCCATGCACAGATTTTTGCAAATGTTCCTAGGTCCGGGACGTGTCCGTTTTCTATTCGCGATAATGTAGCTGAACTAACGCCAATTTCTGATGCAGCGGCTCTAACGCCGTTAGGGCCGCGATGCTCAACGATGCGAGCGCCGAGCTGTTGAATCTGAAGACTCATTCTTTCTCCCAAGACGTGCGTTGACTCAGCGGTTAATTCGCCTTAGCTGTCTTACCTGTGAGACAAATGGCGTTACTATTCTGATACGTCTCTCATCTAAGACACTGAATCATGTGCATGTTTGCGCGTCAAGTCCGACGTCGGGGGCTCAGTGATTATAGGCAAGGAAATAAGGTTGAAACTGATGACCAGAGATAAGAAGGAACGTGAAAATGGCTATGAATCGTAACACAGAAGTAACGGGGAAACGCGCGGCATCAGCGGCGTCAAAGGTTTTGCGCAGCTCAACGGCAAGTAAAGCTGCCAAAAGTGCAGCGGGCTCGGCATTGACGCAAGTGCGGGCTAAATCTGGCACCAATGAAGTCACAAGCAAAAAGGCTGCTAGCGCTGCTTCCAGGACGCTTCGGAACGCCAACGCCTCAAAGGCGGCAAAGTCCGCTGCGGGATCTGCACTGACCCAGCGACCAGGCATCAAGCGTTAAGCACTCAACCCGGTTTCAAACCGCGCACTAAGCGAAGAAAGGTAACTCCCAAGCACCCCCTGAGGTGCGGAATTATTTTCAGTTTTGGGGTGAGTCCACTTTGCCATTGAGCCCGCGACGTTTTCGATCTGGTCTAAATTGTGTGGCGCTGTGTCAGTTTTTCTGAATCAGTGGTGGGATGGATCAAGTTGCCGTCCTTGAACAACTCCTCACCACGGCTCTGCGCAGGATCGCCGAGCTCGAGGAAACGTTGGTCGCCCTGACAGAAGAGAATGCGGATCTGCGCCGACAGTTGGCGAAGAACAGCAACAATAGCAGCAAACCCCCTTCGAGTGATGGCCTGAAAAAGCCGGCACCGCGCAGCCTGCGTGGTAAATCCGGCAAGAAAAGCGGCGGCCAGGTTGGGCACCGGGGCAAGACCCTACGTCAGATGCCGACGCCCGACTTTGTGGAACGGCATGAAGCCGCGCGCTGCGGCGCGTGTCAGGGCGCGCTGACAGCGGAGATGGTGAAGGGTATGGAGAGGCGTCAGGTGTTCGACTTACCCGCGCCGCGCCTGGAGGTCACCGAGCATCAGGCGGCGATCTATTGTTGCGACCATTGTCGCGCCATGACGACGGCTGACTTTCCCGATGGCGTGAATGCGCACGTGCAATACGGCCCGCGCCTGCGGGCGGCGGCTGTCTATTGCAATGTTCAGCAGCTGGTGCCCGAGGATCGGGTCTGTCAGCTCCTGCGCGACCTGTTTGGTGCCACCAGCCTGTGCGCGGCCAGCGTGACCAACTGGGTGAACGGCGCGGCGCGGACCCTGGGCGGCGTGGTCGAACACATTCTTGGGCGTCTCACTGAAGGCGGCGTTCGGCATCTGGATGAGACTGGATTTCGTGTCGCCGGCAAGCTGCACTGGCTGCACTCGATCTGCGACCCCGCCTTCACGCATTACCGCATCAGCACCAGGCGCGGTGCTGTTCCAACCTTCCTGAACGGCGGGACGATCGTTCATGATCACTGGAAACCCTATTATGCCCATATGAGTGGGGTGGGCGCTCACGCCCTCTGCGGGGCGCATCACCTGCGCGAACTCAGGGCCATTGAAGAGATCGAGAAGGAGCGATGGGCGACAGAGATGAGCGCAGTGCTTAATAGCGCCTATCAGCTCAAGTGCGAGGCTCGGAGCCGAGGCGAGACCGAACTCTCGGAGCCGGTTCGCCAAGGTATCATCACCGAATACATAGCGGTTCTCGCCAAGGGGCTCGCCTTCCACGAATGCCAGCCCCCGCTGGCCCAAAAATCTGCCACCCGAGGCCGAAAAGCCAAGCGGCCAGGGCACAATTTGCTCATCCGCCTGCGCGACTACCACAATGACGTCCTGCGATTCATCGCCGACTTCGCAGTCCCCTTCACTAACAATCAGGCCGAGCGAGACCTGCGCATGATGAAGCTGCGCATGAAAATCTCCGGCACCTTCCGTACACTTGACGGTGCGCAGGCCTTCGCCGACATCAGGTCCGTCATCTCAACAGCCAGAAAGCACGGGCTCAATATTCTCGAAACCCTGACCCAGTCACCCTCTCAGATCATCGCCCGGCTCTAACGGCAAGCAGCCTCCGTGCACTCCCGTACCGAAGGGGTGCTTGGGAGTTACGAAAAATCACCGGATCGCGCGCCGCGGCGCTCTGCCTTGACAGGGGGACCGGGTGCGATCATGTAGCCGGGC
>JBBSOT010000494.1:0-3849 GCA_038259455.1 Hyphomicrobiales bacterium | reverse complement strand
CGCCTTTGTGTTGATCGGCATGACGGTTACGTTGACACCTTCAGGAAGCCAATCCGGACGTCCGATCGATGGCTTGGCCGGGAGGTAGCCCTGCTCGAGCGCAAGCTTCTGGCCCTCATCGGACAGAATGAAATCAACAAATTGCCTGGCACCCTCAGGATTCTTTGCCGTCGCAAGAATGGCCACTGGCTCCGTCACGGCCGGCACACCTTCGGAAGGAAAGACGAACTCGATCGGCGATCCCTTCTTCTTGGCGTTCATGGCCATGAAGTCGACGAGGATGCCGTAGGGCTTCTCGCCGCCTGCAACCGACTTGAGCACCGCGCCATTGCCGCGAACGCTGATCGCATTGTTGGCCTTCAGTTTTTCAAAGAATGCCCAGCCGAGATCCGGATCTGCCGAAAAGCCTGACAAGAGATAGGCAGCTGCACCGGAATAGAGCGGGCTTGGCATGACCAGACCGTCGGCATAGGCCGGCTTCGTCAGGTCGGCCCAATGCTCCGGCTTCTCGGCAGCGGCGGTGTTGTAGGCGATGCCCGTGGTGATGAGCTTGCTGCCGAAATAGGTCTTGTCGGAATCAAAAGCTTCCGGCGAGAAGCCTTCGACATTGGCCTCCGGGTAGGCCATCAGACGGGACTCGTTCTTGAGCCTTTCCATGCTGACGGCATCGGCGATCAACAGCACATCGGGCTGCGGGCTGCCCGCCGCGAACTCTGCTGCGAGCTTGCTCATGACGTCGCTGGTGCCGGAACGATAAATCTCGACCTCGACATCGGGATGCAGCTTGTTGAACGCTTCGACGGTCTTGGCCGCGTCCGCGTCAGGCTGCGAGGTGTAGAGCACCAGCGGATCAGCCTGTGCGATGCCGGCAAATAGAAAAGCTGTGAGTGCGAGCTGACCGGCAGCTAGCCGTGCTAGTTTCGTTTTCATGTGACCTCCTGATTGTGCCTTTGCGTGACGGAACAGCGTAAAAGTCGCTCCGTCGCTTCCTCCCTGCACGGCGCATATGACTGGTAGATGACAATGCGCACAAGACTCATAAATATGTTCATATGTACAAAGTCAATTACAAATGATCATTTTCAGGTCAGTGAGACACCTCGGTTGACATCGCGTCCGGCAATCGAACGAATGAGCAGATGACGGCGGAGGGAGAAGGATTCGATGGCGCCACGAAAGTCGAAATCGCCAGTCGGGGACCTGCCGATCGAATCAACCGACCTGAATGTGAAGACCGCCTGGCTCTACTATGTCGAGGGTTTCACCCAGGAGCAGATCGCCGAAAAGCTGAACGTCAACCGGGTAAAGGTCATGCGCACGCTGGCGGCCTGCACGGCTGAAGGTATTGTGGTCACAACCATCAATGCATCTACCGCGCGGCAGATTGCGCTTGAGCGTGCGCTGGAACTCAGATGGGGGCTAACCACTGCCGTCGTGGTGCCGACACCGGTCGTCGACAGCAATCTCGAAAAGGCAATCGGCCATGCAGTGGCCGGCTATCTTGGCCGGCAGATGCATGATGGCATGACGCTCGCTATCGGCGGCGGTGCGACCCTACACGCAAGCCTGGCCTTTCTGGCGAGACGCCAGTTGAAGGCGGCTTCTGTAGTGGCGCTGGTCGGCAGCCTTCCCCATTCGCAATGGGTCAATCCGTCGATCGTCGCTGCCAAGGTCGCCGATGTGTTCGGCGTCGACAGCTATCAGATAACTGCGCCCGTCACAGTCGACGATCCGACGCTACGAGAGCTTCTCTGGGCCCAGCCCGCGCTCCAGGACGTCCGCCGGCGCGCATCCCTCGCTGACATTGCTCTGTTGACCGTTGGCGACGTGTCAGCCGACGCCACCGTGTTCCGGCACGGCATCGTGCCGGCCTCGCTGATCCCCTCGCTGAAGGCGAAGGGCGCGGTTGCCAACATCCTGTGCTATTTTGTCGATGCCGATGGCAGGCTGGTCGATCACGAGGTCAACAGGCGCGTTATGGCCATCGATCTGCCGATTGTCGGCGCTATTCCGAATGTCGTTCTGGCGGCAGGCGGAAGGCGCAAAGTGTCGGCGATACTGGCCGCGCTGAAGGCAGTCGATGCGAAAGTCCTGATCACTGACAGCGACACGGCAGAAACGCTGATCGCCAAGGCGCCCAAAGGCGACAGGTCATAATTGATACGTCAGATCAGACCACGTTCGCGCAAAAAGTCCTCGACGCCGACATGGGTCATGGCCTCGAATTCTTCCACAGCATCAGCCACCCGCTTGCGTTGACCGGCGAGCAGGATCAGAACCTGACGCATCTCGCCAGACACGCCGAAGCGGCCCCAGCGTTCGGCAATGTGGGCCGGCAGGCCGATCTCGGCGCAAAACGCGTCAAGGCTCTCATATCCGAGCTGCGAGACGAGCTGCCTTGTTTCTTCGGCCGAGGTGCGCGGCTCAAAAGCATGGTCATGCAGGCGCTGTGCGACCAGCTTGATGTCGGAGGGCGATGCCCCCAGAACCTTGCTGAAAAGCAATTTTACGTCAGACGGGTCGAATGCAGGCATGTCGATCTACCTTGGTCTCGGAGTGACCGGCGCACTGAGAGCGCGCCGCAGGGACGCTAAGAGCGGAACATGGGCCCTTGGATGACATCTGACAAGTCCAGTGCGACGCTTATCCGACGCAGCGACGGACCGTCGCGAGTGCCTCAGCCACCTATACCAGCATCCCCATTGGATTCTCGATATATCGCTTGAAGGCGACCATCAGTTCGGCGCCGAGGGCGCCATCGACGGCGCGGTGGTCGGTCGACAGCGTCACCGACATGATGGTGGCGATGGCGATCTCGCCATTCTTCACAACCGGCCGCTGCTCGCCGGCCCCGACCGCCAGGATTGTCGCATGCGGCGGGTTGATCACGGCTGCGAAATCCTTGACCCCGAACATGCCGAGGTTCGAAACCGCCGTGGTGCCGCCCTGATATTCCTCAGGCTTCAGCTTCTTGTTGCGGGCGCGCCCGGCCAGATCCTTCATCTCGTTGGCGATCGTCGACAGCGTCTTGGTGTCGGCATGACGGATGATCGGCGTGATCAGCCCGCCGGGGATCGACACCGCCACGCCCACATCGACGGTCTTGTGCTGCACCATCGCCGTCTCGGTCCACGAGACATTCGCGCTCGGCACGTCGCGCAGCGCCAGCGCCATCGCCTTGATGACCATGTCGTTGACCGACAGCTTGTAGGCGGGAGCCTCGCCCTTGTCGGTCTTCTTCACCGGCGCGGCGGCATTCAGTTCGCCGCGCAGCTTGAGCAGCGCATCGAGGTCACAGTCGATGGTCAGGTAGAAATGCGGGATCGTCGACTTGGCCTCGACCAGCCGCCTGGCGATCGTCTTGCGCATGTTGTCGTGCGGCACCAGTTCGTAGGAGCCTTCCTCGAACAGTTTCAGCACGGCATCGTCCGACATGGCCTTGGGCGCGGGCGCCGCGGCGCCGGCCTTTGCGGAAGGCGCAGCCTTGGTGCCGCCAGCAGCAATCGCAGCCTCGACATCGGCCTTCACGACACGGCCATGTGGGCCGGAGCCTGAGATCGAGGACAGGCCGACACCGGCATCGCGCGCCAGACGTCGTGCCAACGGGGATGCGCGGACGACGCCCGCCTGTACAGGCATATCCTGCACGGCAGACGCCGCCTGCGCGCCATCGTCCTGGGAGGACTGTTCAGATGGCTTGTTGGCTGGAACAGGCAAATCCTTCGGGGCATCGATTGACGCCGGCGCACCGGTCGCACTTCCTGCAGCGGGCGGAACGGCCTCGCCTTCGGCATAGATCCAGGCCACGGCGGCGCCGACCGGAATATCGACGCCTTCCCGACCGGTGAT
>JBBSOT010000493.1:0-3877 GCA_038259455.1 Hyphomicrobiales bacterium | reverse complement strand
CGAACCGGTGGTGATCGGACAGGGGTACGCTGTCCCTTCACAGGCAATGCAGGGCATGCGCCGGGTAAATATCCTGCTACCGACCGACTACGACGATCCTGAACAGGCCAACGCAAAGTATCCGGTTCTCTACCTGCTGGATGGTGGAGCGGGGTGGCAGGATTTCGCCCATATCGCGAGCATGGTGCAGCAAGGAGGGACGTGGGGAGCGAACGTCCCGATGATCGTGGTTGGCATTCAGAGCGAGGATCGCAGGGCGGAGTTCACCCAGCCCTCAAGTGATCCGGGCGAGATCAAGGATTTTCCCACGAGCGGCGACGCAGACACCTTCAGGCGCTTCCTTGTCGAAGAGCTTCGCCCCGCCATCGATGCAATATATCGAACCAAGGGCGACAATGCGGTCATGGGCGAATCGCTTGCGGCGCTGTTCGTGGTCGATGTTGCGCTGCGGCACGCTGACGACTTCAGCCACTATATCGCGATCAGCCCCAGCCTCTGGTGGGATGGCGGCAATCTATCCCGTGATGCGCGCACTCTGCTTTCGGTGTCCCAGCAACCCGAGCGCTCCATCTGGCTCTCCATGGCAGACGAAGGTGGGGCGATGCAACAGGGCATGGACCGCTTGGTCGAAGCACTGAAGGCCAACCAGAATTCCAGCATCAACTGGGATTACACGGCGTTCCCCAACGAACGCCATGCAACGATTTATCATCCGGCGGCGACACAAGCGATCCGTTTTCTATTTCCTCCGCAGCCAACGAAAGATGAAGAAGTTGCAAGTGAAATTGGGAGCCAAGGATAGTGCGATGCGTGAGATTCAAGCGCGCATGAGACACGTAAGATTTGCGAAAACAGGCGGAAGTGGCCCAGCCGATCTTGTTCGCAGTACCGTTTGTAGCGATCAACTTGATCAATGGTCGCAACCAGTCTGAAGCCAAAGGAAACGCATCGATGTCAAATTCTCCCAATCTGTTTGTGCAGGCTTACTTTCATGGAACCAAGGCCAACCTGAAAGTTGGAGGCATGATCCAGGTAGGCTACCGATCAAATTTTACTGATACACAGCCCCTCTCGTGGGTCTATTTCTCGGCTACTCTGGATGCGGCAATCTGGGGAGCTGAACTTTCGTCAGGCGATGCGGCTGAACGGATATACGTCGTCGAGCCGACCGGACCAATCGTCGATGATCCCAACCTTACGGACAAGAAATTTCCCGGCAATCCGTCAATGTCATATCGCTCGCGTGAGCCTCTCAGAATCATTGCTGAAGTGACGAAGTGGCAAGGACACACACCCGAACAGGTTAAAGGCATGAAGGATGGGCTCGCCCGCATGAAAGCGGAAGGCACTGGCGCAATCATCGACTAGGTGATTCATCCCCGGTGCGAACCAGTCAGTTGCCATTGTTTTCTGACGGCTTGCCTGGCCGAATTGCGCAGCCCCGGGCGGACCTGTGTTGATAAAGAGAAGTGGCCGCAGAGGTTTTGGATATGGTGAGAAATGCCGCACACGAGATGAAAGCCCGCATGCGGCTCGATCTGCGCAATTCCAGGAAGGCGCGTCGGACGGATGAAGCTAAGTTGATTGGTGCACTTTTGGCAGCGATCGACAATGCCGAAGCCCCCCCGATACAGGCGGACAATGGGTCGAAAGATGGACATCGTTTCTTTGAAAGGTCGGCTGAAATCGAGCGACTGGCCTTAGGTTCGGAGCAGTTGCAAGCGATCCTATTGGCTGAAATCCAAGAGCGAGCCAGTGCCGCTGACGAAATGGAACGTGTCGGCAGGCCAGATATTGGCGAAAGGCTGCGCGCCGATGCATTGTTCGCAAAACGTTATATCGACTGACGAAACAATTGCGAACGATTTCAACCTGGCATTCGGCGTACGACGACCGCGACGGACAAGACGGGGATGTTTCATGGAAATTGGCTCGTATCCGCGGTTCGGGTAACCTCGGTGAATGCACTTCCAAGATGCCTGAACAGCTTGGCAAATAGCAGGATCAGTGCATGATTGACACATCACCATACCAATCGGTATGGTGATGGCATGATGGCGAACAAAACCGAGTCCACACCCAAACTTCCCTCCCGCGAGAAACTTCTTCTCGCGGCAATCAAACTTGTGCGCGAGCGCGGCTTTGCAGCCACGTCGGTCGAAGATCTGTGTCGCGCTGCGGGGGTTACAAAAGGATCGTTCTTTCACCACTTCGCGACCAAGGAAGAGCTGGGCGTTGCGGCAACACACCGCTGGGGCGCGCTGGCCTCCGAGATGTTCGCCGCAATCCCATGGCGTGACCCGGTCGATCCGGTCGATCGAGTCCTGGCTTATCTCGAACTGCGGAGATCGCTTCTTGTTGGTGAGATCGCTGAGTTCACCTGTTTCGCCGGCACGCTCGTGCAAGAGGCCCACGCGACAAGCGATGCGATCCGCCGAGCCTGTGACGAAATCATTACGGATGGTGCACGGATCATCGAAGCCGATCTGGTTGAGGCGTTTCGCGCCTATGGCTCGGGTGACGAAGACCATGCCACCAGCTTGGCTTTGCATGTGCAAGCCGTGATCCAAGGGGCCCTTGTCATGGCAAAAGCCAAAGGCACGGCTGATGTCGCGATCGAGAGCGTGGACCACCTGCGCCGCTACATCGAAATGCTCTTCTCTCGGAATGATACTGAAATTCGTGCAGGAGTAGATCAACCATGATGATCTGGTTTGGGAGCGTGTTGGCCGGAGCGGTACTGGCTTTCGTTGTCGGAGCCATTTGGTACGGTTTACTTTTCGGCGGGGCTGCCGCGTCTCTAAGCCCCGCCTACGCTGAAGCCGCGACACCACAGGCGTCGACGTTAGCTTTCGAAGCGTTCCGATGCCTGGGACTGGCAGCGGCGCTGGCGGTTCTGATCCGCTGGATCGGGATCGAAAGCCTGTCGGGCTCCCTTCTCCTTGCCTTGCTTGTCTGGGCCGGGTTTCAGGCCGCAGGCCTTGCAGGCGCGGTCGTCCACGAAGGCTACCCGGCGAAGCTCTACGCAATCCATGCAGGAGACGCGTTGGCCAAGGCGGTCGTGGCCAGCCTTTCCATCGCGTTCCTCACAACTCGTTTCGGCTGAACCGGAATGCTGGCGTCTATTGCAACTTACAGATCCATCCGCAGAACCTTCAGCGCTCCGTGCCCTATCAGGAGAGCCTCATGCCCGAACAAGTAATCTCCAGAGATGGCACCCTCATTGCTTTCGAGCGCAGTGGGAGTGGCCCGGCCATAATCCTCATCAGCGGAATTCTGAGCGACCGCAGCGGGGTCGCGGCGCTCAGCAAGGCACTGTCAGACCATTTCACGACATTCGCGGTGGACCGGCGCGGACGAGGCGACAGCGGTGATGGGGCGTCCTATTCCGTTACCCGCGAAATCGAGGATATCACCGCCATGATCGTTACGGCTGGCAGCCGCCCGGCGCTTTTCGGGCACTCCTCAGGCGCGGCATTGGCACTCCATGCCGCTGCCAATGGTCTGCCGATCGGAAGCCTCATTCTCTATGAACCACCGTTCTCGCCCGAGGATGCGCCGAAAGTGGAAGATTCCTACGTCGCCGAGGTGCGAGGCCACTTGAACGTCGGCCGTCACGCAGCGGCGATCAGAGCCTTCCTCGCCGCATCGGGCGTGCCGGACGAAATGGCTGCGGCGATGGCCACCGACAACGCGCGTTTGCGCGCCGCCCCGAGCATGTCGAACGATCTCGACCTCATGGGCATATCGACGGGCGGCCGTCTGCCCGTTGAGATCGCGCGAAGGGTCGCCGTGCCTACACTCATCCTGACCGGTGATCAGAGCCCCGAATTCTTCGGTGCCACCGCCGAACGTCTGGGCCAGTTGATCCCCGATG
>JBBSOT010000492.1:0-3877 GCA_038259455.1 Hyphomicrobiales bacterium | reverse complement strand
TTCAACAAGCTCAAAAACGCACGAAGGCTCGCCACTCGGTATGACAAAACCGCAGACAGCTACCTTGGATTCATCCACATCGTCTCAATCCGATTGTGGATGCGCCAATTTGTCAACGCCTCCTAGTGGATTGATCGGATCAAATGAGTCCGATTGGGGATTCCCTGTTGCGCTTTGATGTGCGAGTCTGCGCGCATGCGTACCGGTATATCATTCACCCTGTCTGCCAGCGATCGTCATCGATTGCGGGCGATCATCGCTAATCCCATGAGTTCGCAGAAGCACGTCTGGCGGGCGCGGATTGTTCTTCTGAGCGGCGAGAGCCGTGGAACCTCGGCTATCATGGCCGAGACCGGCAAGTCCAAGACCTGCGTGTGGCGCTGGCAAGAGCGCTTCATGCAGGAAGGCGTCGATGGTCTGCTCCGGGATAAGTCCCGGCCTCCCGGTAAGGCACCGGTTCCGCCTGATCGCGTAGCTGAGATCGTCCGGTTGACGCAGGAGCCGCCGCCCCACGAGGCGACCCATTGGACATTGCGCGCGATGGCGAAGATCGCCGGCCTGGCAGCCTCGACTGTCCAGGCGATCTGGAAAGCTCATGGACTCAGTCCGCATCGCTGGCGGCAGTTCAAGCTGTCGAACGATCCGGCCTTCGCCGAGAAGCTCCACGATATCGTCGGCCTCTATCTCTCGCCGCCTGCCCATGCGGTGGTGCTGTCATTTGACGAGAAGTCGCAGATCCAGGCGCTTGATCGCACCCAGCCCGGCCTACCGATGAAGAGGGGCCGTGCCGGAACCATGACCCACGATTACAAGCGGCACGGCACGACTACGCTGTTTGCCGCACTGAACGTGCTCGACGGCACGGTCATTGCCCAGAACATGCAGCGGCACCGGCATCAGGAGTTCATCCGCTTCCTTAATCGGATCGAGCGCGAAGTCCCGAAGGACAAGGCCATTCACGTCATTCTCGACAACTATGCGGCACACAAGAAGGACAAGGTTCAGGAATGGCTCGCCCGCCATCCGCGCTGGACCTTCCACTTCACACCAACCTCGTGCTCATGGCTCAATGCCGTCGAGGGCTTCTTCGCAAAACTGACCCGGCGGCGGCTTAAGAACGGCGTATTCCATTCGCTCGTCGATCTTCAGGCCGCGATCAACCGCTTCATCCGCGAATACAATGCCGACAACCCCAAGCCATTCGTCTGGAAAGCCAACCCCGACGACATCATCGCAGCTCGGAACCGGGGGTTCCAAACGTTGGAATCAATCCACTAGGATGTTGCGGAGGCGCGCCAATTCCCGAAAAATGCGAACGAACGTGAGTTTCTGATTTTCGTCCTCAAGGCCGTCAACGCTATCGACGGTTGGCGTCAACGCTTTGAGCGCCGCCGCCGCCTCATTGAAGCGCGTAACATAGCTCTCGTATGGATCAATTAAGATTGTATCGTTGGCGCTCTTGTTGGCGAACAGGGCAATAGCTTCGTCAGTGGCTTCCTTAAGGTTGCGGAATGCGACAATATTGCCCTGCGACTTTACCTCATTGAGAATGCGGTTGGTACGGGAATAGGCTTGGATCAAACCGTGATGCTGGAGATTTTTGTCCACATACAGTGTGTTTACCTTCTTGGCATCGAATCCGGTGAGGAACATCGCAACAACCAACAGGATATCCACCCGGTCCCTTTCCTTGGCATTTTCTCGCTCTCGTTCCTTGATGCGCTTCGCGATATCTTTGTAGTAGGTATAGAAACTCAGACTGTCTTTTGTGGAAAAGGCTGTGCCATACATCGCGTTGTAGTCGGCAATGAAGCTGTCCAGTTTGTCCCGGCTATGGGAATTTACTGGCGTGTCGGCGGCAATGTCGAATTGCGGCTCGCTGACTAGGCCATTTGCATCCTTATCGTCCTCATCGGTCCCATAGGTAAAGATAGTTGCCACGCGTAGGTCATGCAAACCCGCCGCCTTTTTCTTTGCAAAGAACTCGTAATACTGGATAAGCGCGTCCACGCTCCCCACCGCCATGATCGCTGTAAAATCGCGTCTATGTGTTTTCCGCCCGTGGTTCGTGATAATCCAATCGACCACGCTTTCGATCCGGTCGGGGTTCTCGAAAAACTCTTTGGTGTCGATCCCGACGACCTTTTCATCAATCAAGCTGCCGTCACGCCTGCGCAGCTTGCCCCAGTATTCGACCGAGAAACGCAGGACATTCTGATCCCGGATCGCATCGGGAATCACATAACGGTGGAGGCATTCGCCGAACAAATCCTTGGTCGTCCGGGCGATGGCTTCGCTCTTGTTGGCGTTGTCCTTGAATATTGGCGTGCCAGTGAAACCAAACATCTGATAGTTGGTTGTCCGTCGTCAGAACATTTGGCACTGATGGCTGCTTAGATTAGCGGAGCATCGGCCTCGTCTGGTTGGTTGATATTAGGCGGCTAGCTTGCGGTGCCCACAAGCGCCGATGTTCGATGGTCTTTCGTTTGATCCTTTCACGTTGTTTGATGATGGCTTCGGCCCGGCCGAAGTAGGCGTCGGCGGGCGTCACATTGCTGAGGCTTTCGTGGTAACGCTGGTGGTTATAGTGTTCGACGAACGCTTCGATCTGGGCTTCGAGATCGCCGGGCAGGAAGTAATTTTCCAGCAGGATGCGGTTCTTCAAGGTCTGGTGCCAGCGTTCGATCTTGCCCTGCGTCTGAGGATGGAACGGGGCGCCGCGCACATGGCTCATCTTCTGCGCCTCGATATATTCCGCGAGTTCGCCTGCGATGTAGCTGGGGCCGTTGTCACTGAGCAGGCGGGGCTTGTGATGAACGCAGGCCTGATCACAGCCTGACGCCGCCAGCGCCATGTCCAGCGTATCGGTGACGTCCTCGGCCCGCATGGTCGAACACAGCTTCCAGGCGATGATGTAGCGCGAGTAATCATCGAGCACCGTCGAGAGGTACATCCAGCCCCACCCGATGATCTTGAAGTAGGTAAAATCGGTCTGCCACATCTCGTTCACCCGCGTCGTCTGGGTATGGAACCGGTCCGCGGCCTTGATCACCACATAGGCCGGGCTGGTGATCAGATCATGCGCCTTGAGCAGCCGGTAAACCGTCGCTTCGGACACGAAGTAGCGCTTTTCGTCGGTGAACCGCACAGCCAGTTCCCTCGGGCTCAGTTCTGACTGTTCCAGAGCCAGCTCGATAATCTGATCATGGATATGCGCCGGGATCCGGTTCCACACCCTGCTGGGCGCTGAGGGCCTATCTTCCAACGCTTCAGGTCCGCCCTCCAGATAGCGGTCATACCAGCGGTAAAATGTCCGGCGCGCGATGCCCAGCTGGCCCAGCGTTTTGCGGGCAGGCAGATGTGACTGCTCGACGATCCTGATGATCTCCAGCTTCTCGGATGCAGGATATCTCATTCTTGGTCTCCCCCATCCGCGATCATACTTTTTTTGAGTAGACGGTTCTCCAGCGTCAGGTCAGCCACGCATTCCTTCAGATCCCGAGACTCCCGTTGCAGATCCTTCACCTCGTCGCTGGTTGCTGCACGGGCGGTATCGCCGGCGAGCCTACGCTTGCCGGCCTCCATGAACTCCTTCGACCAGGTGTAATACAGGCTCTGCGCAATGCCTTCCTTGCGGCACAGCTCAGCAATGCTGTCATCGCCGCGAAGGCCCTCCAGCAGGATCCTGATCTTGTCCTCTGCTGAGAAGTGGCGTCTGGTCGCGCGGCGGATGTCTTTTACCACCCGCTCAGCACTTGCTTTGGGTTTTGAGGATTTAGGTCTCATCTTCGTTCCTTCGTCACTACGACGAGACCCAAATCCTCCTTAAATCACAACCTCAATTTTGTGCCATAGGTGATGACGGGGAACAGCCTTG
>JBBSOT010000491.1:0-3880 GCA_038259455.1 Hyphomicrobiales bacterium | reverse complement strand
ATGTCGGCGCAAAAGAAATGGCGCAAACTCGACGGCCAAAACCGTCTGCCCGAGATCATCCAAGGGATTGAATTCCGCGACGGGCTCCGCCACGTTCAAGTCGCCGCCTGATCAAGCGTCACCAACTTTTGCCCATATCTCAATGACGCTCAAAAATCCCATGTCGATCACTCCAATATCCCCTGACAAATCCCGTCAGGGGCGAAGATCCACATGGGTCAAATCTCAGTGACAATTTCGAGTGAGCCGCGCCGGGTTTGCCGGAAGCCAATTGCTTCACTTTATGCGACCATATCGAGCGCGGCACGCTGCGCATAGTAGTGGGCTTCAGCCTCGACAGGCGGGATGGTCCCGATGGGTTCGAGCAGCCGGCGGTTTTTGAACTCCGGCGTTTGCCTGCAAACGCCGGGGTCTACCCATTCGAGGGTCGCCATCTCGACAGCCTCGAGGTTTTTCCAAGGACCGCGACGGCGAAGGACCTCAGTCTTGGAGAGACCATTGATCGTCTCGGCCAAGGCGTGGTCGTAACTGTCTCCAACGCGTCCAACTGAGGGCTCAATTCCAGCGTCGGCCAAGCGGTCGGTGTAGCGGATGAAGACGTATTGGGACCCGCGATCGCTGTGATGCACCGGGCTGCCGTCACCATCGGGGCGTCGTTTGCAGAGCGCCTGCTCCAGCGCATCCAGAACGAAGTCCGTCCTGGCCGACCCCGATACCCGCCAGCCAACGATGTGATTGGCGAACGTATCGATCACGAAGGGTGAGGGGGACCGTGGCCCCAGTGGGGCCGCGTAAGCCCCCGAACGAAACGAAGCCGGCCCAGGTCGAGACGTAGGTGAAGTCGCTCACCCACAGCATGTTCGGTGCCGGCGCCCGGAACGGGCGGTTCACCTTGTCTTGCGGACATGGTGCCGCCGTATCGCTCTGCGTGGTCTTGATGACCTTGCCACGGCGCGCCATTTTCCGCCATTGGTCCGAGGACAATGGCGAGCGCGCCACGCAGCCCGATCTGGGTCATCAGCCGCGCCACCGTGCAACGGGCGACATCAAAGCCTTCTCGTCTGAGTTGATGATGAGCCATCGTGCCGCCATCGGTTCAAGGCCGATGGCGAATGCCTTGCGCCCACCGTAGACTTTGAAGTCGGCGTCCCAGATCCGCTGAATCTCGGGACGCAACGCTGCATCCCTTTGTTGTCACGCCGACGCCTTGGACGGATCGGCACGGATGGCCATGTGCGCATGATACGTCCCCTCTCATGGTTTGCCAGTCCTTCCAAAGGAATGACCTGCAAACCACTGCCGGGCAATGGACGGGGCGATCGGCAGAACCCGGCAGATCGGGCCGCCATTGTCGCTCGGACCGATGGCGCGACAATGGCTTGCCTCCATAGACGGCACGATGATCGCAGGTAAACCCGATCATCGCTTCAACGGGCGGTCGAGCTCCGCCTGAGCGAAATAAGCTGATGTTTTGCGGAGGATCTCATTCGCCTGACGCAACTCACGGTTCTCGCGTTCAAACAGCTTGATCCGATCGCGCGCATCGCTGGTCGTGCCACCCGCAGCACCGGCGTCCTTCGCGGCCGCCCGGGGCCAGACTGCAAGCGTCTGTGGAATACAGCCGATCTTCGGTGCAATCGCCGCTATCGCGGCGCGCCTCTCGTTTCATAGGGACTCTGGTGTTCCAGCACCATCCGCACCGCGCGGGCGCGGACCTCCGGTGAATAGCGATTTGCCATCTTGCTCTTTTCCATGACTCTCATCCTTCTCAGGTTTCAAGTCTCAGGTCTCAGGTCTCAGGTCTCAGGTATCAGGTCTCCGGCAAACCCGGCGCGGTTCAATCAGCAAGTGTGGCTGGTCTTCAATAGTGTATTCAGAGGAAGCGCTCCGTGCTGTCCGGTACCTGATGCGCGATGCTCCAGGGCAGGACGTGTTCGATTATCTCGGGATGTTTCCTAATCCGAACTTCAGGCGAATGAACAACAGCATGCTGTTGCCGCTTGACCATGAAATCATCCAAAGGAAAATGAACGACGCAGGCGTCTAGGAAACGAGGAGCACCTCATCTACTGGAAAAGTGCCTTCCGACGTTCTGTGCTTCACGCACGGACCCGTGGATTTTGCGTTGGCCTCACGCACCGACAAGATACCGATGATGTGGTCGTCCGTAATCGTGCCTCTCATCATGATCCGTCTTCAAAGATAGACTTGCTCTGCCGATCACTTTGTCAGACCAGTGATACACCGGCGCAGGCTGCCGTGTTGCGGATATGGGCCTGCATGGCCTTGGCCGCGGCAAGGCCGTCCGTCCTGCGCAGGGCATCCAGAATGGCGCGGTGTTCGCTGATCGAGGCTTGCATCCGCGCGACAGCGGTATTCGGGATCGGCACGCGCTGGCTTTCGGTCATCAGGTCGCGAACGGACCGGTAGAAATCCCGAAGCATCGGATTGGGGCAGGTCTCCACGATCAGGCCGTGAAATCGCAGGTCGGCCTCGACATGACCGACAAGGTCGCCGGCGGTCCATGCCGCCTCGAACGCGGCGGTGGCCTGTTCCAGCCGATCGGCGATCCCGTGCGTGACGTGAGGGGCGGCAAGCCGGCACAGCTCGGTCTCGACCAAGGCACGGGTCTGGAACACGTCGCCGATGCGGACCTGACCGTCGAACCGCCACGGCTGCGGTCCACCTGCGTCCTGCGTGCCGAGCACGAAGGTGCCGCGCGCGGGGTAGGTGCGGACGAGGCCCAGCGTTTCCAGCGTCAGCAGCGCCTCGCGCAGGGACGCGCGGGACACCTGCAACTGGTCCGACAGGATGCGTTGCGACGGGATCTTTTCGTCGGGCTTGAGCGCTCCTGTCCGGATCATGTCTTGCAAGGTGGCCGCAACGGTCTGGGTGACGCTTTTGCCGTTCGTATGGTTCATCGCGTGACTTTCGTAATGGCGCTTTTTTCATCGTACCGCTTGGAAGGGCCGGTCTCCCGATTCCAAAGCCTTGCCAGAGATGGTGCCGCATGCTTGTAATTGGTCAGACCGGTCAGACCGGTCAGGCCAATAGTGAAACAATAATCACATCAACGACAGGGGAAATGTCATCATGTTCGGAAAGATCAGCAAGATTGCAGCGGTTGCCTTGGCGGCCTCTGCCTTTGGCGGAGCGGCTTTCGCACAGGACCTTCAGGTCGGCGCGAACATCGGCAACGTGCCGTGGGAGTTTCAGGATGACACCGGTTCCAACGTGGGCTTTGAAGTCGATCTGGTGAACGCAGTCGCCGAGAAGCTGGGCCGTGGCGTCGAGATCGTGAACATCCCCTTTCAGGGCCTGTTCTCTGCCGTGCAGTCGGGCCGCGTCGATATTGCCATGTCGTCGATTACCATCACGCAGGAACGCCTGCAGTCCGTGACCTTCGCCCAGCCCTATTACGACAGCGACCAGTCGTTGACCGTGGCGGCGGATGGCCCCGCTTCGCTGGAGGAGATGAAGGACAAAGTCGTCGGCGTCGATACAGGATCGACTGGCGATATGTGGGCGACGGAGCATCAGGCGGAGTACGGGTTTTCGACAATCAACCGCTACGAAGGCCTTGCCCCCGCGATGCTGGACCTGAGCGCTGGTCGGATCGACGGTTACATCTCGGACATTCCTGCGTTGCAGTACTACGTCAAGGACAAGCCCGAACTGAAGGTCGTCCAGCGGATCGAGACAGGCGAAAAGTATTCCATGATGTTCGCCAAGGACGCGCCGCTGGCTGCGGAAGTGAACGACGTCCTGACCACACTGAAGGAGGACGGCACCATTGCCGGTCTGCACGAAAAGTGGTTCGGCGCAGTGCCGGAAGACTCGACGTCGACCGTGACAGTCATGGACATGCCGACACTGAACT
>JBBSOT010000490.1:0-3892 GCA_038259455.1 Hyphomicrobiales bacterium | reverse complement strand
GCCAACAGCGTCTATCGCATCCTCGACCTGTTCGTCGCCAGCAACGTCGCCATGCGGATCGAAAGCGCCAATGCCTATCTCGCCAACGCCCACCCGGGTTGCCAGCATGACTGCATCTTCCTCGTCTGCGATGCCTGTCGTCGTGCAACGCATGTCGACGATGACCAGTTGTCGGCACGGATTCGCGACACCGCCCGCGCCACCGGCTTTCGCCCCGAAAAACCGGTCATCGAGGTGCGCGGCAAATGCGCGGATTGTGCCTGAACGCCGCGCCGCCGGGATAACGCCGCATCGACAGTCGGGCCCCGAGGCGCTAGCAGTGTCATCAAGACTCAACAATTTCGGCAGGCCTTGGTGACCCAACGACCTTCAACCCCGCTGCTCGATACGGTCAATGTACCGGCCGACATGAAGCGGTTGCGCCACGAAGACCTGCGGCAGCTCGCCGATGAACTTCGCACCGAGATGATCGACGTGGTATCGACGACCGGCGGGCATCTCGGCGCCGGCCTCGGTGTCATCGAGCTGACCGTCGCGCTGCACTATGTCTTCGATACGCCGGCCGACCGGCTGATCTGGGATGTCGGCCACCAGGCCTATCCGCACAAGATCCTGACCGGCCGCCGCGACCGTATCCGCAGTCTGCGCCAGGGCGGCGGGCTCAGCGGCTTCACCAAGCGGGCCGAGAGCGAATACGACCCGTTCGGCGCCGCGCACAGCAGCACCTCGATCTCCGCGGCGATCGGATTCGCCGTCGCCAACAAGCTGAAGAACCAGCCGGGCAAGGCCATCGCCGTCATCGGCGACGGTTCGATGTCGGCCGGCATGGCCTATGAGGCGATGAACAACGCCGCCCAGGCCGGCAATCGCCTGGTCGTCATCCTCAACGACAACGACATGAGCATCGCGCCGCCGGTCGGTGCGCTGTCGGCGTATCTGTCGCGGCTGCTGTCGTCGCGCCAGTTCCTCGAGCTGCGCGAAGCCATCAAGAGCATCGCGCGCAAGACCCTGCCGCCGCCGCTGAAAAAGGCCGCGGCGCGGGCCGAGGAATATGCCCGCGGCATGGCCCAGGGCGGCGGCACGCTGTTCGAGGAGTTGGGCTTTTATTACGTCGGCCCGATCGATGGCCATAATCTCGATCACCTGCTGCCGGTGCTCGAAAATGTCCGCGATGCCGCCGAAGGGCCGATGCTGATCCATGTCGTGACGCAAAAGGGCAAGGGCTATGCGCCGGCCGAGGCCGCCGCCGACAAGTACCACGGCGTCCAGAAATTCGATGTCATCTCCGGCGCCCAGCACAAGGCGACGCCGTCCGCGCCCCAGTATCAGAACGTGTTCGGCGATGCGCTGATCACCGAGGGCAAGCGCGACCCCAGCATCGTCGCCATCACCGCCGCCATGCCATCAGGCACCGGCGTCGACCGCTTCAACAAGGTGTTCCCGGATCGCACCTTCGACGTCGGCATCGCCGAACAGCACGCGGTGACCTTTGCCGCCGGCCTCGCCGCCCAGGGCATGCGGCCGTTCTGCGCCATCTATTCGACGTTCCTGCAGCGTGCCTATGACCAGGTCGTCCACGACGTTGCCATCCAGAACCTGCCCGTGCGCTTCGGCATCGACCGGGCCGGGCTGGTGGGGGCCGATGGCTGCACCCATGCCGGCGCCTTCGACGTCACCTATCTCGCGACCCTGCCCAATTTCGTCGTCATGGCGGCATCGGACGAGAACGAGTTGACCAACATGGTCCACACCATGGCGCTGCACGACACCGGCCCGATCGCCGTCCGCTATCCGCGCGGCGAAGGCACCGGCGTCGCCATCCAGGCCCAACCGACCCGGCTCGCCATCGGCAAGGGCCGCATCGTCCGCGAGGGCAAGACCGTCGCCATATTGTCGCTCGGTACCCGGCTGCAGGAGGCCGAAAAGGCCGCCGAGGAACTCGAATCCAAGGGCCTGTCGACAACCATTGCCGACATGCGCTTTGCCAAGCCGCTCGACCACACGCTGATCCGCAAGCTCGCGGCCACCCATGAAGTGCTAGTGACCATCGAGGAGGGCGCCGCCGGTGGCTTCGGTGCCCATGTCCTGACCTGGCTCAGCGACGAAGGCCTGACCGACGCCGGCCTGAAGGTGCGCACGCTGCGCCTGCCCGACATCTTCCAGGACCATGACAACCCGCTGAAGCAATACGCGGAAGCCGGGCTCGACGCGCCGGCGATCGTGGCGGCAGTGCTCGAGGCGCTGCGGCACAATTCGGTGGGCGTGGTGACGGGGGCGCGGGCGTAGCGAAGCTGCAGACGTTCCTATTAAGATTGAAGTGCCAAGTTGGGCTGCCACTTGCGAGCGGCCGCAGCTTAGCCTTACTCGGTCTCACAAGCTGCGGTTTCGCCAATCCGAAGTGCAGATCCGCTTAGGCTGAACGTCTTGAAGCCAGTCCGACCGGGAGCGCCGGCATTAACGCATCTGGACGCATCATAGGGCTTGCCCGCGCTGACGCTGTACACACCCTTTGCAAACAGACGCTACTTCAGGCGCGAAAGGCGTAATTCGTTAAGGATTGTTGCGATAGACAATCTGTGTAAAGTCCCGTGGAGGATTGGGCTCGTAGCATGAGGGGCGAAATGCTGAGATCAATGATTGCTTGCGTCGGGCTAACTGCGGCGACGGCGGGTCAAGCACATACCATCCCTTGGTCTTCAGCGACCAAGAACGCAGTGTATGTCTTTGCTGGCAGAGGACAGGTCGATGCTGCCGGAGTTAGGTGTCTGGATGAATATTACCCAGAGGGTTGCGCTAAAACCGGACTCATAAACCTAGACTCTGTTCCTCTGCCGAGCTTTAATGTGGGACAGGAAATCGAAGTAAAAATGTGGGGAAGTCAGTCGGCAGGCTTTGAAACCGAAATAACCGAAATTTCCTCCAATAAGAAAATTCACCTACCATGGACGAGTGACTCATTTATTGATGACGGTGTGATTATCAGTCAAGACTTCTATTTTAATGGCTGGATTTACAATGGCGTTTCTTTAGATAGACAGACTTTTGGTGGCACTGCCTCCTTTGAGTTTTTCCCAGGTAACTTCGGTTTGTGGGGAGATGGCTCCTATGCGTTGTTTCGGTCAAGGTGGCGGTTGGAAAGTTACACGATCGACGGTCGACTGTATGCGGTGCCTGAACCAAGCATTTGGGCAATGATGATCGTTGGATTTGGTACTGCTGGAACAGCGTTACGGAGGCAGCGTCGTAGGCAATCTGACTTAAGCGTGCGTCGCCGGAAGCGCGACATTCTCTTAAGCGGAAAGAATGATTTACAGCATACCTGAAGTGTTCTCTGGTCGGCGAATCTCGCAACCTCCGCCAAGAACGGGAGCGGTGCGGCCCAACGGCCACGTTGCCGACGACACTGTCCGTTTCGCTAGCTCGGCGTCGACAAAGCGCGGGCACCGATTGATGCTGGCAGTTATGTTTTGTCAGGCTGAGAGATCGCCTGATGCGGACTGCGGAGCGATACTCCCGTCCGCCGATTGACATTCGCCCCGTCGTTGGCGACGTGCTGATCCCCGGGGTCGGTTGCGCTGCGCACCGCAACACGGGGGATGCGGCGGCATGACAGCAACGACCGAGGCCGCCTATCCCCGCCCGGCGCGGGCGTGGAGCGTCGTCCTCATCCTGTTTGCCACCGCGGTGCTCGCCTATACCGACCGCCAGGTGCTCAGCCTGCTGGTCGATCCGATCCGTGCCGATCTCGGTATTTCCGATACGCAGATGAGCCTGTTGCTCGGCACCGCGTTTGCGGTGATCTACGGCGTCGCCGGCATCCCGCTCGGCTACCTTGCCGACCGGCGCTCGCGGCGCAATCTGATCGCGGCCGGCGTCACCATCTGGAGCATCG
>JBBSOT010000489.1:0-3894 GCA_038259455.1 Hyphomicrobiales bacterium | reverse complement strand
TGCCCTTCTTCAGCTTCGAAACGCGCAATGTGCCGTCGACCACCAATGCACTGGGCATCAAGGGTGCAGGCGAAGCTGGCACGATCGGCGCCGGGCCGGCTGCACTTAACGCGGTGACGGACGCGCTCTATCGCGCCTACGGCATCGGCCATATCGAGATGCCCGCGTCACCGGCGCGAATCTGGGCCGCGATCCAGTCAGCACCGTCCAGGTGACCAGAGAAAGCCGGACCGAGGCGGCCAATCCGCTGATTGGCATCGGTCTCAAGGTCGTTTCGGTAGCGTTCTTCGTCGGGATGCAGACGTGTATCAAGGCGTCGGGGCAACTGCCTGCCGGGCAGATGGTTTTCTTCCGTTCTTTCTTCGCGATCATCCCGATCATTGTCTTCCTGGCTTATCGCAAGGAACTGCGCACCGCACTTCATACCAAGCGCCCGCTCAATCAGGTCATGCGCGGACTGGTCGGGGTCTCTTCGATGGGCCTTGGTTTCTTCGCCCTGACCCGCCTGCCATTGCCGGAAGCTGTCACCCTCGGCTACGCCCAACCGCTGCTCGTGGTCGTCTTCAGTGCGCTGTTCCTCGGCGAGGTTATTCGCGTTTACCGTTGGAGCGCCGTCTGCGTCGGTCTTATCGGCATAGCGATCATCTCGTGGCCGACATTGACGCTGTTTCGCTCCGGCGCGGCGCTGGGCGACGAGGAATTCATCGGCGTCGTCGCGGTCCTCGCCTCCGCTGCGATCTCCGCGGTCGCGGTGCTGCTGGTGCGCGATCTGGTTCGCACCGAAAAGACGGCGACCATCGTCCTTTGGTTTTCCCTGACGGCAAGTGCCATAGCGCTGTTTTCAATCCCGTTCGGTTGGCAGCCGTTGATGCCGTCGCAGATTGCGCTGCTCGTCTCTTCTGGGATATTTGGCGGTGTTGGCCAGATCCTGATGACGTCAGCCTATCGACACGCCGAGGCGTCGACCGTCGCACCCTTCGAATACACGTCGATGCTCATCGCCATTGCAGTCGGATACCTTGCCTTCAACGACATACCGACGGCGTACACGCTGGTTGGCGGCTCTGTCGTCATCGGTGCAGGAATTTTCATCGTCTGGCGTGAACAGCGGCTCGGGATAGAGCGAAAGAACGCGATGAAGGTGACCCCGCCGGAATGAAAGATACAACTTCAGGGTGTTCAACTGTAGAGATAATCTTTTGGTTGTATCTGCGCGCTCATAGTGTACCCCTGCGAGTCGAAACTGCCGGGGGATCATTCGCATGAAGTTTCTTGTTCTGACCTGCGCCATTGCCAGCGTGGCCTTGACGACCGCTGCTGGCGCGCATGGCGGTGGATGCCGCAAGAGTTCGCCGCCCGGCCAATGCTGCCACATGGATAACAGCACCGGCAGGGTACACTGTCACTGAGGCTCGTGCTTGACCTTTTCCGGCACCTGGCAGAACAGCTCACGGTGCACCATCAGGCGAGCGTCCTAATCCGTGCCTTGACCTGCAGAAAATCCTGCCACGCAAGTTTCTTGTGCGCCGGATTCCTGAGCAGATAGGCCGGATGAAGTGTCGGCATGGTCGGAATGTCAATCTGCGAAGCGGTGGTGTGGGTTCCCCACTTGCCGCGCAGTCGCAAGATGCCGTCCGAGGTCCTGAGCAGCAATTTTGCCGAGGGGCCGCCAAGCGTCACCAACACCTTCGGGTTGGCCAGTTCGATCTGCCGCTCGATGAACGGCCGACAGATTTCCGTCTCCTGCGGCGTCGGCGTGCGATTGCCCGGCGGTCTCCACGGAATGACATTGGCAATGTAGGCTGACTGCCTGTCGAGGCCAATCGCCGCGAGAATGCGGTCCAGCAGTTGCCCTGACCGCCCGACAAAGGGCAGCCCCTCAAGATCCTCGTCGCGTCCGGGCGCCTCGCCGACGAGCATGATGTCGGCATCCGGGTTGCCGTCGGCAAACACCAGGTTCTTGGCAGTCGCCTTCAGGTTGCAGCCGTCGAAGGCGGCAAGCTGCTCGCGCAGTTCCTCCAGCGTGCTGGCCTGTGCCGCCCGTTGGCGGGCGAGTGCGATCTGCGTCTCGTCGGGCACGGCAGCCGCGGACGGTGGCCTCTGTGGCGCCGCAGCCAAGGTTGGCTGACGCGGCGTCGAGCGGATGTCGGCTGGTTCGGGCGCGGATGCTTGCGCCGCGGCCTGGGTAGCGCGCGCTGCCTCGGCGAACCGGTCGGGCGCCTCTTCCAGGAGTGCATCATCGACGCCCGCTTCGGCATAGAATGCGAGCAGCTCGCGCAGGCCAGGATCACGATCGTCGGCGGAAAAACTCATGCCGGACACTTTACCGCAAATGCTGCTTTTGCAAGGTCACGATGATGGAATGCGCGGGTCCTGGGCCAGAAAAAACTCCCAGCGCGGCGTAAAGTCGGAGATCATGAAGCGGAACGTCGCGTTTTCCAGATAGTCGACCTTGCCATTTCGAAACAGAAGACGGTCGTATGGTTCGAAATCGCGGCTGTATTCGCTGAAATTGACAGACGAGATGTTTTCGCTTTCCGTACGGCGCTGATCGAAAGAGAGGCCGTCGCCGAAGATGCTGGCCTCGTGCAGATGTTCCTGTAGCTCGAATTCGAACTCGATCCATGGCAGCTTGCTGTTGTTGAGGACCTCGATGCGCATGTGCAGGAAACCGCTTGCATAGAGCCCGGACTGGTCGAACGGCCGGATCGGCTTGATGGTGCGGATGACCATGGTGACCGGCGATGCCGAGTTCATCTCCTGCGTGATCACAATCGGATCATTTATGGTGCCGTTGCCCGACGCGCCGGTGATGACAAACCCGCCAAGTTCGTCCGAAAAGCTGTAAGCGCCAGTCTCCCAACGCCCCTCTTCGTCCTGCGCGGCACACAAGTCCGTTGGAGCAATGCCGAGCCAGGCTGCCGTAAGGAAGCAAAGTCCGGCGCACGCCGTTCGGCGGGTCGAAGAAAAAGCCGCTACGCCGCACATGGTTTTTGCAGGCTGCATGTCGGCAGTATGGACGAGAAGCGTGATTGGTAACAAACACAAATTGGTCAGGCCCGCCGTCGGACCATGGGCGACAAGAAGCATATCCATTTTCATGCCGTCTTTGCGCCGATCGGGCAGCCGGGCAGTTTCGCCATTCGTCCGGATGCGCTAAGGAGCGCGTAAGCCAGCAAAGCGCCACGACGAGCCAGAGCCAGTGCGGAGAAATTGATGAGCGAGATTGAACGTGAGAGCATGGAATTCGACGTGGTTATCGTCGGGGCGGGGCCGGCCGGTCTTGCCGCGTCGATCCGGTTGAAGCAGGTCAATCCGGAGCTCTCGGTTGTCGTGCTGGAGAAAGGCGCCGAGGTTGGCGCGCACATCCTTTCCGGCGCGGTCGTCGATCCGATCGGCATCGACCGTCTTCTGCCTGGCTGGCGCGACGATACCGACCATCCTTTCAAGACACCGGTGAGCGACGATCATTTTCTGCTGCTCGGGAAGAAGAGCTGTTTGCGCATCCCGAACTTCCTGATGCCGCCCTTGATGAACAATCACGGCAACTATGCCGTGTCGCTCGGCAACGTATGCCGCTGGCTGGCTGGCAAGGCCGAGGCCCTGGGCGTCGAGATCTACCCGGGGTTTGCGGCGCGCGAGGTACTCTACAATGAGGACGGCGCAGCCATCGGCGTCGTCACCGGAGACATGGGCGTCGAGCGCGATGGCAAACCGGGACCGGGCTTTGCACCCGGCATGGCGTTGCTTGGCAAATACGTGCTGATCGGCGAGGGGGTGCGCGGCTCGCTTGCCAAACAGCTTATCGCCAAATTCGGGCTGTCGGACGGCCGCGAGCCCGGCAAATACGGTATCGGTCTCAAGGAACTCTGGCAGGTGAAGCCCGAGAACCAC
>JBBSOT010000488.1:0-3899 GCA_038259455.1 Hyphomicrobiales bacterium | reverse complement strand
GAAACGGAGACGGAGATCACCCTTTTCAAGTCGGTAGGGGCGGCCCTCGAAGATCTTGCCGCAGGCATCGCCGTTTACGAGACATCGCGCGATCGCTAGGCACAGTGAGTACGACCACCCGCTCCCACCCTTCTGGCAGGGCATTGTTGCGCCGCCCATGTCCCTATGGCAGAAGCAGCCAGTCCGTGGAGAGCAACCGAATTGAGCCAGAAGCGCGCCAAAAGCCCGAAAAGCGGCCGCGAGCACGGTGCACAGAAGGCCCAGGTAAATGGCGCGCGAGATCGCCTGGTCTCCGACGGACCAACGCAATCGGTGCGGCCTCCAGTTGCTCTGAAGCGCCGGGATGAGCCCTTGCCGTCCGAACGCCTGCCGGTAATCCTCGAAGTCGGACCGAACAGCGACTATGCTTTGCTGGACAGCGGCGATGGGGAGAAACTCGAGCAATATGGCCCCTACCGGATTGTTCGACCCGAAAATCAGGCTATCTGGCAGCGCGCATTGCCAGAGCGCGACTGGCAGAAGGTGGATGCGGTCTTCACTGGCGATACCGAGGAAGAAGGTCTGGGTCGCTGGCGCTTTCCAGCCACACCGCTAGGGGAAACCTGGCCGATGCGTCACGACGGCATCGACTATCTCGGTCGCTTCACCTCATTTCGGCATGTCGGCGTGTTTCCCGAGCAGGCATCGCATTGGGACCACATGGAGCGGCTCATTCAAGCAGCACGGCGGCCCGTCAAGGTCCTGAACCTGTTCGGCTATACAGGCGTGGCTTCGCTGGTCGCGGCGCGCGCAGGTGCCGAAGTGACCCATGTCGATGCCTCCAAGAAAGCGATTGGCTGGGCCCGCGAAAACCAGACCATCGCAGGACTTCAGGACAGGCCAATTCGCTGGATTTGCGAAGATGCCATGAAGTTCGCCGAGCGCGAGGAGCGACGCGGCAGCACGTATGATATCGTCCTTTTCGACCCTCCCGCCTTCGGCAGAGGTCCCAAGGGGGAAGTCTGGCAACTGTTTTCGGATCTGCCTGCGCTTACAGACCTTTGTCGTCGCATCCTGTCGCCCAAACCTCTCGCCGTTGTACTGACTGCCTATTCCATTCGCGCATCATTCTTCGCCATCCACGCTCTGATGCGCGACAGTTTCGCCGGCATGGGCGGGACTGTGGAGTCCGGCGAGTTGATTATCCGCGAGAAATCGGCAGGTCGCGCATTGTCGACCTCCCTGTTTTCCCGATGGATCGCATCATGAGTGAGCATCGTGCCAGCGGTGCCCCGGGCCAGGTGAAGGAAATCACCAGCCTCGCCAATCCACTGGTCAAGGACATCAAGGCCCTCGCTCTAAAGAAGTATCGGGACCAGCATGGTGCGTTCATTGCCGAGGGCCTGAAGCTTATCATTGATGCGTTCGAACTCGGCTGGTCCATTCAAACGCTGGTCTTTGCCAAGGCAGCACGTGACAATGCCAGTGTTCAGAAAGTCGCCGCTCGCACCGTCGCCTCCGGCGGCACGGTGCTTGAGGTTACCGAGAAGGTCTTGACGGCAATTACCCGGCGGGACAATCCGCAGGCTGTGGTCGGCGTTTTCTCGCAGCGTCTTTCCTCACTTGATAGCATCAGGCCCGAAAACGACGATGTATGGGTGGCCCTCGACCGCATCCGCGATCCGGGAAATCTGGGCACAGTAATCCGGACGGTGGATGCTGTCGGAGCCAAGGGCGTCATCCTTGTTGGCGAAACCACCGACCCGTTTTCGTTGGAAACGGTGCGCGCAACAATGGGTTCGATCTTTGCCGTGCCGATCGCCCGGGCGACACCCGAAGCATTTCTTGCCTGGCGGCAGGGTTTTCCAGGCCTGGTGGCAGGAACACATCTGAAGGGTGCCGTCGACTATCGGTCTGTCACCTACGCTCGCAGGCCCGTCCTGCTCATGATGGGTAACGAGCAACAGGGGCTGCCCGAGAATCTAGCGGCGTCCTGTGACAAGCTGCTCAGAATTCCACAGGCCGGCAGAGCCGATTCGCTCAATCTGGCGGTTGCTACCGGTGTCATGCTTTTCGAAATCAGACGCGATGCGCTTTCTCTTGCCAATCAGGGTCCAGACAGTTGAGGGCATTCGCATTCTATACGATGATCACGGTCGCCGCCGTCGCGCTTGACCAATGGATCAAGGGACTGGTCGAAAATGGTCTCACGCTGCACGAGCAGGTCGACATCCTTCCTTTCCTGGCGCTTTTTCGCACCTACAATACCGGCGTTGCCTTTTCTATGTTCTCGTCCATTGGCGATACCGGGCTAATTGTTGTTTCATTCGCCGTGACCGCTTTCGTGCTTTATCTGGCGAGCCGTACAACGGCCAACCAGGTATGGGCGCGGTTGGGATTTGCACTGATTGTCGGCGGCGCAATCGGCAACGTCATAGATCGGATCGTCTTTGGCCATGTCGTTGACTATATCCTCTTCCACACGCCAGTCTGGTCCTTCGCCGTCTTCAATCTGGCGGACGCCTTTATTACCGTCGGGGCAATTATGGTGCTGGTAGAAGAATTCTTTGGCGGGCGCGGGCACCGCGGCGAAGATCGGCCGTCGGCTGATTGACGTCATCTGGCCGGCGCTGCAACCTCCTCACCTGAAAAGGGAAAGATCCGATGACTGACAAATTCAAGGCGATCCTGGTCTCGCGCGACGAAGACAAGAAGCAGTCGGTCGACACGGTGGAGTTGAGTGAATCCGACTTCATGGAAGGCGACGTGACAGTCGCCATCGAGGCGACGACGATCAACTACAAGGACGGCCTGGCGATAACCGGAAAGGCTCCGGTCATCAGGCGGTTTCCGTTGGTTCCGGGTATTGATTTCGCCGGAACCGTAATTGCCTCCGACCATCCAGAATGGAAAGCGGGAGACAAGGTCATTCTCAACGGCTGGGGTACAGGCGAAACGCATCACGGCGCATTTGCACAGAAGTCGCGGGTCAAAGGCGATTGGCTCGTCCCCCTGCCCGACGGCATGAGCGCACGAGATGCCATGGCCATTGGAACAGCCGGCTACACGGCGATGCTCGCAGTCATGGCGCTGGAGCATTATGGTATCGCGCCAGGTAGCGGGCCTGTGATCGTCACAGGCGCCGCCGGAGGGGTCGGTTCGATCGCGATCTCGCTTTTATCCGGCCTGGGTTATCACGTCATCGCTTCGACGGGTCGAACCTCAGAGAGCGACTATCTGATGCAGCTTGGGGCCGCCGAGGTCATTTCGCGCGACGAATTGTCAGGTCCTGCGAAGCCGCTTGCAAAGGAACGCTGGGCCGCCGGCGTTGATGCGGTGGGCAGCCACACACTCGCAAATGTGCTTTCGATGACATCGTATGGTGGCGCCATCGCAGCCTGTGGGCTCGCCGGTGGGATGGACCTGCCGTCAAGCGTCGCACCATTCATCCTCCGCGGCGTTGCGTTGCTCGGCATCGATTCTGTGATGGCTCCCAAGGAGCTTCGGACCACGGCCTGGAAGCGGATTGCAAAAGAGTTGGACCATGCCAAGCTTTCGGCCCTTTCACGAACGATCGGGTTCGACGATATTGTCGGTTCTGCCCGCGATATCGTTGATGGGAAGATCCGTGGCCGGGTCGTCGTGGAAATGTGAGCATTACGGCCAGCGCCGTAGCATAAGCGGCAGAATTAGAACGCATATCTGGCCGTCTAACGCCTCCTGAGATGGATAGTCAGGGGCAACGCTTAAAATGCGATCTTTCGTTCGAAAGCTTCCCTAATCTATATCTGCCATCTGTTCCCGCATGAGCGTGGACTCCAAAAAGAGTGTGGCCTTGCCGGCAAGAGCAGACGATGATGCAGGTTCAGACGCATCAACCGGCCGCCGTTTCGTGGCAGCCCCGCCGCTGGCGCCAATGT
>JBBSOT010000487.1:0-3912 GCA_038259455.1 Hyphomicrobiales bacterium | reverse complement strand
TACAGAAATCTCTCTCAGAGATACGTCCAAACCCGCGTAATATGTCATGGTTACTCTCCTTGTGGCCATCCATGCCATCAACCTACAGAACACGACGAGTTGCTGCAGAGCGGCCGCCGCACTCACACCATGTGTTTGGGTGATTTGAAAGCTGGCGGTGCATCTGGTTGGATTGTCATTGCGACACAAACCACCCACCATTGAGGACGCACCACCATGCATGAAGATAACATCGTCGAATTTGCGGGTATAGACGCGGTTTCTGACCCGCTGACGGACCTGTTGCGCAAGAGCGCACGGCAGTTGCTGCAAACAGCGGTAGAGGCCGAGCTCGAAGGCTTCCTCGCGCAATTCCAAGCGCAACGCACCTGCGAGGGTCGCGCCATGATCGTTCGCAATGGCCATCACCCCGAACGCGCCGCGCAAACCGGCATCGGCCCCGTGACGGTTCAGGATCCGAAGGTGCGCTCGAAGACCGGCAAGCCTGTCACATTCCGTTCCGCATTGGTCCCGCCCTAGGTCCGCAAGGCCAAATCTGTCGAGGCAGCACTGCTTGGCTGGGATCGTCAAGTTATCGGCATTCATGGCAGCGAAAGCCGGGACACCAGATATCAAGCAGCCTTAAGCTTACCTGTGATGTCGTCCCAGATCCAATGTGCGTCGTCTCTGGATTGACTGGGCCGTCCAATTCAAGGACGACAGCCCCCTCTCTTGCATCGCGGCGGCAATGTCGGCGTTATCTTCCGGCATGACGGGACCGGGCGTCAGGGGTCACCTTCCTTCTTCGTCCCTTTCAGTAGGGCATAGACAGCCATCGCGTGTCCGTGGCCAAGACCGAGGTCGGATTTCAGCCAGTTGGTGACCGCCGTCGCCTTTGTGCCTGCAATGAGGATGCCGTTGCTGGTGAAGCCCTTTTCCTCTGCCAGTTTGCGCAGGTCGGCGGGCGACTTGCCGGTCTGGCGTTCGATCGTGTCAAGATAGGCCTGAAATGACATATTCGCCCCGCCTTATTCGCGCCGCAGAGGCAGGATGGCGCGCACGGACGGTTCGCGCAGCCATAGACCGCCCCACATCACCGTGCCCAAGTAGACTGAGAAGAGGACGTGGGAAAAGAGCGGCGAGTCCGCTCGGATCTGGGTGGCCATCGCCCCGCCCAGTATCCCCATCATTAGCACCGCGCCTAGCAGCACCGTGCGGGGCCAGAGGAACAGGATGGTGAATCCCGCCTCCATCACCCCGATCCAGAAGACCGGGGCATCGGGCCAGCCAAGATCGGCCATCGTCTGAGCGGCGACCGGCATTCCGGCCAGCTTGGGCAGGGCCGAAGCGCTCAGCATGAAGGCCGCGAAGACGGCGGACAGTATCCAGCCCACGACAACGGTCCTGTCCCGGCGAGGGACGGGTCCCTTGGAAAAGTGTTCGGTGTTCGAGGCATTCATGGGATTCTCGGATGCTGTTGGGAAAATGGGAAACGGGGTTGCCCCGCCGGGTTGTCTGTGGGTCGCTCTGCCTGGGCCGTCACCCCTTGCGTGGACCCGTGAACATTATCTTTGCGCCCTTCGAGTCATCGGTCTGGATCATCCAACCGCTGTTGTCCGGCAGTTCCATCGGCCCCGACCGAATCTTGCCGCCGCCTTTTTCGACCGCGGCCTTGGCCTTGTCGATATCCGCAACCTGCATGGCGAAATTCCAATAGGGCATGGCGTCCTTTTGGGGCAAATTCATCATTGCCCCGATCATGTTGCCGTCGAGGTTGATGAAGGTGTAATTCCCCGCCTCGCCCATCGGCATCGCGCCGCCGTGTTCCCAGCCGAATAGCTTGCCGTAGAATTCCAGCGCCGCTTTCTGGTCGGTCGTGACCAATTCGTTCCAACTGCAATGGCCGGGTGTTTGCGGCGCGAAGACCTTGCTGTCCTCGTCGCTGGCGCCGCACATCAGGTAGAACTTTGCCCCCTGCGGGTCGCGGCAGAACGCAATGCGTCCGACGCCGGGGATTTCGGTGGCTTCAATGTCGACGGCACCGCCGAGCGCTTTCACCCTTTTGGCCGAGGAGTCAATGTCAATGACTCCGACATAGGTGTACCAGATGTCCGGCATGTCCTTGGCATGATCGGGCGTCCGCATGATACCGGCGACGGGTGTGCCATTGGCCGAGGCGACCCGGTAGTCGCGTTCCAGCCCGCCGGGCATCGTCTCGAAACTCCATCCCATGATGCTGCCATAGAATGGCTGCGCCGCATCGGGATCGGTTGTCATCAGTTCGTACCAGATCGGGGTGCCTTCACGATTAGTCATCACTTTCTCCTTTTTCATGTTCGGGTTTCAGGGAATGGTTCGGTCGAAAAGCAGTTCGATGTAGCGTTTCAGGTGATCGACGCTGTCGCGGGCAATCTCGAGATCACCGGTTGCCTTCGCCAAGATAAACGCACCCTGCAGCACGGCCTGGGTGTGACGTGCGAGGCTTTGCGCGTTCCATTCGTCCGAAGAAATACCATACGCGTGCATGGCCGCCTCAATGTCGGGTTCCAGCGTCGCGGCGTGGCCCAGCATGCTGGCGGCGCAGGCGTCGCGAATCGCTGGATAGGACTGGAATGTCTCCTGCGTCATGGTCCCGACGAGGCACGTGAAGTCCGCCAGGCCGCCTTCAATGATCGCCTTGCGGAATTCGACATAGGCGAACACGCGTTCCAGCGGATCATCCGATGCGTGATAAGGCGCATCGGCAAACAGGGCCGATGTGGTTTCAGTCCAGAATTCGGCCGCAGCAACGCCAAGAGCTTCCTTGCTGGCAAAGTGATGAAAGTAGGCGCCTTTCGTTACTCCCGCAAATTTGCACAGGTCATCGACGGTCGTCGCTGTAAAGCCCTTCTGGCGGATGACATCTCGCGCCGCCTCCAGGAGGCGTGTGCGGGCATCGCCGCGTTCAGGATTATGTTTGGTTGGTCTGGGCATCTAAGTAGATACCATACGGTTGGTATGTATGTCCATCAGACTCTGGCGCGTCTAGCCCGGATAATTCACCAAGTCCGGATTTTGGCTGTCGGCTGGATATTTTCGGGGCGGGATGAAGTTCCTGCGCAGGCGGATGCGGCGTCCGGGTTGTGAGGCCCGGTCGGCAGCTCGTTTTGGGTCATGCGGGTTGATGTTTCAGGGTTGTCGGGGGCGCTGGCGTCAGGCTGCTTTCGGCGGTGCGAGGGCGTCGAAGAGGAGGTGGAGAAGTTCCTGTCGCGGGCACGACGCGGGCAGAGTGACGATGATCCGGGTATAGCGCGGCATCAATCTGGGTGAGAGCTGTTGCGTCATTGCCGTCTTCATACCCCGCCGCGATCATCATGATCCGGAAACGGATGATATCGCACAGGCCATGCTGAACCTTTGCCAGATCGCGCGGATCATGCAGGCAACCGGCAAGCCGCTGGGCGAGACCGGCCTTTCGATCGATCTCGCGCAGCAGCGTCAGTCCGGCGTCGGAACTCATGTCGGCGCCGTCAAACCCAAGCAGGATCGGCTTGCCGTTGAGGGGTGACAGGCGCGGCGTGGAGCACGTAGACTGGACCATGGCGGGGGACGTCCTCTCGAAAGCTGTATGTTTGGCGGTAGCACCCAAAACATACAGTATTTCAGATGATTACGCTACCTCCGCCGCCTTCCCGTGAATCATCCGGGTTAGGTAGATACCCATATTTGATTGAGTGATCGATGATTTTTAGAGTTCTTGGGGCGGCTGATTGTCCGCACCCATTGCGCTCACGTGGGACCGCACGGGATCTCAAGATCCGGTGATGTCGACTATCAGTATTAGTGGTTTTGCCAAGGCTCCGCATAGCATCTTCATGGGAGGACGCGTATATCACGCGCCCACGATCCGGGAGGAACAACATGATCCACACAATTTTTCTGAGCACGACAGCC
>JBBSOT010000486.1:0-3922 GCA_038259455.1 Hyphomicrobiales bacterium | reverse complement strand
CCTTTCTGGCGCATGACACCTCCGGTGGCAGCGTTTGAAAGTTGCCTGGCAAGGGCGAGAGCCCATGCGGCACAAGGTGGGATTCAAGGAGGGGATAAGTGGAGGTTTCTGTTGCCAGGTACCTCCGAACCCCGCCTAGAAGTGCGAACCGCGAGGGCTTGAATTTGAAGCTATCGCACAGCTTACGCTGCGAGACGTGCTTCCGCAAAGTTGTCATTTGCAACTACAAGTTTAGTCCGATAACGGTGGTACCATGCCGGGCAAAAGTACGATCTTTACACCTTCGTCGATCCTATTTCGCCCCCATCAGAAACTGCCCGGTGGGGCAGCTTGTGGTGGAGGCGCCGGGTACCGCCCCCGGGTCCGAACGGCTTATTGCATCGCCTGTTTATCACCATAGTCAGTCAAGCTGACCCGGCTAATATAGGGTGCCGCACAGCGAATGGGAAGACCCGGTCGGGGAAGTCTGTGGGCATTGCCGTCAATGGCTATGTTCGCAACGGGCGCCATCGGGTAGGATTTGGAAAATCCGAAACGAGCCCGAATCATGCGCCAGTATCTCGACCTTCTCAGACATGTGATGGACAAAGGCAGCGACCGCAGCGACCGCACCGGCACCGGTACGCGCTCGGTGTTCGGCTACCAGATGCGTTTCGACCTTGCCGATGGCTTTCCGGTGACGACGACCAAGAAGCTTCACCTGAAGTCGATCATCTATGAGCTGCTGTGGTTCCTGAACGGCGACACCAACATCAAGTATCTCAACGACCACGGCGTCACCATCTGGGACGAATGGGCTGACGAGAATGGCGATCTGGGACCTGTCTACGGCAAGCAGTGGCGCTCGTGGCCGGGCGGTCACGATGGCAAGCCGATCGACCAAATCCGGAATCTTTTGAACCAGATACAGAAGAACCCTCATTCGCGGCGACTGATCGTATCGGCATGGAATCCGGCCGAAGTTGACGCCATGGCGCTGCCGCCCTGCCATTGCCTGTTCCAGTTCTATGTCGCCGACGGAAAACTGTCGTGCCAGCTCTACCAGCGCTCAGGCGATATTTTTCTCGGCATCCCGTTCAACATCGCCTCCTATGCGCTGCTGACGATGATGGTGGCGCAGGTCAACGGGCTGGAGCCAGGAGACTTCATCCTGACGCTCGGTGATGCGCATCTTTATTCGAACCATTTCGAGCAGGCGCGTGAGCAACTGTCGCGGCAGCCGAGAAAGCTGCCGACGATGCGCATCAATCCGCAGGTGAAGGACCTGTTCGCTTTCCGCTTCGAGGACTTTTCGCTCGAAAACTATGTCGCCGACGCGACGATCAGGGCGCCGATAGCGGTGTAGTCCGCACAATACGGAGGCTGGAGAATAAATGGACATCGCGATTTATGTCGCGATCGCCCAAAATGGGGTGATCGGCCGCGAAGGTGGCCTGCCGTGGCGACTTTCCAGCGATCTCAAGCGCTTCAAGGCCGACACAATGGGCAAGCCGGTCATCATGGGCCGCAAGACCTGGCAAGGCATAGGCCGGCCGCTGCCCGGGCGCCACAACATCGTGGTGACGCGCGATGCGGACTTTCAGGCTGAAGGCGCCGACGTCGTTACCTCGCTGGAGGATGCCCTGACGCTGGCGCGCGCACGCTCGCATACCGTGACCGGGATCGACGAAATCTGCATCATCGGTGGCGGCCAGATCTACGAGCAGGCGATGCCGCTCGCCAACAAGCTGCGCGTGACCCATGTGCTGGGAGAGGTCGAGGGCGACACGAAGTTTCCGCCCATTTCCCCCGAAGAATGGATTTCTGTCAGTTCGACAGACTTCCCGGCTGGGGAAAAGGATAGCCATGCGACACGCTATACGGTTTACGAGCGGCGTTTGTCAGTGCATTGACAGTCCCAGTCTTTGAGGGATCGGGCGTTTAATCGACTGCACGCCAGTCCGGTTGCGTTGAAAGCGCGTCTGCGCATCCCTATAGAAGAGAACACGGGAGCGCGCGCCGCAACGGTTCGGCGCGCTTGGGTTGGAACACCGAAAGGAAATTCATGCCTTGGAACGACAAGAGCGGCGGCGGCGGCCCATGGGGCGGCGGTAACGGCGGTAACGGCAACAATGGCGGACCGTGGGGTCAGGGACCTCGTCCAAGCGGCCCGCAAGGCTCTCCACCGGACCTTGAAGAGATCATCCGTCGCGGGCAGGACCGGCTCAAGAACGCATTGCCTGGCGGCGGTCGTGCTACGCCGGCAATGTTCGGGCTCATCGCTGTCGGTCTGCTCGTGGTTTGGCTGTTCCAGTCGATCTACACCGTCCAGCCCGATCAGCTGGCTGTCGAGCTGCGTTTCGGCAAGCCCAAGGAAGAGCTGTCCCAGCCGGGACTGCATTTCCATTGGTGGCCGATAGAAACTGTCGAGTTCGCCAATACGGCCGAGAAGCTGGTCGACCTTGGCGAAGTGCGCGGCAGCACATCGTCGGGCCTGATGCTGTCGGGCGACCAGAATATCGTCGACGTCAAATTCTCCATCGCCTACCAGGTTTCCAATCCGGGCGCCTATCTGTTCAACGTCGCCAATCCCGACGAAATGGTGCGTCAGATCGGCGAGAGCGCCATGCGCGAGGCCGTTGGCAAGCGTCCGGCCCAGGACATCTTCCGCGATGACCGGCAAGGCATCGCCGACACGGTTCGCGAGATCATCCAGGCATCGCTCGACCAGTATGGCACCGGGCTGACCATCAACGCGATTTCGATCGAGGATGCCGCGCCACCACGCGAAGTCGCCGACGCCTTTGACGAAGTCCAGCGTGCCGAGCAGGACGAAGACCGGTTTGTCGAGGAATCGAACCAGTATTCGAACCAGAAGCTCGGTCAGGCTCGCGGTGAAGCCGCCCAGGTTCGCGAAGAAGCGGCAGCCTACAAGAACAGGGTCGTTCAGGAAGCCCAGGGTGAAGCGCAGCGCTTCATCTCCGTCTATGACGAATACGCCAAGGCACCTGAAGTGACCCGTGAGCGCCTGTTCATCGAAACGATGGAAGGTGTGCTCAGAGATTCCAACAAGGTGATCGTCGAGCAGGGAAGTGGCCAGGGCGTCGTGCCTTATCTGCCGCTGCCTGAACTCGCCAAGCGCGCCCCTGCAGAAGGAGCCAACTGATGGCCAATCGCCTTCCATTCATAGCCATCATCGCGGCTGTCATCATCTTTCTGATCTATTCGGCGATATTCGTCGTCAATGAGCGCCAGCAGGCTATCGTGCTGCGTTTCGGCGAGATCGTCGACGTGAAGACGGAACCGGGCATCTACTTCAAGGCGCCTTTTGCCTTCTTCGATGCCGACACTGTCCAGCTCATCGACGACCGCATCCTGCGCTTCGACCTTGATGATATCCGTGTCCAGGTATCGGGCGGCAAGTTCTACGAAGTGGATGCCTTCGTGGCTTATCGCATCTCCAATCCACGGACATTCAGGCAGGCCGTGTCGGGTAGCGTGCAACTGGCCGAACAGCGCCTGCGCACCCGTCTCGACGCTGCATTGCGCCGGGTCTACGGCGTACGCGGCTTTGAATCGGCGCTGTCGGAGGAACGTGCGGCGATGATGCGGGAGGTTGCCGACCAGCTGCGCCCAGACGCGACATCGCTCGGGCTGGAGATCGAGGATGTGCGTATCCGCCGTACCGATCTGACGCAGGAAGTCTCGCAGCAGAC
The DNA here is from genome assembly GCA_038259455.1 of Hyphomicrobiales bacterium. Lineage (GTDB taxonomy): Bacteria > Pseudomonadota > Alphaproteobacteria > Rhizobiales > Rhizobiaceae > CAMYMG01. Next base: position 227 of record JBBSOT010000486.1, on the reverse strand, counting down.
CTATGAACGGATGAAGGCCGAACGTCTGGCCGAAGCCGAACTGATCCGCGCCCGAGGCAATGAAGCAGCGCAGCGCATTCGCGCCATCGCCGACCGCCAGGTCGTCGAGATCGTCTCGGAAGCCGCGCGTGACGCGGAAATCATCCGAGGCGAGGGCGATGGTCAGCGCAACGCGATTTTCGCCGAGGCGTTCTCCCGGGACTCCGAGTTCTTCGACTTCTACCGTT
>JBBSOT010000485.1:0-3933 GCA_038259455.1 Hyphomicrobiales bacterium | reverse complement strand
GTCACCGGTCAGGCTGGCATAGGCGATACCGTCAGTTGTCGCCCATTGGTCGGCGGGGGCACCAGCGGCCGCAGCCGGATCAGCGGCGGCGGTTGTTTCTACGGCAGCGGGCGCTGCCGGTGCGGCGGGTTCGCTGGTTGCCGCGGGTTCGGCGGGTTCGGATTCCCCACCGGAGCAAGCCGCTGTCATAACCGCTAAAACGGCTGCGCCTGCCATTGCCTGAAGTCTGAGCATATACACTCCCATAGCTTTCTTATTGACCCGATGATCAATGCTTTCATTGCTAACCTAATACGAGCGAGATGGAAAGTGTTTCCCAGACCGTTTCACCGAGGGTAAAACTGCTTTAATCGGTGTCCAGATCATCCTCCTTCAACACGTTGCCGCGGGAGTGCCGGACAAAGGCATAAATGGCCGCGATTGCAGGTATTGTGATGGCCCCGATCACCAGGTCTGTCGTGGAGCCGTCAGGCCATGCAGCTGCACCAGAAACCAGGAACTTGACTAGGCCGATCAGGTAATAGGCGGCTGCGATGACGGAGAGCGCCTCGATCAGGCTCTGCAGTCGGAATTGTAGCTGGATCGAGCGTTCCATCCGCTTGGTCAGGATCAGGTTCTGGGCCTTGATCCTGGTGTCGACCCGCACATCGAGAGTGTGCATCACGCGCGAAATCCGTTCGGCGATCCGGGCCAGCCTGTCGGTGAACACCGCGCAGGTGCGGGCCGCAGGGACGAGGCGGCGCTCGGTAAATTCGGCGAGGCTCTGGCGATTGGGGACCGGCCGCACCTCGAGCGCCTGGAGGCGGTCCGCCGCCACATCGGCGTAGGCTGCGGTGGCGCTGAGACGGAAACCAGTGGCGGAGCGGATTACTTCGAGGCGGGAGGATATCTCGATCAGTTCCTGGAGCAGGCGGTCGTCCTGCGCGCTGTCCTGCATCCGCGCCACGCGGCCGGCATGGTCGGACAGTTCTTCCTCCAGCTTGTCGGCCTGCGGGCCGTAATGCTGGACCGTCGACAGGCCTAGCAGCGCCAGATTGCGGTAATTGCCCAGCTCCTGCAGTCGCTGCACGATCCGGCCACGCTCGGCATCGGAGACGTTACCGGCGCTGACGATCAACCGTCCGTACCCGTCGTCACGCAGGCTGAAATCAGACCAGATGCGGATCCCGCCGTTGACATCGGAACAGACCTGATCGCTCACATCCATGCCTTTGGCGGCGGAGATGTTGTTGACCTCATCCTGGTCCGGGATCACGAAGACGCGGGTGGCGCGCACGACGGAGCCGACCCACTGTTCCATCCAGGCGATATAGGGCGCGCGGACATCTTCGGGGCATTCGTGGGGAAAAATCAGGGTCAGGGTGCTGGCTTCGGTGTGCCGTTCCCACAGGAAAGTGATGCCGCCTGCATGGCTGCCCGTGGCGTCGCGGGAAGCAAGACGCCATTCATCGAACGGGGGCTTGTCGCCAATCAGCATCCGGTCTTCCCGATCGCGGTCCTGCGCCTCGATCAGCCGGACTGACTGGAAGATTTCGCAATGGGGCGGCACCGGCGCGAACCGGCGCAGATGCATCTCGTCGACGGCCCATTGCCGCAAAGGATGGTCGTCCGGCCTCACTTGCTTCCCCCTCGAAACGCCTGTTGTCGGCATTCTACAGCAAAGTGGGCGATTTGCCTCCAAAATGTTGTACGTTTCGGATTATAAAAGAACTTGCTAATTTAGGAATAGCGAATATAAAGACTGCATGAGTTTGAATGCTGATGCCATCGATCTTTCCGCCATGGTTGAGAAATCGGAGGAGGCGGCTGCGCTGATGCGTGCGCTGTCGAGCGGTCCGCGGCTGCTCATCCTGTGTCATCTCGCGGCATCGGGGGAGCTACCGGTCGGCGCGCTGGTCGAGCGGGTTGGCTTGAGCCAGTCTGCCCTGTCGCAGCACCTCGCCAAACTGCGGGAGCAGGAACTGGTCGCGTTCCGCAGGGAAGCGCAGACGCTCCATTACCGGATTGCCGATCCAAAATCGCTTCGGGTCCTGGAATTACTGCATGAAATCTTCTGCCCGGAGCTTGGAAAGTAGATTGCACGAACAATCAAAAACATTCGCTGGAAACATTGTGAGGAACATCGATGGAACCGCTTGATCCCTTCGTGGCCCTTGCCGGAGGCCTGCTGATCGGCACGGCCGCTGCGCTTCTGCTGCTGCTGTCCGGGCGGATTGCCGGGGTAAGCGGAATGTTCGCCCGGGCGACCGGAATTGCCGATAGCGGACCGAGGCGCCCGCACGCGCTGGCCTTCGTGCTTGGACTGCCGATCGGCGCGGCGCTGGTCGCGGGATTTGTTCGCGCGCCTGAAGTTATCGTCACATCCTCGATCCCGCTGATTATTGCGGGCGGCTTGCTGGTCGGCTTCGGAACCCGGTTGGGCAACGGCTGCACCAGCGGTCACGGGGTGTGCGGGATGGCCCGACTGTCACCCCGCTCGATTGCCGCGACCGCTACTTTTATGGCGGCGGGTTTCCTGCTGGTCGGCGTGATGCGCCATGTAATCGGAGCCTGATATCATGCGAAATGTCCTTGCCGCCTTGCTGACCGGAGCGATTTTCGGCGCGGGCCTCACCCTGTCCGACATGACCAATCCGGCGCGCGTGATCGCGTTTCTCGACTTGTTCGGTGCGTGGGATCCCACCTTGGCGTTTGTCATGGGCGGAGCGCTGGTTCCGTCCGCACTCGCCTATCTGGTGACCCGCCGGATGCGCCGGCCGCTGCTGCACACCGCCTTCCATATTCCTGAGAACCGTACCCTGGACCGCCAATTGCTGATTGGCGGCGCTATCTTCGGTCTGGGTTGGGGCCTGGTCGGCTATTGCCCCGGGCCAGCGCTCGCAGGGCTGGCGCTCGGCGCGTGGCAGACCTGGCTATTTGCAGGAGCGATGTTGGCGGGTATGTGGCTACACAGCGTCACCGACCTGCCGGTCCTTCGCAGCCGTTCGGGCCTTGTGCGGAGCTAGAGCGGCTTGCGGTCGAGCGTCTTCGCCCAGGTCACGAACAGCGTGATCAGGAATGGCACCAGCAAGAAACTGAGCGCGACTTTCGCGAGCATCTGGCCGGCTATCAGCGAACCGATCGGAAATTCGCCGTAAAAGGCGAGTGTCACGAAAATCAGCGTGTCGATCGCTTGGCTGAGGGCAGACGCAATCGCTCCGCGCAGCATGATGCTGAAATTGCCGCCGCTGTCATTCTTCCCGCGCAGCCGCTCGAAGATCCAGACGTTGAGCAGTAGCGAGACGCCGTAGGCGACCGGCCCGGCTGCCATGATGCGGGGTGTCTGGGACAACACTCGCTCGAACGCGGAAATGTTTTCCGGCGGCATGTTAGCGGACGGCGGCAACACCAGCACCAGCAAGACCAGCAACGCAGCCCCCGCGAGCGGCAGGAAACCCCAGAACACCATCCGGTTGGCAATGGCCTGCCCGTGCAATTGCGCCACCGTGCTCGACAGGACCACCAGCATCAGGAAAGCAAAAATCCCCGCCTCGACCGCGAGCGGACCAAGCGCCACCTGCTTGAACCCGAGCACGCCGGCAATCACCGTCATTCCGCCGTAAATCAGCGCGAACACGAAGAGCGATCGGGGGATGGCAGGCGGCGTTGCCGCTGGTGTCACGGTCGGCGCCGCAGATGAGGTGTCGTTCATCGCGCCATGCCTATTGGCTGATGTCGAAAAAGGGAAGCATCCCGCTGTGGATCGCTGCTGATAAGTCCATTTGACGCCAGCGCCGCAAAAGGCGAATAGCAACGCTTCTCTGTCGTTCCCCGAAAGCGCCCATGCCCCTTTTCCTGAACAGCCTGATCGGCGTAGTTGCAATCCTGTTTCTCGCCTTTCTGCTGTCGGTCGGCAAGAAGCGGATCAAGTTGCGGATCGTCAGCGCGGCCTTC
>JBBSOT010000484.1:0-3943 GCA_038259455.1 Hyphomicrobiales bacterium | reverse complement strand
GGCCGGGTGGACGTTCTGGTCAACAATGCGGGCGTCGCGGTGTTCGAGATGGTCGCCGACCTGACCGAGGAGGCCTTCCACAAGCAGTTCGACGTCAACGTGCTGGGCTACTTCCTGGCGATCCGCGAGGCGACAAAGCTCTTCGCAGACACAGGCGGCAGCATAATCAACATCAGCTCGATCCTGAGCACGGATCCCTATCTGGCCTCCAGCGTCTATGCGGCCACAAAGGGCGCGGTGGACACAATGACCTTTGCGCTGGCGCGCGAACTCGGCCCGCGCCGCATCCGTGTGAATTCGATCCTTCCCGGCCACACCAACACGCCCGCCACGGATGGCAACTTTGCGGGTGAGTTCGGCGAGACGCTGATCGCAGGGACGCCGCTCGGCCGCTTCGGCGAACCCGAGGACATCGCGCCTGTCGCGGTCTTCCTGGCGTCCGACGACTCCCACTGGGTGACGGGCGAATCGATCCGCGCCGCAGGCGGCGTTCGCGGCGTCGGATACTGAGCCCATTTTCCTCATGCGCCATCCGGTGGTGCGCATCGTTGCCGGTCGTCGACACGAACCCACACGTCTGCTTCTGGGTGAGGGAAGTTTGCCTGACCGTCCGGATTGGGGGCGCGTTGCCGTCACGGTGCAGCGGCCTCTTGGACGACCGCTTTACCAACTCCTTCGCCCAGAAGCGGTCGGGCAGCATTCCAAGCCAAAGCAGGCTTTCGGGCCAGAAACGCTATCCGCACGAGGCTTCAGCGTGGGCGGACAGCGAGTGGATCCGCGCTCGATTTGGGCGACGCGGTCATCGATGAAGTGCTGCGCGCCTCATCTCTCTTGTGGAGGCGATGACGGAGAGCTTTCGCGTCAACAGATTCGCTTGAAGTGAGCGCCTTTCCGGTTGCCGCGATGACACCTTTGAGGCGGGCAACGACAGGACATTATTGGGTCTCGGCCTCCTTACGGCTCTCAGTGTGAAGTGGAAATCAAGCTTCCCATTGCCTGATAAGGCGCGACCCCGGGCGAGCACCTTGACGCAAACCCGATACCGCAACCGTGCCACTCTAAGTATTCAAAACCCCGGTACCCGCGGATCATTCTCAGGAGGCCTTCAAATGAACCGACGATATACCTAGCGTGCGACCTCGCGACCTCATGAAGTGAGACTGAGTTGGCTAGGATGGAATACGGCATCAAGTCGCAAAACCTATGGGAAGAGGTCACCGGTCTTCGGGTTGACCTGCCGATATTGGGCCTTGTCTGGCTTCACCAATCCGGTCGTCTTTCGGCCGCCTCTTCTTGTCGCTGCGATATAACCGATTGCAATGGCGCCTGCGACGATCAGCAGGATCGACACCAGCACTATCGCGTTTACCCATCCCGCTGACATTTTCTCCTCCTGGTCCCAGACCTTTTGCTGTTCATAATCCAGCCATGCCATGGAAAGAACCGCAACTGCAAACAGCACGGCCACATTCGAGATTCGGGATCCTGGACTGCGCGTGAGCGAGCTTCGGTTCAAGCCGCTTGGTGCCTTCAATGTTTCTGGAATCCGGCCTATAGAATTGATCAGACCTTTGCATGGACTTGCATTTGGCATGAGGAATTGAGGGTATGAATATGACGGCTTCACCAGTGGATCCTGATGGTCTCATGGAGTTTTCGGTTGTCTTCACCGATCGCTCCCTCAATCACATGTCGAAGACGTTCCAAGGTGTCATGAACGATCTGAACGTCCTGTTGCAGGAGGTTTATCAAGCAGAGGCAGCGGTCATCGTGCCGGGCGGCGGCACCTTTGGCATGGAGGCGGTTGCCCGCCAGTTCGCTACAGACGCCAAGGTGATGGTCATCCGCAATGGCTGGTTTTCCTATCGCTGGACGCAGATCTTCGAGATGGGCAACATTCCGTCCGAAACAACGGTGATCAAGGCTACCCAAGTCGGCAACGAAAGCACCTCGGCATTTGCGCCGCAATCCACCGACATTGTCACTTCCAAGATCCGTGAGCAGCGCCCGAGCGTCGTATTCGCGCCGCATGTGGAGACATCGTCCGGCGTCATCCTGCCGGATCACTATCTCAAGGCCATCGCCGAGGCCGCGCACGATGTCGGAGCCCTGTTTGTGCTTGATTGCGTTGCCTCGGGCAGCATCTGGGTTGATATGAAAGCGACCGGCGTCGATGTCCTGATCTCCGCGCCGCAAAAAGGCTGGAGCGCCTCGCCATCAGCCGGCCTTGTGATGCTCGGCTCCAGGGCGATCGCGCGGCTTGGCGAGACCCAGAGCACGAGCTTTGCAATGGATTTGCGCAAATGGCACGCCATCATGGAGGCCTATCGGGCTGGCGGCCACGCCTACCACTCGACAATGCCGACCGACGCTCTGCTGGTGCTTCGCGACCGAATGATTGAAACCCGTGATTTCGGGTTCGATCTCGCCCGCGAAAGGCAATGGGAGCTTGGCCGCAAGGTCCGCGCCCTGCTCGCCAAGAACGACTTTAACTCGGTAGCAGCCACCGGCTTCGAGGCGCCCGGCGTTGTTGTCAGCTTTACCAAGGACCCCGAAATCCAGAACGGCAAGAAGTTCATGGCCGAAGGCATGCAGATTGCCGCCGGTGTTCCCCTGATGTGTGATGAACCGGCCGATTTCCGTACATTCCGCATCGGCCTGTTCGGGCTCGATAAACTCACAGATGTCGACGGTACGGTTTCCAAGCTTGAGACCGTTCTCGACAAGATAGCTGAAGCCTGACTTCAAGACCTTACCATGCCAATGCCATGACGGGCCGGTCGACAAGCTGCCAAACATTTCGACTGCGGTCCCGCAGTTTTTGGCGGAGAAACTCGACAGCGGACCGTCGGTCTTGCGCTGCTATCGTCGCGGATTGCTGACTGGTCAATTGCGAGCGCCATTGTGCGAAGGTTGGGCGGCAGCGACCCTCTGTCGTGCCACGGCACCATATTTGGCGCCGTTAACGTCCTCCGCACTCTTGCCTGTCGCCTTGGGTACAATCCTGAGAGCACGCAGGGCATTCAGGATGACGGCCACGTCGATCAGTTCCTGAAGCAAGGCGCCCTGCACGGGTGTCAGATAGCCCAGCGCCGCGGCAATCATACCGGCGACCGAGAGTCCGATCCCGGCCGCGACGCTTTCGAGCGCGATCCGGCGCGCTCGTTGGGCGACTTCGATGCCTGGCAACAGCCGGTCGAGGGAATCGACCAGCAGGACGACATCCGCAGCCTCGGCCGACGCCGCGGCGCCACGAGCGCCCATGGCGACCCCGATGTCGGCCGCTGCCAGCGCTGGCGCGTCGTTCACGCCATCGCCAACCATCATCACCGGGCCATTCTTGCGCTCTGTCAGAACCAGAAGCACCTTCTGGTCAGGTGTGAGCTCGGCGCGAACCGCGTCTAGCCCCAGTCCCTTGGTCACGGCCTCCGCCACGGCACGGCGATCCCCGGTCGCCAACAGGATGCGCCCGATCCCCAGCCTGCGCAGTCCTGCAAGAAGGTCTGCAGTGCCCGATCTCAGCGCATCCGCCATCACCAGATGGCCTATGAGTTTGCCATCAACCCCAAGCGACACGATCACCGAACCCGCCTCGGTGACCGAATTGTCATCGTAGGCCACGCCGACCTTGGATGCGACGAACTCCGCGCCTCCAACCACAACCTTCCGGCCCTCGATGATCCCTTCGACACCTTCTCCGGGGGTCTCGACCACGCTTTCGGGCACCGGCAAGACGACGCCACGCTTTTGGGCGGCCACGACGATGGCCTGTGCGATCGGGTGTTTCGACGCCTGATCGAGCGCAGCGGCGAAGTACAGAACCTCGTCCTCGGACATGTCGGCATGCCGGCTTATCGACACGATCTGCGGGCGCCCGTCAGTCAGCGTGCCGGTTTTGTCCAAGACCAGCGTCGTGATCCGGGCGAGTGCTTCAAGCGGCTTC
>JBBSOT010000483.1:0-3958 GCA_038259455.1 Hyphomicrobiales bacterium | reverse complement strand
GAATCCAGCGGTGCTTTTGGTTCCGAGCAAGGTGCACCTGCACGAATGTCGCTGTTCCACCAAACACATAGATCTTATAATCCACTGGCAGAGTTGTTTTGTCGCCTAAGTAAGGTTCGACGATAAAGCCTTTAGGAACTTCTCGGTAAGCCCATTCGTCCAACCACAACCCATAAGCTTTGGAAGCCCACTTGGATGCCCGTGCTTGTACCCGGTCATAGTCTGAACTGCTGTAGCAAACGACGTTCTGGTTACAACCATGACTGGCCTTAAGAATGATCGGATACTCCCAACCTGGATTGCTGGGGAGCGAACTGCCGGTCCATATCGTGGGGATAATCCAATCGTCGCCTAACAAGCGCGACGCGAAAGTCTTGGCAGTTACCTTGTTGACAAGCGGAGCCATTCGCGGGTTTCGCTCCACGAGCTTCCGACATTGCACCAATTCGGTAAATCGCTGCGGATTGCGAAGGTCGGGCCACCGGCCATGCCGCCATAAATAAGTCAGGCGGATCCGTAATTTGGGGGATGGAATTAACCAATGCGGCAACGAGGGTAGGTTCCGCAGGTTCATACGATGCAGAGACGCGCAACTGCACCTTTCGTTCCAGTCCGCGCCGACAACTCCAACAATATCCGCAAGTAGGTCGTGGACGGCTCTCCGTCTAATGCGGAGTCGGATGTAGTCTGCTCCGCTCCAAATGGAGAAGAAGTATCATGTCGGAAGTTAGAGTTGTAGGATTGGACATCGCAAAGTCTGTTTTTTTTAGCGGCACGGCGTTGATGCTAGCGGAGCAACTGTGCTGCAGAAGTGGCTCACGCGGGGCCGCTTGTTAGCGCTCTTTGCGAGCATAGCAGTCTTTAAGCGACCAGATTGCTAAACCGAAAACGACTTTACGTTCACGCAAAGATATTTGGCCACAGAGCGCGAGGACCAGGGGGTGTCCGAGGAACGCGCAGCTGGAAGGGGATTGACTAACGCGAACGATACCAAATCCTTAGAAACAGCGTCGCGCACATAATATCATTAGAGAACTAATTGCAGTAACGGGTTGGGAAAGCGGCGCGCAAGGGTTACCGCATAGAAGGTTTCTGTAAGATGTGGAAAGCAATCAACTTCCACAAGCCGTCCATTTTCGAGCTCGTCCTTCACAACTATCGGGGGCACGATGGCAAGCCCGACGCCTTCACGAGCAAGGAGGCGAATCATGGCCATGTCGTCAATTTCGGCGGCAATACGGGGATGGACGTGCAAGCGGTCGAGGAGCGCGTCGACGCCGGAACGAAGGCTGCTTTCAAAGGTCGGAAGAATGAGCGGCTCGCGGCCAAGCAACTCCGTAAGACTGTCAGGATCGCCGACGCGTTCTGGCGTGCCAATAAGGCTGACTGGCTGCTCGGCAATGGCCCGTGATATCCAAGGAGTTCCAGCGTCCCGTGGGGGCGAGAGATTGGTAAGAACAATATCGAGCCTTTGCGCTTCGAGTTGAGGGAGGAGATCGCCAAGCGCGCCGGAACGGCTTACGATGTCCACGTCGTCCCGGCCGAATAGCGGACGCAAGAAACCGATCTGGAAATTTCTCGATAATGTCGCGAGCGATCCTACGCGAAGAACCTGGCGCAGACCGGACGGACGGTCGGCGAGCGTATTTAGGAGTTCATCGCCAGCGGCGAATATGGCGTCAGCATGGTCGAGAGCAATGCGACCAGCTTCAGTCAGGATGAGAGATCGCCCTCTTCGTTCAAACAGGGGTTGTCCAAGCTGCTCTTCAAGTCGGCGGATCTGGGTTGAGACAGCCGATTGCGACACGTTCAGGCGCCGGGCGGCCCGAGTCAGGTTGCCCTCATGCGCGACCATGTGAAAATAGCGTAGGTGATTGAAGTTCAGATTAGCCATTCCGTTCTTCTAAAGAGAACGATAAGCCAAGAACAATGAATTTTTCCTGAGAAGACACTCGAGGTACCTGCGGCATCAAGACTTGCCTTCTAGGAAAACCGCAGCGCTTATGCTTCATGACCTCATTCCTGTGATCGGACCCGCAGTCCTGCTTTTGGCTATGACTATCGCGTTCTTGAATTCTGATTTTCGGCCGATGCTCACCTCGCGGATTACCGAAATTGCGGCGCTGATTGCCTTGGTGGCCGCGGCCGGGTCGGCAATTCTTCTTGTGTTCGAGGGTGCGCGCACCGGTCAGCTTCTTGGAGTGGGTCCAATCGGCCTTTCCACGCGGCTTGACACGGTTAGTGCGACGATGCTGGTTTTGGTGTCCTTCGTCGGCTGGATTGTGGTGCGCTATTCGGCGACCTATCTCGACGGCGAAAAGCGGCAGGGCGCTTTTCTCGGCTGGATGGCGGCGACCCTGGCCGCAGTACTTCTGCTTGTACAGGCGGGCAACCTGGTCCACTTCGTCGGGGCGTGGGTCGCGACCAGTCTGTGTCTGCACCGCCTGCTACTGTTCTACGGGGACCGCGTCCAGGCCGTCCGAGCGGCGCGCAAGAAGTTTATCATCGCGCGCACCAGTGACACCGCGTTGTTCGGCGCGGCGACCCTTCTCTACATCGGCTACGGCACAATCGACATCGCGACCATCTTGAATGCCGCGCGTGGCGGCGTTGTTCCGACTGGCGTTGCCTGGGCCGCCGGGCTTCTTGCGCTCGCCGCGATCCTCAAATCGGCCCAGTTCCCGGTTCATGGCTGGCTGACCGAAGTCATGGAGACACCCACTCCAGTTTCGGCACTCCTCCATGCCGGTGTCATAAATGGAGGCGGCTTTCTGTTGATCCGCTTTGCCGACGTGATGTTGCTCAGTCCTGGCGTGCTCGCTGTGCTGGTCATGATAGGCGGGTTTACCGCGCTGTTCGGCGGCCTCGCGATGCTCACACAATCGGCGGTCAAGAATTCGCTCGCCTGGTCGACGATCGCGCAGATGGGTTTCATGATCATGCAATGCGGGCTGGCGCTGTTTCCGTTGGCGCTTCTGCACATCGTGGCGCATTCACTCTACAAGGCGCACGCATTTCTCGCTTCGGGCACCGCGGTCGATCTGGTTGCGGCAATCCCTCGGCCCGGGCCGGTTGCGATCCCCGGCGGACGAGCAGTCTTAACCGCCTTTGCTGCGGCGCTGAGTATTTATGCACTTATCGGCTTCGCCTTCGGGTTTGAGACAAAGTCGCCCCAAGCCATCGCGCTCGGCGCCATTCTCATCTTTGGCGTCGCCTATCTGCTCGCTCAGGGGCTCGCCGATGCTGCTCCCCGAATGTTGACCCGTTACATCGCACTTTACGCTATCGCCGCTTCGATTAGTTACTTTGGTCTTCAGACCGGCAGTGAATGGCTGACCTCTGCTACGCTGCCAGCTACTCCCGCGCCCGGTCCGCTCGAATGGGCGCTGCTGGTCCTTGCGATCATCAGCTTTGGCCTGGTTGCCGTGGCGCAGGCCATGTTCCCCCTCTGGGCAGGACACCCAGCGGCGGCGGGCCTGCGCGTGCACCTCGCCAACGGTCTTTACGCCAACGCGGTATTCGACCGCCTGATCGGCAACTGGTCCACCCGGCGTCCAAGGTGACGCCCAAGAGAGGATGCAGCCGTGACAACCGAACCTAGTACCAGACCCATCGCTCGCCCAGCGCTGGAAGCCGCCGCTCAGGCGGCCGCGCGCCAGATCCCGCCACTTTGGCCGCTCGCTTCCTCTGTGGCAGTCAACCCATTCCTGGGTCAGGCGACCAGCACGTTGGCCGCCACCGGAGCGAGGCTGGCGCGCGTCGGCGGTATTGCCGCCACAATGTCGCGGGGGTGGTATCGGGAGCGGCTGGAACGCGGCGAGATAAGCGACGTGGATCTCAGCGCTGCGCTCGGCGCGTGTCCCCACGACGGCGCACCGCGGGAGATTGCGGCGCTGCGCGCAGCTGTGTCGGTCGATCGAACTCCGCCTATGGCGCTGCCGACCATTGCAGAACTGGT
>JBBSOT010000482.1:0-3964 GCA_038259455.1 Hyphomicrobiales bacterium | reverse complement strand
ATCGAAGGCGTAGCGATTGTCGGCCGAGACCATCGCCAGTATCTCGCCCGCGCCTCGTCCATCTTGTCCGCGCACAAGCGCCTCATAGGCGAACACCTGTTCGGTTTCGACATCCACAATTGGTTGGAACGCCATGGTGATAGGAAGATCGAATCCGGCACCATCGCGACATGCAACACACGACATCACTGTGCCCCCTTCTTACGCCGTTCGTGCCTCAAAACGCTTAAGATTTACCTCAAAGCAACCTCAGTAATAGGATGTTTGAACTATTTCTTGATCATCGTGGTCGTCGCAACGAGGCCTTCCTCTCTGGCTAGGTCCGCCGGGGAGGCTTAAGTCCAATGCCCGCTTTCCACGAGATTTGCGCCGCTGAGCGCGCCGAGAAAACCCTGACAGCCGCTATTTGTCGCCCAATGTTTCTTGATGAACGTACGACCGGTTTCGGGAAGCGGATTTCGCCAGAGCTACGTCTGCTTTGTCAGCGGAAGCAGCCGTTTCTATTGGGTCGCTGAAATGTCGGCCATTCCTATCCCTGCGTTTGAACCCGGACATTCAGCAATCGGCCCAACTGCAGAATGCCAGCTTCAGGCGATCGACATAGAGAAAGCGGACGCATCTCGGCGATAATGAGGACAACGTAAATCGGCTTCGATGCTGGTATCCCTGAATAAGGGTCTTTGCCACGCGGCATGTACGAGAAGTGACGGGTCTTCGCTATTCTCGTTTCTGAATAGGCGTCTCTTCTATCTGGGCAGAGCCTATTCCATTACCAGCGGGGACATCATGCCAAACACTGCAACAAGGCCAACGACGCCAACCGCCAGCCCAAACTCCCCAGCGAGACTATGACGCAGCGCTGCCAGCGAAGCGGGGTTATCGATGGCATCACTCTCATCAGGCGAAGGTCTGCGCCGCCCGATCCGCGCATTCTGCGCCGCGAAGGCGAGCATGCCGCTGACCAGCACCAGCTTGACCGCCAGCAAAATGCCATAATCGGTCGTCAGCACTGAGACACTGTTCGTGATCCCAAAGATCATTTGGGCATTGATCAAGCCGGTAACAGCCACGACCGACACCAGCGTGACCCCCAACGGTGCAAATCCATGCATCACGCCTAAGAGGGTCCGAGCCTGCGTGCTTTCAGCCCGGCGGTGCGCCCTGATGACAAGATGGAGGAACCAGCCGATGGCCCCCAGCCACAACCCGGCTGCGAGCAAGTGCAGCCCATCATTGAGGCGATGAAACAACCCCCAGCCGCCCTCAGTCGCGGCGGCGTGACCCGTCCATGCAAGCGTGATCAGTGCGGCTGCGTAACAAGGGGCAGCGAAAGGTAACGCTAACGGCAGACGGTTGCGCAGCGAAAGTGCAAGCAGCGCCGTGCCAAGCAGCGCCATTCGCAAAAGGAAAGCCCAGCCGAGATCCGTGCCAAAGACCATCGCTTCGATCATCGGCCCTTCGAGCGCGGCGAGTGGCTGGCCCATCATTGCGGCGATCGATGTCAGCATCAGCATGATCGACACAAACGGCGCCAACACCGCAGCTGAAATTGCCGCGGCCATCCAATTTTCCGGCTGATGCTGCCAGTCTAACGCGCGCAAGCCAACTACGCGGAATGCTGTCCACCCGAACAGACCGAGCAGCAGCGCATGATGCAGAAAGCGTAAACCCAGCTCGAGCCAATCCCCCATATCGCGATCAGCTGACCGTGAAGTTCACGGTGCCCGTCATCCGGTGCCCGTCGGCGCCGGCGGCCTGCCAGCGCACTTCGTAGGTACCAGCACGCAAGGCTTGGCGTAGGTTGAGCGTCAAGGTCCGATTGCTATTCGACCAGGCGGTGGTGAAATTTCGGATCGTCATTTCGCCGTGGTTCGGCATGCCGGGCATTGCGTTCATGACGATGCTCGCAGCGGCGGTCGGCGGCAGTAGAGCCTCGCTATACGTGATCGTTATAGAGCGCGGCCGCGCGACCGTTGCGCCTTCGGCTGGTGTTGACGCGGTGACGCGCGCGTGAGCGAATGCGGCGGTAGGCACGGCAGCCGATACCAAAGCGAGGCTCATAGCGCCTATCGGGAATAGCTTGCGGAAATTCATAGCGTTGTCCTGTTTGGAATAGGGGGAGAGTTTCAGAACCAGAAACGGATGCCGACGACGTAATTTGTCACGCTGGGGTCCTCGCCCCGCAACCGCGCGAAATTGGCGCTGCCACCGACGCGCCAGCTCTGCTCGATGCCGATATAGGGCGCGAATTCGCGAATGATTTCGTAGCGTAGGCGCAGGCCCACCTCGACTTTGTCGATACCCGCTCCAATGCCGAGTTCAGCCACGTCTTGCGCCGACAGACTGATTTCACCGCGAGGCTGGAGGATCAACTGCTGTGTAATACGCTGATCAAGTTCGGCTTCGATCCGCGCGGTGACGTCGCCGCGGTGCGAGGCGAACAGCGCGGCGTCGATCTCGAACATATAGGGCGCCAACCCTTGGACACCGACTACCGCATGGGTGGTGTCGGGACCGGCAACATCCTGACGTACGCCGACCTGCAGGTCCCAGAAGGGCGCAATGGCATGCGAATAGAGGGCCTGAAACTCGGCATCCTCAATCGCTTCGCCAAAGCTGCCTTCGCCTTCGCTCTTGAACCAGAACCGATCGGTCGTCCCGCCGTAATAGCCCTGTACATCCCAAAGAAAGCCATCGGTCCCGTCACGCGCCTGAACTTCGGCGCGGTCGGCCTGAAACCAGAAAACCGGGAAATCGCCGTGGGTCTGCTGCGCTTCACGCCGCGACGCCCGCATGGTATCGGCACCCCAGATCGCATCGGCGGCGCGTGGCGGACCGCTGCCCGCCTCGGGCTGCGGCGGGGTTTCCATTGTGGGCCCAGGTGAAACGGAGGGTGAAACGGAGGCTGTCCCGTCGCCATGGTCCATCGCGCCATGGTCCATTGTGGCGTGGTCCATCGTGCCATGATCCATCGTGCCATGGTCCATCGCCGAATGATCCATCGCCGAATGATCCATGCCGTCCATAACGTCTTTCGGAACCGACGCAGTTTCAGTCGGTGCAGGCATGGCGTTGCCCGCATGCGGATCGGCTTGTGTCGGAACATCGGGGGCCCGGCTGACGGGCGCAGGCGTTGATGCTGGCATCGCATGCCCCTCATGTCCTGCATGGTCGTCATGGCTCTGTGCCAGTGCCGGGGTGGTCAGCGCAGAAGCGGCAAGCATCGTCAGCGCAAAAGTAGCCATCCGGTTCACGACGCTTCCTCCTGGCCGACCACGGTCACGGTCTGCATCATGCCGCCATGCATGTGATACATCAAATGGCAGTGGAAGGCCCAGTCTCCGGGCTCATTGGCGGTAAGGTCAAACTGCGCGCTGGCGCCCGGTTGAACGATGACGACATTCTTGCGCGGTTGATGCGCAGCACTTGCCCCGTTCACCAGCTCGAAGAACATGCCGTGCAGATGGATGGGGTGGGCCATCATCGTGTTGTTGATGAGTTTGACCCGGACGCGTTCGTTCCAGGCAAACCGGATCGGCACATCGCTAACGGCCGAATACATCCGCCCGTCGAACGACCACATGTAGCGTTCCATATTGCCGGTGAGGTGCAGTTCAAGCAGCCGCGACGGCTCGCGCGGATCGAGATTGGGCTCGAGCGCGGAAAGCATCCGGTAGTTTAGCACCCGATGCGGCACATCGCGCAGCCCAAGGCCCGGATCACCCATTTTGTCGACCGGGGCCATCGATACCATGTCGATGCCAGGGCCGATGGCGACATCGGGCGGCAACAGCGATGTATCTCGCATATTCATACCCTCCACGCTCATGCCGCCCATCGCATCATCGGAGGAAGCAACTGGCGCAGAATGCCCCATGGCCGAGTGGTCCATGGCCGCCGCACCGGCACTGGCAGCGCCGACCGGCGCAGCACTACCGGCAGGTGCGCTATGGTCCATGCCGCT
>JBBSOT010000481.1:0-3977 GCA_038259455.1 Hyphomicrobiales bacterium | reverse complement strand
CGGATTGCCGCCCTGCCGGCGGGCTAAGGAATGCGAAAGAAGAAACTGCAGTGTACGCTGGCCTACTTGAGCCGCACCTGATCGGTCGCAAACTTTGCGTAACGGCTACCGATCACGGTGTCCGCGAGGGGACCAATAAGCTTGTTTTGGCCCTAATATTCCGATCATCTGCACGGTAGGGCGGTGTCAGGCCGGCACTGGGAGCATCTCCCAACACTGCCTGAACTTCGCGAACCTGCAACCTGAAGGTTGCCACGGCGGTTGAAGCTCGCTCCGGCATCCGTTGCGCGGGGTGATGCGACCAACCAAGGCTGATCATGACTTATCGCGCGCCCACTTTTCTCGCAGCCGCCCTGGCGATAACGTTTGTTTCCGCTGAAGCAGCGGCTCAAGAGCGGCCACTGCGGCAGTTGTGCGTGGATCGCCCCGGCAAGGACACGCCTGCGTGTACTGTCGACAGGGGGCATGCGCTCATCGAACTAGGCGCTTTCGGCCATAGACGCGGCCCAGGGGCTGAAGATGAGTATGCAATCGGAGCTTTGCTGGCGCGCTATGGCGTGACCGACAACGCCGAACTACAACTGTCCTTCAACCCTTATAATTTTGTACATTCGTTCGACCTGATGGGCCGGCGGCAATCGCTTGAAGGGGCTGGCGACCTCACCGTCGCAATGCGGCGCAACTTTCTAAACCCTGATGGCAGCGGTCTATCGGTGGCTGGACAGATTTTTGTGACAGCACCAACCGGCACGGACGGCATCGGGGCGGGTAGCTGGGAAGGTGGAATCATCATTCCTGTCTCATTCGAGCTGTCCGACGTGCTTAACCTCACCATCGATCCGGAGTTAGACATCAAGGCCAACGAAAGCGGCGGCGAGCATCACTTTGCTTATGTAGGCGTCGTCAGCATCAGTCGCGATTTGGGCAGCGGCGTGACTGGGTCGGCAGAAATCTGGTCAATGGTCGACCGCGATCCCGATCAACACACGACCGAAGCGTCGTTCGACGTCATGCTGGCATGGGCGCCGAAACGGCACGAAAATCTACAGTTCGATGTAGAGGTCGATCTCGGGCTGACGCACGCAACGTCAGCGGTGGAGATTCAGGCAGGCGCGACTGCGCGGTTTTAGCGAGCCGGCCAGTTCACCTATCGCCTGCAGTTCCAGTCTGCGCTCTGCAGGCAAGCAAGACCGTCAATCTCGGCCCACCGTATAAGGTGTACAAAAATCCTAAAAAATTGACATTGGTCAACGCGAGCAGGCCCATCGCCGATGAACGCAAGGGGACCGGTTCGGCGGCCGCCTTTCTGGTAGAGAGCGGTATCTCAGCTTTGGAAGAGGTGCGAGCTAGAGCCGTTCATGCTATAACCGGCGCCTAATCAGTATCTGCAGGAGCCAACCAGCGATGGCTGTCACGAGGATCGTCGCCAATCTCCTAGCACCAGATCCAATCGTGCTGGCCAAGTTTTACCAAAAAATATTCAAGCTCGAACTGTCTCTGGACATGGGATGGATTTCGTTTCTGAGCAATGGATCAACGCAGAAAATTGAGCTGCACACCGCTTCGCAAGGAGGCTCCGGCACGGATCTACCAGTCATTTCCATCGGTGTAGATGACCTTGATGCTACTGAAGCCTTGATTCGTGCGGCAGGAGTCGAAATTGTCTACGGCCCCGTCAAGGAGGAATGGGGACTTCGAAGGTTCTTCTTCCGTGACATAGCAGGCAATCTCGTCAACGTCGTTGACAGCTAATTGTTAACGACCCTCACATATCTGGATTTCTCCCAGCGCAGATGAGTAACAACTTTTGGGAATGCCCCGCTGTCCGCGAGCGGACCATGTAAAGCTTGTGGGACCGCAGTATGTGCGCAGCAACCGGTCCTGCACCTGCTACAATCCACCCTTTGGATCCCACAGCACCGTTAACCCTCCCTCAATTATTGAGTCGTAGTACAAGAGCAACGATAAAAGGCGGGTCGCCACCAGCGGAACAGCATCGCAAGGGGGCGCAAGATGGGACCGGGCCGGATCTATGGGACTTGGACCGATACGGTCCTTCAGTCGCTCGAGATTGCCACGCAATCTACATCGCTGGGCCTTGGCCCGCCGCCGGTGGCTCGGCTCTTGGCCATCCTTTACAGCGCCGCCTTCGAAGCGTGGGCACCGTATACGGCGACGGCCAAGGGCCCCGTGAATGGCGCCGCCCTGCGCCGTCCGGCCGCCGAGCGCACCGACGCGCGAAAGGCTGAGGCGATCTCGTACGCTTTCTACTTTTCTGGCATTGCCATGTTTTCGCCGAACCCGGCCGCAGCCACACCGCAGACCGATCCACAGGTGCTGGCCCTTTTCGATGCAACCATGGCCAAGCTCGGCTTCAACCCTGGCGGGCCTGCTGGCCCCAATACGCCGGCCGGCATCGGCAAGAAGGCAGCAGCCGACACGCTTGGCAGCTTTGCCGGTGATGGTTCGAACCAAGCCGACGGCTATGCCGATACCACCGATTATGCCGCCACAAAGCAGCTCAACAAGACGCCGGCTGCGCCGTTCCGGCCGTCCTCGCGTAGCGACATCATTGATCCCTCGCGATGGCAGCCCCTGACCTATTTCGATCCGGCGCGCGAGCGGACGCGGACGCCGGGCTTCATCACGCCGCAATGGAAGGATGCCAAGCGCTTTGCTTTGACCAGCGCCGATCAATTCCGACCCAAGCCGCCGGCGCCTTGGCCGAGTCAGAACTTTGTCGATCAGGCGCGTCACGTGATCGAAATCCAACGCAACCTAACCATCCGGCAGAAGGTGATTGCGGAATTCTGGGCTGACGGTCCAAAATCGTGGCTGCCGCCCGGCCACTGGTGTGCGCTTGCACTGTTTGTCTCGGAGCGCGGTTTCGTCACGCCGCAGTCCGACAGCAGTGGCCTCAACAAGCCATTCGGCATCGACCAAGACGCTAAGATGTTGTTCGCCATGACCAATGCCATCGCCGACGCTGCGATCGCGACTTGGGAAGCCAAGCTCTTCTACGATTACGCGCGGCCGATCAGTGTCATTCGCTGGCTCTTTCAGGGCCATGTTATCGAGGGGTGGCGCGGCCCCGGCCGCGGTATCGGGCCGATCGCGGGTGAGACGTGGACACCGTTCCAGCGGTCGACGTTCCCTACGCCGCCATTCCCGGAATACACCTCCGGCCACAGCGCATTCAGCATGGCAGCGGCGACCGTGCTGAAATTGTTCACTGGCTCGGACAAATTCGGGGGCGTGTTCATTCAGACGTTGGGGTTGGCCGCCGAGCCTGACATGTCCGAACTCCCCGTCGTGCTGGAATGGCCGAGCTTCTCCGAAGCAGCCATCGAAGCCGGCGAGTCCCGCCTGTTCGGCGGCATCCATTTTCATGAAGGCAATGCCGAAGGGCTGGAACTGGGCCGCAAGGTCGGTGAACTCGCTTGGACCAAAGCGCAGACGTTCTTCTAATAATCTGCTCCGCGCTTTAGGTCTAAAACCGCGCCGGCGGTGTCCGCAAGGGGACGGTCACCGTGTCATTCGCCCCACCCCAAGGATGCGTTCGCCGTAACCCTGATACAAGTGGGGAAACATTTCCCACTCTGGGAAATGGCGCTTGCTTCCCAGGATGGGAAAGAGTAGATTGCAGGCGTGAGGATCATCGCCCGGAACAAGCTGGTCGAGTTCTGGACGCGGCATCCCGCAGCCGAGCCGTCGCTACGCCACTGGCATGAGGTGGCCGTCGCTGCGGCGTGGCGGAGCCCCTTGGAGGCTGTTGCCGATTTTTCCAAGTCCAAGGCACTGAACGGAGAGCGGGTGCGGTTCGAGGTGGCGGGCGGCGATTTCCGCATGGTGGTGGCATTCGACTGGCGTCGCGGCATCGCCTTCGTCAAGTTCTTAGGCACCCATGCCGAATACGACCGCATCGACGCGCTCACTGTGAGCTTGTTCTGACATTTGAGGAGAGCCGCAATGGATAT
>JBBSOT010000480.1:0-3987 GCA_038259455.1 Hyphomicrobiales bacterium | reverse complement strand
GGAAAGTTCTTCGCAAAACCTCCTGAATCAACGATGCGTCAGCGCGTCAAGCGCAACAGACTGATATCACTCAACTTACTTTTGGGTCAGCCTCTGAGATGCTTGCGAAAATGATGGGCTCGCCCGATGCACCGATCTTGGGCTGGGTCGGCCATTTCATGATCGGGACTATTGGCTATGGGATCGCGTTCTCGTATCTGGCGGGCAGACTTCCCGGCTCGTTTGTCGTCCAAGGGGTTATTGTCGGCATTCTGGGCTGGATGGTTATGATGATTGTGGTCATGCCGATGGCAGGAGCAGGATTGTTTGGCCTAAATTTCGGGATCATGGCGCCAATGATGACTCTGATGCTACACATAATTTTTGGCGCAGTGCTGGGCTGGACCTTTTCGCGCGGCGCGACCCAGTTAGCGCGATGAGCGGTTCCAACAGCGAGGCATCTCAAACAGCGCTGCCATATTTCCACTACCAGAGTATCGGCGGTGAGCCGACCCGATAGGTGACTTGCGATCAAACCAACGAGCGACAGCCGCGTCGAAAGCCCGAAGTCGTTGGGCACTCAGGATTTCGATATGACCGATACGCTGATCACCAGACGCGGTGCGGTAGGGCTCAGCGGACTCTCGGCCCTCTCGACAATTTCTGTAGCCGTCGCAGCGCCGCCGAGCCTCGCCCAGGCACGACCGAAGGACCGACCTGCCATGCCCGATCACCCACTCCTGATCGTACTTGACGTCAACGAGACGTTGCTCGACATCGATGTACTGGAGCCGCTGTTCGAGCGCATCTTTCTGGCCAATGGCAGGATGCGCGAATGGTTCGCACAATTGATCCTGTATTCTGAAGCTCTGTCACTGACGGGTAGCTATGTCCCGTTTGGCAAGCTGGGAGCGGGTGTGCTGCGGATGCTGGGACATATCCACGGGGTTTCCATCACCGATGGACATGTCAGTGAGCTTGGCGGCCTCATTGCCAATCTGCCCCTGCATGACGATGTTCCAGCAGGCTTGAAGCAACTGAAAGACGCCGGGTTCACCTTGGTGACGCTGACCAACACGCCCGCCGGCGCGGGTCCGGATCCGTTCGCCAAAGCCGACCTCAGTTCGCTATTCGATCGACGTTTTACGGTCGAACCGGTGAACCGGTTCAAACCGACCCCCGCAACATATGCGCTGGTAAGCGACACGATGAAGGTCGCACGCGCGGACACTTGGCTCATAGCGTCCCACACTTGGGATACGATTGGCGCGCAATCATTCGGCTGGAAGGCTGCACTCGTTACGCGGGGCGTCAACGCCCCGCTAATTCTAGAGGGCGTGCCGCGACCGGAAATTGTCGCTCGGGGTCTGGTGGAAACGGCTCAGGCTATCGAGGCCGCAGCGCAAAAAGGGAACGAATTATGAAAGACTTTGCAATTTGCCGCAACCAGGGAGGGCGTTCCAAATGAAACAGTTAGTAGCCGCCGTTGTTTTGCTAGCCACCGCACCAGCGACCGTGCAGGCCCAAATGCCTCCGGACTGGCATGTTCGCACGACGACCCATTCGGTTGCCAATGTCGTCCAGCGACTGACCACAACGATTGAGAAGGGCGGCGGAAGCGTGGCGGCGGTTGTCGATCATTCCGCAAATGCACGCAGCGCGGGCATGGCGTTACAGGATACGACGTTGGTGATTTTCGGCAATCCCAAGCTTGGGACGACCCTGATGGCGCAAAATCGAGCAATTGCGATGGATCTTCCGCAACGAATTCTGGTGTGGCGCGACGGCGCGACGACACGAATCGGCTTTACGCGGCCAGCAGCAATCGCGGCTCGCTATGGAATCGATGGCAGCAATCCGTCCCTTGTTGCAATGGACAAGGCCATGTCGGCCTTGGTGGATGCGGTTTCAAATCCCTAATGCAGCGATCTGATAGCTGGTGTAGACTTCGCGCACTGCCGATTCAACGGTCCCATCCGAGAAACCAGACCGGCAACTCAGAGCTAATCGGGGACAGTCGGCGCGCCGCGACCACCGCCAAGTACTGGCCGTCCATCAGCTTTGCACCGAACGGGGGACCGACCGAGCGTAAAACGCATTAGTGGTTCGATATAGGCCTCGACGCATCGTTTCGTCGCCGTCACGCCAACAGCCCCGCCTGTAGCTTCAATACGGCGGGGCGGTATTCGCGCGATGCGACCTCGCCGCATTCGCCCACCACGCGAGGTCTGCCGCGAGCCGGGGGAAATTTGCTTCAATCACCTTGCCGCCATCGCCCGTCGGACGCCCCTCGGAATCGAGCGCATCGGCAATTCCGCCGACCGCCATCGTGCTCGAGATCACGACCATCCCCATTTCCGAGAGCGGGCCGTGCCAGCTCGTCGCTGCACGGGCCCCTCCGAGGCGACTCGGTGAATAGCTGACGATGGCGGCAGGCCGCCAAAACCATTCTTCGAGGAAATGATCGGTCAGGTTCTTGAGACCGGGCTGCATCCCCCAATTATATTCACCGGTTACGAAAAGGAACCCATCCGCCTCGCGGATACGCTGCGCCAATCGGGCCATTGCCGGTGGCGCTTCACCGGGCGGATATTCCTTGAACATCCGGTCGAGCATCGGCAGGCCAACTGCCTTCGCATCGACAAGCTCGGCAGTGTGCCCAAGCTGGGTCAATGCGCCAACGCTATATGTCGCCAAGCGGATTCCGACACGATCACGCCGGTAGGAGCCGTAGAAGACCAGAAAATCCGACATATCGCTTCCCTCGTCTCGGTATGCCTAAAGCATTCGTACTTTTGGTGTCGCCGTCAACGCCGATAAGCACTTTAGGCGATCGAGGCGTTCGCTACTGGCGAATATTGCCGACGGTAGGCCATCGGAGAAGGCCGCTTGGGCGGCTTCTCGCCCGCGAGCCGCCAGTCCGCTATGTCCCAGTTCCTGCCATCCGTAGACCCATCAAAATGGGAATCAAGCGCCAAGTTTTGACCACTAGAGACAAAGCCATGCCATGATACATTGCGATGATTACGGCGCAGTTGGTGACACATGCCAAAGACCGCTTGGCTAATCCTCCGAAGCCGCTTCCAGTTGGTATCTAGTTCTAGCATCGACCGCCGATTCGGTCGCTCTGGCTTGATAGTTGAAAGTGCTTACCAAAGACGATTTACGGCGAAGGCGTCAAACAGCGTTTCATTAGAGACCAGGACCATCCCGTCGGCCTGAGCTTGTGCGATCAGAAAGCGGTCGAACGGGTCCTTGTGGGAGATGTTCATCTCACCTGCGAGCCTCGCGTGGCGAACGCTGATAGCCAGTTCGCCAAACCCCTGTTCGGCAAGGATAGCTTCAAATTCCTGTGCGAGCAGCGCCGCGCCAGGCAACTTGCCTATTCTGAATTTGGTGGCCACTTCCATCGCCGAGGCGGCGCTTACGGCAACGCTATTGGACTCATCTGCAATGGCTTCTCGAGCGCGAGGACTGAGCGCCTCATTACCTTCCAGCCACCAGATCAATGCATGGGTATCGAGGAGCAACTTCAAGCCAGATTCCACCCGGCCTGTTCATCCGAAGGCAGTGGCTCGTCAAAGCGCGCATCAATCGTGATCTTGCCTTTGAGCGCTCCGAATGCGCGGCGGCCATGCGGCTTGACCGGCACCAGTCGCACGGCCGGCACGTTACCACGCGCGATCACCACATCATCGCCGGCAAGCGCATCCGCAATCAGGCGTGACAGGTTGGTCTTGGCGTCATGAACAGTGAACTGGGCCATCGGACAAACTCCTTAGCTAAGCAGATAGCTAAAGCGGTTTCTTCGCGCAAGGAGCAGGGCGCATCGAGCGTTGCGAGCATAGACGACCGGAGAGAAGACTTGGCGCCACGACGCTGCTCGAAATCGACTTCGGCCACGCAACCATCTGTGACACTTTACCCAAGGTCTTCGGGCAAAGTGTCATCCGCGACAAATCCATCGCAGGATCGACTCGGTTCGACTCATTTGGGATTCACAGATTC
>JBBSOT010000479.1:0-3988 GCA_038259455.1 Hyphomicrobiales bacterium | reverse complement strand
TGCAAGCTGACCGGCGTCAATCCGCAGATCTACGTCACCGACCTGCTGACCCGCGTGGTCAACGACTGGCCCAACAGCCGGATCAACGAGCTCATGCCTTGGCACTGGGCGCCCGCAAGAATCGCCTGATCAGCATGCGCCGGGACCAAGGGCCTCAAAGCTGCGCTTACCCCATGCCGGCAAGACCCAGCGCCGCATCGTCTCGGCTTGGATCGGTACCGCCTATGCCGAGGCCGATGCCCCAGCTGCACACGCCCAGTGGCGCCGGGTTGCCGACCAACTCCGCCCCAAGGTGCCGAAGCTGGCCACCCTGATGAACGCCGCCGAGGAGGACGTGCTCGCCTTCATGGACTTTCCCCGCGAGCACAGGGCCCAGCTGCACAGTACCAATCCCATCGAGCGGCTAAACGGCGAGATCAAGCGCCGCACCGACGTGGTCGGCATCTTTCCCAACGAAGCCGCCGTCGTCAGACTCGTCGGTGCGCTCCTCCTCGAGCAATCCGATGAATGGGCCACCCAGCGCTCGCGCTACATGACGCTGGAGACGATGACCGCAGTGAGCGATACTCCTGCCGTCAGCCTGCCAGTCGCGGCCGCCTGACGCCGCGGCTCAGCCCGCTGAGGAGCATCGCTCCTACACCACGTCCTGGGGCACGATCCGGCCCGAGCCCATGGCACGCTCACCTGCCGGATCCCGCAGGCCTGGCAACTGACCCGCGGCACCCGCGCGGTCAGATAAGCCTCGTGCTGGAAGAAGCTCAGGTGCCGCCAGGTCAACTGCTCCGTGTCATAGGCCGGGCATCCCGCCGCGCCGCAGCTGGGGCAGGCGAACCGTGCGCCCTTGGCAAACGCGATCTCGATGTCCAGTCGCCGCTGTCGCATCGAAGCGGCTTCCAGACACCGACCACGACGTCCCTAACCCCAAGGCTGCCTGAAACAACTCGGTGTCACGCATCTGCGCCTCGCTGCCTGATCCGCTTCCGGCCATGCCAGAGGATGCGCCCTAATCAAACTCGCACTTATTGCCTCAGGCACTCAGGCTGAGCATCCGATCAGCCGCTCGGTCGAAAAGACGGACACAACCTGCGCGTGCGAAGCTACCCACACCAGACAGCGAGGAACCAAAGGTCGAAGGCAAAAAGCGACACGTCCTCGTCGACACGCGAGGCTTGCTGATGCAAGCCATCGTACACGCGACCGATATTCAGGACCGCGATGGCGGGGTGTTGCTGATGGCAACGCTGTTCGGCATGTACCCATTCCTGCTCAAGCTGTACGCCGACGCCGGCTACCAAGGGCCGAAGTTCAAGGCAGGCATGGCCCGCGTTTGCCGCACCGTGAACATCGAGATCGTCAGGCGCTGCGACGGCGGCAAGTTCGTTGTGCTACCGAAAAGATGGATTGTGGAGCGCACGATCGCCTGGTTGAACCGCTGCCGACGCCTCAACAAAGACTAAGAGTGCCTCAACCGAAACGCCTTGGCATTCCTCCGCTGGGTATCAGTTCGCCTGATGCTGCGAAGGCTCTGTCAAAACTAAGCATGATCTTGGACGGACTCTCAGTGTCACAACTATATGCTACAGTAGTATTAATGGGCTTACCGAGCCGGTAGACGCCGTGCCCGCAATCGGTGGTTCGGCCAACATCTTCCTTGGCGATCGGCATATAGCGACCAGCGGTAGTCAGGCTGACGGTACGCGTGGTGTCGACACTGTCCTGGATCCCGGCCCAGTCTATGACGCAGCCATCACTCGAGGCAAAACGTACCGTTCTTGCAATTAAATTCTTAGTCGAACAATCCGATGATCTATGAACCAATCTGTGATGCCGAATGCTGTCAGACCGGCTTGCTGACTGTGAACTATCCGGTTGCCGACCACGCGGCAACAAAGGCTTGCGCAATCAACAATGCCTCCCTGGTGGGGCTGGTCGCGATAATTTTTTTGGGCGCCGCCTGTGCGCTGTTACTGTGTGAGGTGCTTCGCTCTCTCGATGTGCTGCGCAGGGTGACAGGTGACTTCCGCGTGGACGATCTCGATCGACACGCGGTTTGGTCTTAGACGACCTGAGCTTTGGCTCACCGCGATTTTTACGAAGCAGGAATTCAATTTCTTGCAAGTATCGACCATTTGATTTGAGTGCTTCGGCGTAGAACGCTTTTGACGGAGGGTGCCATGTCCAAGAGGGACACGGAGTGTGGGCCCGGTTCTGATTTTGGCGTTGAGGGCGCTGCTCCTCCCGCGACCTTGGGTCGATCTGAGTGTGACTCGGTGAGTCTTGCTCAGTCAGCCTTGAAGCGGGGCGCTCGCCTTGCCGTCACGGCGGCGGCAATGGCATGGCACCCGGCAACCCGGCTCGCAATCGCGCCGGCGGGCGGCGCTGACCCCATCCACCAGGTGGGCCGACATGGCCTTTGATACCAGCAGGTCGAAGCAGTACAACGCCCGCCTAAAGCGGTTCATGCCGGGAGGCGCGCACTACAGCTTCCGAATGCCTTGGGAGTCGAAGCAGATCCATTTCGCTCGCGGCGCCGGTGGCCGGCTCTGGGATCTAGACGGCAACGAGTACCTCGATTTCTTCTCAAAATTCGGCGCAAATATCCTCGGTCATAACAACGCCCGTTACAACGCCGGCCTCGTTGAGGTCCTGGCGGGCGCCGCGGCCGTCAACCTCGGCACCAACGAGGCGGAGGCGGCCGAGATGATTTGCGCGTTCGTGCCGAGCGCAGAGATGGTGCGGTTCTCGCTGAGCGGAACGGAAGCCGTCCTGAACGCGCTGCGTCTGGCCCGCGCTTATACGGGCAAATCTCGATTCGTCCGGTTCTTTACACATTATCACGGTAATGCCGACAACCTGCTCGGGGGAAGGGTTGGTGATTTACGCAATCCGGTTCCTCAGGCGTTCGAGGGGGACATCACCGACACCGACGGCAAGGCTCACGGGGCGTCCGAAGAGGCGTTCCTGCTGCCGTGGAACGACTTGGCGGCACTCGATTCGGTCCTAACTACTTACGGCCACCAGATCGCCGCCGTTCTAACCGAGCCGATCTGCATTAACGGGGGAGGCGTGCTTCCAGCCGAGGGTTATCTCGAGGGGATACGCCATCTTTGTGACGCTCACAGCGTTGTGCTGATTTTCGACGAGGTGATAACCGGGTTTCGCGTCGGTCTCGGCGGCGCCCAGCAGCTGCTAGGCGTGTCCCCCGACCTCACTACGCTGGGGAAGGCCGTGGCCGGAGGCGCCCTGCCGGTGTCGGCTGTCGCTGGCAAGAAGGACATCATGCAGCTGTACGCTGCGCGCAAGGTGATCCACGGCGGGACCTTCAACGGCTATGCCCTCGGCATGGCTGCAGTGAGGGCCACGCTCGACGTTGTCTCGGCCGAGGACGGCCGGTGCTACAACATAATGGCGGCTCGGATGCGCACGATCCACGAGGCGTTCCTCCAGGCCGCTGCCCGGCACGGCCTGGAGTTCGAGATGAAGGGCCTAGACACCGCGGGGGTTTACCACTTCCGGAACGCGTCCGGCGCGTTAAAGAACCAGGCACTGATCTCGCAGTACGCCATGAAGCTGACGAGCGAGGCGATGGCCGAAACCGGGATTCTCGTGTCGAATCTGAACCGGTTTTACGGCTCAATCGCCGTCGACGACGAGGACGTGGCGCTGTTCCAAGAGCGCATCGAGAACGTATTCGGGATCGTCGGCCCGTTCGTCGAGAAGATGGGCGCCGCGGGCCAGCAGTTGACCGCGTCCCGACGGGGAGATGCCGTGGGAGGTAGGCTTTGACTGTCAAGGTGAGCCCCGATGCCGTCCGAAGAGTCGTCTCCCCGATCGAGCAGGGACTTCTTTTCCATGACTTCTTCTGCGTCGAGAGTCTCTACGTCGACCAGGTAATTTGCGACATCGAGGGCGCACTGGATGTCGGGCGAGCCCAGGAAACCCTGCTGCGCCTGTCTGACCTGCACGAGATCCTGCGCACCATCTATAT
>JBBSOT010000478.1:0-3992 GCA_038259455.1 Hyphomicrobiales bacterium | reverse complement strand
GCCCAGTTGGTTTCTTCCAGACGCGCCCAGAGGCGATCTTCCAGCGCAGGCAGAAAGCGCGCGGGTCCATCATGATCCCCCTCGAGCCATGCAGCAAGCGTCAGCCGGTAAAGCTGGTTGCGCCGCAAACGTTGTGCATCCTCATAACCTTCGCGCGCGCCGGAATCACGGAAGGCATGGTAAAGACTTGCGGGAATCGCGGAGACTGGGGTCGAGTGCGGTAGGGGGCAGAATGACACCTTTAGGATCTGTCTCAGTGATTTGGCCATCTATACTCGCCTGTGATGAGAATATGTGCCCATCCAAGGGGTGAGATGTGTGGCAGAAGCGCAGCTGAACAGTCCAGGCCTGCGCGTTTTCGCAGTGCAACGGCCTTACCAAGCCGATCTGTGTTCCAATATATTATGATTGCGGCAAGAAGGTTCAGACCTGCCATGCGATAGTGTTGTCCTTCAGTGGTTCGATCTCGTATTTCCCCCTGCCGCCCAATGCGCAGTGCGTTCTTCAGCGCATGGTGGGCCTCGCCTTTATTCAACCCGATTTGTGCGCGGCGCTGCATGTCTGCATCCAGCAACCAATCGATGATGAAGAGCGTTCGCTCAATACGACCGATTTCACGAAGGGCTATTGCAAGATCATGCTGGCGTGGCTGGGCGGCGAACTTTCGCAGGAGCTGGCTGGGCGGCATGACACCAGCCACCATGGTTGCCGCACTTCGCAGGATATCAGGCCAGTTTGTCACGATCGTGCCTTCTCTGATTTTGCCGCCAATCAACCCCTTCAATTCCTTTGGGACGCTGCCTGGATCAAATACATATAGACGTTTTGATGGCAGATCCCGGATACGCGGGATGAAGCGGTAGGCCAGAAGCGACGTCACAGCAAAGACGTGGTCGGTGAAGCCGCCAGTATCAGCGTATTGCTCACGGATGTTTTTGCCAGCTTCATTCATCAACAATCCATCAAGAATATACGGGGCCTCGCTCACCGTCGCCGGAATGTTCTGGGTAGCAAAGGGGCCAAACTGATCGGATACGTGAGTGTAGGCTTTCAGCCCCGGGGCATTGCCGTATTTTGCATTGATGAGGTTCATGGCCTCGCCCTGTCGTGAGGCGGGGAAAAACTGTCCATCACTAGACGCGGTCACACCTGCCCCCCAGAACCGGGCCATGGGCAAGGCTGACTGTGCCTTAACCACCATGGCCAGCGCCCGGTTGATGGCGTCGCTTTCAATGTGCCAACGCGACAGGCGTGAGAGCTGCAAATAATCATGTGTGTTTGTTGCTTCGGCCATTTTGCTGAGGCCCAAATTAAGGCCTTCTGCGAGCAGGACGTTCAGAAGCCCAACCCTGTCTTTGCAGGGCGCGCCTGTGCGCAGATGGGTAAAAGCATCCGTAAAGCCTGTGGCCTTTTCCACATCCAGCAACATGTCTGTAATCCGCACATCCGGAAGACGCCGGTAGAGATCGAGAACAAGTTCATCTGCCTGAGCAGGAACGGCGGCGGTCAGGCGGTCAATTTTCAGGATGCCATTCTCAATGGAGCCGCCCGGAATGGCACCGGCTTTGGCGGCAACGGCCAAGCGCTTCAAGCCATCGGCCATGCGTGCCTTGCGATCGTCCAACCATTCCACGGGATCGAATGGAACCGTCAACCGAGGCGTGGCCTTTGCCGCTTCAATAGGCACCAAAGCTTGCTTCAGATCGCCGTAGCGCCGTGAATGGGCCAGCCAGATATCCCCGGACCGGAAGGCATCACGCAGGTGAGACATCACGGCCACCTCCCAAAGTCGTTGGCCATCTGCCTCCTGAACGTTGAGATGACGGAACCATTTTGAATTGCGGCGTAGGAAGGTTGTCGGTCGCTCTAAGGTGCCTACATTTCCCTCGATAATCTTGGCGGCAGCCATCAGAGGTTCTGCAACCGACGCCGCTTTGATATCCAGCGCGCGCAGCATTCGCGGCGCATAACGGCGGAACCGGTGATAACCCTGAACAACATGATTTAGAGGATCTGCGGACATCGTATCGCTTAACTGCGCCGCCGTTGCGACAAGGCTTTCGAGCCTTTGCCACCCGCAGGCAGTTGCAACTGCCGGATCAAGAGGCGCATCATCCCCTTTCGCTTCGAGCAAAGCCGTACCCAAACGCTTAAAAGAGCGCAGTGTTTCCTGTAAAGATGCCTTCGCTTCGTTGACCTGTGTATCGCACGACCTCTTGGCATCCCGCCAGATTTTGCCGACAATGCGATCATGGTTTTCCACAACGGCATCTGCAATGGCTGCCCGCCACTCCACGGCACATACAGCCAGAATAGCCAGCCGCCGGTCACTGGAGATATCCCGCAAACCGTCTGTAAAATAACGCTCACCCTGACGGCGAAGGCGGGTAATCTGATGTGGTGGAATACCGTCAAACACATCGAGGGGCAGTACAATGCCCTGCAGGAACTCCAGCCTATCCAACAATCGGTTGAGGTCAGCTGAGTTTTTGCCAACCTCAAATTGGCGCAGCCAGACAAACCGGCTGATCCGGCCGTCAACATTTTCGGTCAGCAAAGCATCGAGCCGATCTTTCATCACATCACTAAGGCGACTGACGATGCGTGTCTCAATCTGCCGCTCTGCCGCGACAAGAGCATCAGCACACTGGCGTTCAATGACCGAAATACCCGGCAATATAATCTGTGTGCTTTGGCACCGTTTTATGAAGCGTTGAGCCAGATCCTCGTTGGAACGCGCCACCTCAGCCTCGCTCACAAGCCAAGCCTTCAAATCACGGGCACCACGTCCACAAAACATCTTGTATCCGTAGATCCGCCGAAGGGCCTCAAGATGTTGCTGCCGAGTCTGGCGACGGGCGGCGTAGGAAAGAAGGGCTTCGCCCGTAATGCCCAACTGTGCCCCAATAAAGTGAAGCATTTTTTCTGGGATAACCTCACCGTGCGATAGGAGCCGCCCTGGATATCGCAGCGCACACAACTGAAGCGCAAACCCGATCCGGTTTTCCGGCCGCCGCCGTTCATGAATATGCTCAATGTCATCATCGGCAAGAGTATAGTGGTGGAGCAGTAAGCTTTCGTCGGTCGGCAGGTCGAATAGATCTGCACGTTGCCGATCTGTTAAAATATGGCGTCTTGGCATATGGGAATGTCCTTGTTAATCAGTAGTCTGTTAAGGACAATTTGAGCACCAGTAAAATCAACGGCTTACAAGGTCAAAATCCGAGGGGGTTCAATTGGGACAGAAAGCGGCCATCTACGCCAGGGTTTCCACATCAGACCAATCCTGTGATCGGCAGATTTCTGAATTGACGGCGTTTGCGCTGCGCGGTGATTATGACGTGGTTAGCATCTTCAAAGAAACCGCTTCTGGAACCTCTGCAAACAGAAGCGCCCGCAATCGACTAATCGATCTAGCTCAGGCGCGTAAAATCGATGCAATCCTAGTGACGGAGCTTTCTAGATGGGGTCGATCTACCCAAGATCTTCTGGACACAATGAACAAACTGGCAGGCTGGAAAGTCTCGGTCGTAGCGATGAGTGGTATGACCTTCGAACTCGAAACACCACACGGCCGTATGATGGCAACCATGTTGGCCGGAATAGCACAGTTTGAGCGGGACTTACTCAGTGAAAGGGTGAAGTCAGGGTTAGCAGCTGCACGCGCACGCGGAAAAAAACTTGGCAGGCAACCAGGGCAGAGACCCAAATCCGACAAACTCACACCGACCGTAATCCAAGCTGTCAGCGAAGGGCGCAGCTACCGCTGGATAGCACGAGATCTCGGCATCAACAAAAATACCGTCCTGGATATCATGAAGCGACATCGCGAAAACCCTTAGGGTGTCATTCTGCCCCCTACCGCACTCGACCCCACGGTCCAGGACCCGGCGAGATGCGTGCCATGCGCTTCGCCCGCATAGATCACAGTCTCAAGCTGCGCATCCGAGAGGAGACCATCGCCCAGAATGGCGGCTGGCAGCTTCGGACGG
>JBBSOT010000477.1:0-3998 GCA_038259455.1 Hyphomicrobiales bacterium | reverse complement strand
TCGGCAGCAAATTCCGCCTGCTGAAATTCGCCGGTGGCGACATCTTGATGCGGCTCCACCACCTCGCGCCATGGGAGCAGGCCCGCCACGGTCTCAACAGAAATTTCAAGCCGCTGAGTCTTGCGGCGTTCCTCATTGCGCTGAAGTTCGGTAAACTTTGTGCGCAAAATCGTGTCGCGCATCTTTGAAATCTGCTCGGCTGCGTCGCCGGCACTGATTGCCTCCAGCAGGCGCCGCATCGTGTCGAGCGCGCGCTCGGCATCATCATAGGTGAAGGTTTCGTTGTGCGAGAGCTTGTTGCGAACATCGAGCAGCTCGGAAACATAGGATCGTTCCGGATGCCCCAGCACCATGGCGAAAGCGTCTTTCCAGAATGCCATCATGGTCTTCAGCAAGCCCTGTTGGTCCCAGGCGACTTCGCCTTGTCCGTTGGGTTTAAGGCCGCTCACACGTTGCACGACCTCAAGCTGCCAGTGGCCCTTGAGGGAATTGTCGAGGCGCTTCTCCACAAACGGCGTCAACGCCGTGGGCAGCAGCTCCATACCTTCAAACACATATTGGCGCGTCGATTATGCCATCTCAAATCTCCATCCGCATCTGGCCATCGCGGCGCATCTCGCTGACGGCGGCGGCTTGGCGGGTTAGTTCGGTCCAATCGGCGATGAGGGCGTTGTAGGCGGTGGCTTCCTTGGCGTCCTTCCGCTTGTTGGCGGCGATGTCGTACAGGCAATAGGCAAGGTCCTTGGTTGCCTCCGCCTTGCTGCCGATCGCTTTCATCAGTCGAGCGGTATCGTCGGAAAGCCCGGCATTTTCGTGCAGCCGCACCAGATGCTGAAGGCATTCCCACACGGTCAAATGGCCGTCGTTCTCCGGCGCCCACGCCTCGTCCAGTTCGTCGCGCGCCAGGATGCGGACCTTGCCGGCGGCGCTGTCGATGATCCCGGCGTGCTTGACGTTTTCGACTGAGATACCGCGGGCGCGGGCGAGGTTATCGGCAGCGCCATAGTCGCCCTTCGCCATGCCATGCTGTTCGAACCAAGTGATCGCAAAGCGCGTGTCAGCGTCGAACTCGCCTTGGATGCCGCCGAGATATTCGTCGAGCTCGCGGTTAATTAGCTGAAGTGCGGTCTTCACGCTCATCGGGCTGTCGTCGGACTCCAGCACGGCCTTGTAGCGCGAGAAGACACCCATGCCGGGACCGATGGCCGATTGCGGCATGTCGGCCGGGGCAATGTTGGCCGCCTGAAGTGCGCCGATGGCAGGGGGAAGTTCGCGCTTTAAGGCACGAATGAATTCGGCCCGTGTGATAACTTCCGCGGACAACTCCTTTTTGCGACAGACGAGGACGACTGAGTTGGCAAGGGCATTGGTGCCTGAAGCGACCATGCGGTTAGACATTTCGGTCCTTGTCGGCCACGTACCTACGACAGCGAACCCTGCTCCAACCACGGCTTGTAAAAAAGTAGCCCAGCCCGTCGAGCTTATTCCCTCATTGGTGACTTCACTTTGTTTAAATGCATAGTATATTGTCGCTGGGAAATCATCGCCGATTTGCAAGGCAATTTTCTTGATTGCCATTGTCATTCCATCGAGAAAAAAATGGTCGGCCTGATCTTGTCCCCCATGACGATACTTTGTCGCAACGAGTTCTTCTCGCTTTGGAGTCGATACAAAACCAAATAAACTAGGAAATATTTTTCCACAGTTTCTTTTCATCCACACATAAAAAAAGTCCGATAGATCGGCATATTCTATGTTATCGTAATAAGGAGGATCGGTGGATACCACTACATTCTCTGGATACGTAACAGTCTGGGCGTCGTGTTGATTTATTCTTCCGTTTGCGGCGGGTACTAGAAGAGCGATTACACGAGCTACCCAGTCTACGTTGCTAAGAAAGTTGCCACTTGAATCAGAAAACGGGTTACCTTCGGCAAAATCCCATGTCATCGGAATGGCTTGACGTGCAAACGTGTTACGAAGTGCTTCCATTTTCGGGGATGAGTCCCAGGAACATATCGTCGAGCCGCGATCGGCGGAGCGATCAATCGCGAAGGCTAAGAATACTCTAACCGCCTCTGCGTACGCGCGGGGTCCCGCGCCGCCCTCCGCCAATGGTTCCTGCTCTCCTTGCCAATTTGCGTGAGTACAGTCAGTCAGTATTTTGTCTTGAAGTTCATCAAGCGTAGTGGATAAGGTTGTCAATGTGGCTAACTGGCGAGGCAGGAAGTAGTCCGCAAATTTCTCAAATCCGTAGCGTCGACCTTGAGCGTTGCTGGCAAATGTACCGCGACATGGAACATTTAAGAAACTTGTTTCCAATTTGCCGATCTCGCGATTGGCCAAAGCGACTGCTTCAATTTGAACCGCGGACGGACTGAGGTAAACGCGCCCGCGCCGCCCCTCAGCTGCGACTGCAAGCAGGACGCGCCCCATTTGACCCCGTGATGCAGCCGCGTCTACATAAGCACCGGATATTGGGGCGTCTGACAAGAGGCAACGGAAGTTGGCTTGTCCCGACTTAGTTCCCTTTTTTGCAGCGGCTATTTCATCCTTTGAGCCGCGCCTTTTTACTTCGTATACAATGGTTTTGTTTTTGCGGTCTGGTAAAGCTTGGATCCAGGCCTCACGGCCTGGTTTGGTGCCAAGCACGAAGCTTGACGTAACAGGTACATGCACGTCCCCAAACGCAGGATCAGGGCTAGGCACTGTGCGCGCCCAAATCCATGCAATTACTGTCGCTTTGCCACCGCCGTACTCATGCGGCAGGTCGACTTGCGGATAAAGGTGGCCGATGCGGTCCCAAGCCTTCTTTCGCATCCATTCGCCGTAATACTTTACATCTTCGGCCAGCCCTTCGGAGTTGCGATAGAATGAGCGCTCCTTGATTCCGGGATGGATGGGCGCCATGTTTTTGAACTTTGGCGGTATCTCTACCATCGCCTTTCCGATCATCACCGCTACCGGGTTCAGATCAGACCCATAGGCCGGAAGGCCAAGCCGCTGCGCCTCCAGCGGGATCGACCCGCCACCTGAAAACGGGTCATAGACTGGCGGCAGCACGCCGTTGCAGCTACGCCGGATTTCGGCCCGCGCGCGCTCCAGCACTTCCTCGTTGGTCGAATTCTCCCACTTGACCAGCTCCTGGATGATCTCGAACAGCCGCTTGCGTTCGATATCTGCAGCGCAGTCTTCCAATGTTGGCCCGGGCGTGTCGGGCACATTCCCCTCCGCGTCGGCGTTGCGCTCGCGCCACGCCTCCAGGCGAGCCGCCAGTTCCACCTCTGCCAGCGCGCGGATTCTGGGCTTATCTAGCAGCTTGTCCGTATAGCCCGAAGGATCATCGACCAGCTGCGCAAACAACACCGCCCGGCACGCCGCCAACGGCCGCCGCGCCCACCACAGGTGCAGCGTGGACGGATGCCCATGCCGGATCGACTTCTCCCGCTCGGATGCCGCGTTGATCGCCTCCAGCGGAATAGCGACTTCGATGAGTTTTTTTTTGTAGGTCATGTGAGGGACTTTCCAGGCCGGCGGTTCTGATGAAGGACGGTCACCGCTTCAGCCATTCGATTTCAGGTTCTGGGACAAAGGTTTGGCCGAAACTGGCCGCAGGTGGCAATGGGAAGTAAGCCAAACCGCCGTCGCGAACTGCGCGCATTCGGAATGTGCCGATCTCTTCCTCATACTCGCCGAACAGATATGGCAGAAAGCCATAGTCGCAGTGCGCCAACAGGGTGGAGAACCATCCGGCGTAGGCGAAATCGAGATGATAAGCCTCACGGCAAAGTTCGGGAAAGCGTTTGATGAACAGCAGCGCCAATTGCTGTGTATCGGCGGATTGCGCGTCTTCCCAACCGAAAAACTTGGTTTCGTTCGCGCCAGAATGTCGGGCGATCAATCGGCTATCCATGCCGCCGGGCATGTCCTGTTCCCGGTACTTCACGCCATCCAGTTCGGCATATCGCGCCGGATAGAGCTCAATGCGATAGGCCAGC
>JBBSOT010000476.1:0-4007 GCA_038259455.1 Hyphomicrobiales bacterium | reverse complement strand
CGATACCTTCATCCCGGGAATCCGAACCGGCATCTTCGCGCCTTGGCGCGCCGGCGGATCGGATGGAAACCACTTCTGCCACTCTTCATTGGCAGGCGCGAAATCTTCTTCATCGGCGACGATCAGTGTAGCGCTTACTGCTTGAGCCAGACTGCTTCCCGCCTCCTCCAAAATGGAAGCGATGTTGGTTCGGCGACAAGCCGCCGCACAAATCTTTACACCCCAACGCGTGACGGGCTCCAAAACTCGCGGCAGAAAGTCAGGTGCAAATTCTGATTTGGCGATGGCCGGGGACCGCCTTGAGCGGCCCCCAGCTTTAATGCTGCCGCCCGAAGCACCGGGACGCCAAGGCGCGGCGTCCCTAGCCCTTCATTGCGTCCATGACCATCATGGAATCGTTGCCTTTACAGGCCGCCTCCATCTTCATCATGTTTTCTTCGGTCATCTTCATGTGGTCGGTCTTTTCAGTGTCCGACATTTTGTCCATCTTTTCCTTCATGGCCATCTTGTCGGCATCGCTCATGCCGTCGGACTTCATCATCATGTCCGCATTTTCTGCGGCCATCATCATTCCGTCCTTGTCCATCTTCATCAACTCGCCGCAGGTCATTTTGGACATGTCCATCTTGTCCTGCGCGACCACGGGTGCTGCGGAAAACGCAACCAAAGCGAGCATGGACAGACTTTTGCAAACGGTATTCATAGCAAGTTTCCTCCCTATTGAGCCCACACAACGCAAGCCCTTCTAGTGCGAGACCACTAACGGTCACTCCCACACACCAACAACAGCCATCGTCGGGCGTTCGTTCCTGGCGGCGCCCTCGGTCTTCTGCATTTTAATGGCATCGATTTCGCTCTGCATCTTCATCACCGAGGTGTCGTTGCACACCATCATCTCGCCGAACTTTCTCATGGTGTCGGTCTTCATCGATTCCTGAGCGAAAACCGGCTGGATCAAGGCGATAGCGAACGTTGCGGCTACAATAAGTGTCTTGAACATTGTGGTTCGTCACCATTCGTCTCAGGGGAACATTCCCCTGGTAACGGCTTCGGCCAAGGGTAGAGATTTGTTACGGCGCATCACCGCTTCGTGATCGGTGGTCGTCAAATTCCCCCGTACCAGTCATAGCCATTGTCTTCCCAATAGCCTCCGTGACCAGCACCAATGGAAGCGAAGCTGTCCACCAGTTCTATTTTTCTGACATATTTTGGCTGTTTGTAACCAAGCTGGCGCTCGACGCGGACACGCAGAGGCGCGCCGTTTTCGACCGGCAATGATTTGTCGTTCAAGCCATAGGCGAGGATCGTCTGCGGGTGC
Organism: Hyphomicrobiales bacterium; assembly: GCA_038259455.1. Taxonomy (GTDB): domain Bacteria; phylum Pseudomonadota; class Alphaproteobacteria; order Rhizobiales; family Rhizobiaceae; genus CAMYMG01. The sequence continues at coordinate 2,689 of JBBSOT010000476.1, read as the reverse complement.
CGCGCGTCGAACAGGTCGATCGACCCATAATATTTTATCTCGCCCGACAGGCTCCGGTCGATCGTATCCATACACTGGAATACCACGTAGCGCGCCGTCGCTTTCGGCTTGACCTGGTCGAGGATAACCGCGAGCGGGACTCCCGTCCATTTGGCAATGCAGCTCCAGCCTTCGACGCAGTCATGACGCGTGATCTGCGTGCGAGAAGGCATCGCCTGCAATTGTGCCAACGACAGCGACAGCGGTTTTTCCACATGCCCGCCGATCTCGAGCCGCCAGTCGGTGAACGCATTCGCCAACAAGGCCTTGTAGTCTTCATTCTCGGGCGACGTGACGCCGTTTGGCCGCTGTGGCTGGCGAATGTCGGCCTCGGTGAATTCCTGAGCCATGCTGTCGCGGCCAGAGAGCAGCCGCTGCACCCTGTAGGTCAGTGTGTTTGCGCTCTCGAGGAAGTTGCGCACGCCGCTGTCACCGTCATAGCCGTCAAGGATATCGCAGCCCGACATAGCCAGCCCGGAACCGCCAATTGCGGCACTTGTCAAAAACGAACGACGCGAGAGTTTGAAGCGGGCCATGATCAGATTTCTTTCTCTTCACCAATTGATGCCCGGGCAGGTGGATCAGTGCGATACCAGCCGGTGACGATCGATCGAAGTTCATTCAGCGGTCCGGCGGCGACGATCATCAGCATGTGGACAATGAAGAAACCCACCAGCAGAAGCATCATGCAGAAGTGGATAGTGCGGGCCGTCTGTCGGCCTCCGAATGCGTCTGCAATGAACGGGATCACCGCGTTCATTGTCGGCGACATTGACAGTCCGGTCAGGATGATCAGTGGCAAAATGACAAACAGCACACCGCCATAGGCGAGTTTCTGCAGCGTATTATACTCGCGTGTGTGGTGGAATCGCAGCCGCGCGTGATCCGCGATATCGCGCGGAAGATTGCGCAGATCATCGGCGCGGGGAGCTAAATCGCGGCGCAGATGGCCATTGATCAGGCTGCCGACCATCCAGCCGACCAGCGTGATGACAAGAACCCATGCGAAGAAGAAGTGCACGACACGACCGGTGCCAAGGTCCTGATAGGACGGGATCGTCGCCCATGCGGGAAAGCCCCGATTTGCAGGGCGGGCTCCCGAGCCCGACAGGCCGAGCACCCCTGTGGTATCGAAGCGGACGCCGAGCACGCGCGTATAGCCAACCGGGCCGTCGGGCGTATTTTCGGCGCGCATCGCCAGAACCTCGTTGTCGAAACCGAAGCCCGACTGATCGCCAAAGTAGAGCGTCGGGTGGGCGTTAAATATCTGCAGGCCGGAAAGCAGGAGAAAGAACAGCGCGACCGCCCAGAGCCAGTGCGTGATCCGCGTCCACAGCAACTGCCTGTAGATAAGGGGGCTTTCTTTGACGACCGGATCCGAACTGGCTGGCCTGGATTCATTGTTTTGAAAAGCCTGGTTCATCGCCGTTCCTTATTCCACTCTACCCAACGCCATTCGTGATCTGACTACTTCTTCGTGCACAAATGAGTTGTCGTTACCGATGAAAAAACACGAAACCGTGAGCGGGTGAACGTTCCGGAGAATGCGAGCGGCGACCCAGTAGATACATATTGCCAATTGGCGAGAACGTGCCAGCAGGACTGCTAAACAAACAGGTGGACTTTACGACATCCGCTTTGGTTTGCTCGGAGTCTGCCGGTTCACGTTTCGCCGTAAAGCACTTGCCGGCGACGACAGTCACCGGGGCGCTGTAGCAGCTGACATTTATGTATCAACGACTGTCCTCGATATAGGCCAGCCGCAAGCTAGCTCTTCAGGCAATAAACGGCTCGACTTGGCACGGCTCATGCAACAGACTTTGTTGAGGGGAAAACCAATAGAATGGTGGACCAGAATGGCACAGTGGCAGCGCGATCGACTAAAAGACCGGGAATGGGAACGCGGCAGCCATGCCCGTTACAACCATCCCTCGTATCTGATGAAGCTTGGCAATATCAGCAAGGAGGAAGCTCTGGCTCTTATCCTCCATCACGACGGAGATCGCGACAGGATCAATGCAGAGCTAGTCGCTCAGCGCCAATTAGATCGCCAAGGCTAGCCAAGGTCGTCGCGCTGTCTGAGAAGCTGAAACACCAGCCGGCGCGCTGAAGTCACAGGGGATCCGTAGAGGCCGAAACAGTTTCTTAGGCCCGACGAGGCCGCTCACCAGTCTTGAGTGAAGCGCAGGTCGGGGTCTATACGGCCCCGCAGAGATTCAGCGTTCACGTACTGGATTGAAACGGCTTCAGTCCGAGCAGCCTTTGGGATTGCACGCTCGCTCGACTCCAATGTCTGAATTTTACCAAGCGGAGCTTGGTACGCTTTCGACACTGGAAACGGCTAAATTAATCGGCCTTTTTGTGCGGCATTGGAGATGAGCCGAATGCCCAAATATTTTTTTCATTTCCGGGGTCACGACGGTCTGCGACGCGACCATGAAGGCGAAGATTTGTCAGGCTTGGCCGCCGTCAGAGAAATGGCTATGGCGGCGGCAAAAGAAATCATCGTCGGAGGGATGACCGGCGAGCGACTGTCACTGCCAAGGCCTGTCAAAAACGACCGTCAGGGCCAGTTGAGCGCCTGACCGCGAAGCCTCGGGCCGTCTTGTGCTTAACGGACGGTGAATTGATAGCTCCATTTTGAACCCAT
>JBBSOT010000475.1:0-4014 GCA_038259455.1 Hyphomicrobiales bacterium | reverse complement strand
GCGCCCCGCACCCTGCCGCACCGGCCGCCTGGCCGACAAACCGCAGAAACATGCTGGAAGATGTGGCGGCCCCGCGCTGAGGCCACGGCACCGAGGCCTGGATCGACACGATGAACACCGTGATGCAGAACCCCATGCCAATGCCTATCACGAACGACGCGATGCTCGCCCAGACCGGCCCGTCCCCTGGGCTGAGCAGCGCCAGCATCAGGCACCCCGCCACCAGCGCCAGCGCCCCCAGCACCGCGACCAGCCGGTATGATGTCCGCACCATGATCCGCGCGCCCAGGATGCTGGCCAGCGCCCAACTGACCGACATCGCGCCAAGCACCAGGCCGCCGTCGATCGCGCTGCGGCCCATGGCGCCCTGGATATAGGCCGGCAGGAACGCCGAAACGCCCATCATCACCGCGCCGGCGAAGCAACTTCCCAGGCTGCCGACGACGATCACCCGGTTGGTGCGCCACAACTCCAGCGGCAGCATCGGCTCGGGCGTGTGGCGTTCCTGAATGAACAACAGCACCAGGGCGATGCAGCCGGTGGCCACCAGCGCAATGAGCGTCGGGCCGCCGAGGCTGCCATGCTGCACCAGCGCCAGCATCAGCGTGCCGAATGCCAGCAGCAGCAGGCCCGACCCGGCCCAGTCGATCCGGTGCTGGCGCCGCTCCACGTTCTCCCGCAGGAACAGCCCCAGCATCACCAATGCCGCGGCGCCGATCGGCACGTTGACCCAGAACACGACGCGCCAACTGACGTGCTGGAGCAGGAACGCTCCCATCGAGGGGCCGATCACCGCGGCGACGCCGAAGACGGACGATACGAGGCCCTGGATCTTGCCGCGCTCGGTCGGCGTGTAGATATCGCCCAGGATGGTTGCGGCAATTGGCTGGATGGCGCCCGCGCCCAGGCCTTCCAGCGCCCGGAAACAGATCAGCGACGGCATGTCCCAGGCGAGGCCGCACAGGAACGAGCCGGCCAGGAACATCGCCGTCCCCGCGAAGATCACCGGCTTGCGGCCATACAGGTCGGCCAGCCGCCCATAGACCGGGATGCTGACCGCCTGGGTCAGCAGGAAGATCGTGAACACCCAACTGAACAGGTTGAAGCCGCCCAGGTCGGACACGATGGTGGGGAGGGTCGTCGCGACGATGGTGCTTTCGACCGCGGCCATAAAGGTTGCCAGCAGGCAGGCGACGAGCACCAGGTTGCGGTGGTCCGGCCTGCGCCCGGCCGCCGTGTGCGGAACAGGCGCGCCGGCCTGGCGTCCGTCGTCCGGCATAGTCCGGTTTTCCCTTGTTGGAGTTTGATCCGAACATGTTATGTCATTGGCATCCAGTCGGCGCAACTGGCGACTTAACCGACGGCGTCGATGATGTCCGCTGCGAACATGCCTGAGTTTCCCGCTGAGGGCGGAGGATTTGGTAAGAGACGATTTTTAGAATTCCTGTCCGAGGCGTCATGCAACTAGCCCAGATGTTCGCCTGAGATAGGGGCGACCCGTCTCACAGTATGCAGGTTCGAGGGTTGCGCCGGATGGCCCGGTACCAAGCCTCATGCATAGGAGACGGGTCATGGAACAGTCACTCGGTTTAGCAATCTCCGCCAACTCATGGCGTATCTCGGCCTGGTGCCGTCTGAGCACTCGAGCGGCCGCACACACCGCCAGGGCGGCATTACCAAGGCTGGTAACGGCGCGGCACGACGAATGCTTATCGAGGCGGCATGGAGCTATCGCTTTCCGGCCCGGATCAGCCGCGAGCAATTGTTACGCCAGGAGCGCCTGGCCAAGCCGATCCGTGACATCGCATGGAAGGCTCAGGAGCGGTTGTGCCGACGCTATCGCGCACATGCCCGGGCCGGAAAGCTGCCGACGGTAATCACCGCCGCGATTGCGCGCGAGCTGGCGGGCTTCATCTGGGCAATTGCGAAATAGATACAGTCCGCAGCGTCCTGAATGCAGAAGAGTAACGGTAGCACCTCAAGGGAGCCGCCGCCCCCAACTGATTGGCCTCCCTTCAAAAGGGAACACGAGGGTCCGTATCCGGCATCGCTGAATACCGCCGCTCCCGCGACAACAGGCTTTCAAGATACTGCTTTGCGCGCTCCCGGCCCGCTGCATCCAGGGATGACAACGATTCAAATGCTGCCTGGATGGCTTCGGTTTCTTTCCGCAAATCGTCGGGCGTAAATTTGGACGGGACGAACTTTATCTCACGCATCCGCCATTTCCTTCTTCAGGCTGGCCTCACGCTGGAATGTTCGGCCGCCGGGTATGCCCCATTTCTCAAGCTGGTCGGGATCGGTGCTGCCGTCACGCAAAGCCAGAAGCGCGCCGTAAAGCTCGTTTGAGGTCAAATCCAGCAGCCGCATTTCTTGATGAGGCCCCCCGCTTCAATGAGGCAGCGGGTTCGGGACCTGCGTTCGGCCGTTTTTAACTTGTCTCCCTGTTCAGCAAGACGAATCTTTTGCTGCGAGAGTTTTTCCATATGCTCAGCCAGGGATTTCGCCATGAGTGTCCTGTTAGGGCCTGAGCCCGGACAACCGAATCGGAACAAAAGAATCGAGAGGCCGCTAACAACGCAACGAACGAATCCGGGAATCGGCGTGCTTCTTCTGCTGAAGCGCTTATCCTGGCTGTGTGATTGATATCGATGCCATCAAGGCTCGCTTCGAGGCGCTTGAGCCAGTTCTTGACGAGAGAGGGCGGCGGTTGTTCGCGGCCAGTGAGGCACGTGCGGCCGGACATGGCGGGGTCGTTGCGGTATCGCGAGCGACGGGGATCGCGCGCAGCACAATCGATCGCGGCCTGGCAGACCTGCGGTCGGGCGCGGTGATGTCCAGCACGCGCGTTCGCCGACATGGTGGCGGCGGCAAGCCGGCGACCGAGACACAGCCTGGTCTTTTGGAAACCTTGAATACCCTTGTGCAGTCTGCGATCCGCGGCGATCCGGAAGCCGCCTTGCTGTGGGTGAGCAAGAGCCAGAGGCATCTGTCCGCGGCGCTGGCCGAGTTGGGCTTGACCGCCGGCCAGAAGCTGGTTGGCCGGCTCCTGAAGCGTCTGGGCTTCAGCTTGCAAGCCAATGCCAAGACGCGCGAAGGCGCCAGCCATCCCGACCGTAACGCGCAATTCGAGCACATCAATGCCGAGGTGAAAGCGTTCCAGGCTGCCGGCGAGCCAGTCATATCGGTTGACACTAAAAAGAAGGAGCTTGTCGGCGACTTCAAGAATGGCGGTCGCGAGCTGTGTCCGAAGGGACAGCCCGAGCCAGTCCGTGTGCATGACTTCGCCATCCCTGAACTCGGCAAGGTTGCACCGTATGGCGTTTATGACGTCGCCGCCAATGATGGATGGGTCAACCTCGGCATCAGCCACGACACCGCTGCATTCGCGGTCGCAAGCATACGGCGCTGGTGGCACGTGCTCGGCGGCGCCCGCTACCCCACAGCCAAGCGGCTGCTGATCAATGCCGATTGTGGCGGCAGCAATGGCAACCGCGTGCGATTGTGGAAGCGGGAATTGCAAGTGCTGGCCGATGAACTCGGGATCGCGATAACCGTCAACCACCTGCCACCCGGCACCAGCAAATGGAACCGCATCGAACACAAGCTGTTCGCCTTCATTACGATGAACTGGCGGGCCAAGCCGCTGGTCAGCTACCTCGTCATCATCCAACTGATCGCCAGCACCACCACACACACCGGCCTCACTGTCGCTTGTAAGCTTGATGACACCGTCTACGAGAAGGGGGTCAAGGTCTCCGACGCCGAGATGGCATCCCTGAACGTCACGCCCGCCTCATTCCACGGCGAGTGGAACTACACCATCACCCCAAGACGACCAGACGAATGACGCAGTTATCCGGGCTCAGGCCCTAAAGGCCACTACCCCGTCACGTTCCGCTCTTTGTTCGGCGATGTGCCGGTGCGGATCCGGCGGCTGCTTGTCTGTCTCTGTCAGGGACCGGTTGAGGTGAAGAGCTGCGGCGTGCTGGATCTCGGCCATGATGCGGTCGC
>JBBSOT010000474.1:0-4016 GCA_038259455.1 Hyphomicrobiales bacterium | reverse complement strand
CCGCAGTTCTCCTCAGCTGCCAAGGAGCCGTCGTTCGAGCAGTGCCTGCATGTCCCGGCGGCCATCGGCTATGACCATTACGAACACCATCTTGCCACCAACCCGGTAGATCAGCCGGTAGGGCTCAACAAGGATTTGCCGAAATTCCCGAATGCCCAGCACGTCGAGTTCCTTTGGCACCGATCCACGCAGCGGGAAGGTCTCAAGCTTTTCGATGGCAGCCAGCAGCTGGTCGAGTAGCGCGTCGGCCTGTTCGACGGATCGGTTATCTTTCACAAAACCGTGCAGCGCCTCGATATCTATCTCGGCACCGCGAGTCAGCCGGACATCGAAGTCCGCCATCAGCGCTTCCCGGCACCGGCCTTCACTCGGGCAATGACGTCGCGGGCAGGGGAGGTGCGACCCGCCTCGATATCCTGGTTGCCGATGGCGAGGATCTTCAGCAGCGCCAGGGTTTCCTGGGTCTGTTCGAACGAAGCGACATCCTGGAGCACGGCCGTGGCTTCACCATTCTGGGTGATGACCATCGGCTCCCGCGTTGCGGCCAGATCGAGCAGGACCTCGGCCGCGTTGGCCTTCAGATAGCTGATGGGGCGGACCTGGGCAGAGTAACGCATCTGGTGCTCCATGAGACCGAATTAGGACTGAATATAGTCTTTACTGTGGGGCAATGCAACGCGGCCGTAAGATTCATGTTCCTTATTTGTTCTGATCGACGCACATTGCCGCGTCAACCCGATTCGAGATCCCTGCCAAACCTCATGACCGCGTTGCTCCTTCATGATTTGCCATTCGAGATCATCCCCTTGGATGCCCGACTGCTGCTGTGCTCGACGCCGGCCGGCTTTCCATCGCCGGCGGCTGACGACATCGAGGAACCGATCGATCTGGGAACCTGGCTGATCGAGCAGCCGGCAGCGAGCTATGTGATGCGCGTCGATGGTCATTCAATGTCCGGCGCCGGCATCAACGACGGTGACCTCATTGTCGTCAGCCGGGCGAAGAAGCCGCGCGCCGGGCATATCGTCGTCGCTCTGGTCCACGGCGATCGCACGCTGAAGCGGCTGAAGAGGGCAGGGGACCGTCTTTGGCTGATCGCCGAAGCCGAGGGCTATGAGGCCATCATCGTCGATGAGAATGTCGAGATCTGGGGCGTCGTCGTTGGCCTGGCGCGGCGGTACTGATGCCGACGCCCATCGCCCTCATCGACTGCAACAATTATTACGTCTCGTGTGAACGGGCGTTCGACAGCCGGCTAGTCGGTGTGCCGGTCATCGTCCTGTCGAACAACGATGGCTGCGCTGTCGCGCGCTCGGCCGAGGCGAAAGCTCTTGGCATCAAGATGGGCGAGCCGGTCCATCTGATCCGCGACAAGATCGAGCGGCACGGCATCCGGGTGCTCTCGTCAAACTACACCCTTTACGGTGACATGCAGCGCCGTGTCGTCGCCTCGATCGAATCCTTTGCCCGAGACTTCGAAATCTACTCCATCGACGAAACCTTCGTTGACCTTGCCGGCTTTGAGGACCGCGACCTTGTCGCCCATGTCCGCGCCATGCGCGACCAAGTGCTGCGCTGGACGACAATTCCGACCTGTGTAGGTCTCGGCCCGACCAAGACCCTCGCCAAGCTGGGCAATGCGGCCGCCAAGAAGAACCCGCTGTTCGACAGTGTTGCTGACCTGCGCGACGAGACCGTTCGCACCTGGGTTCTCGATCGCTTTGCGGTAGGCGATGTCTGGGGTGTCGGCGGTGCGACAGCAGCGAAGCTCGCTGCGTTAGGCATCCATACCGCCGGCCAGCTGCGCGACATGCCCATGAAGCAGGCGCGGGCGATGGGGACAGTCGTGCTCGAACGGCTTGTCGCCGAACTCCGCGGTGTTCCTTCCGGGGTCGTCGAAACCATTGAGCCGCAGCGCAAAGGCATGGCGGTCACCCGCTCGTTCGGCACGCCCGTCAACGACATCGCGACCTTGATGGGCGCTGTCACCCAATATGCGATGCGCGCCGGCGAGAAGCTGCGCTGTCATGGCCTTGTTGCAGCCCGGTTGACGGTGTTCTTCCATACCAACCGATTTAAACCCGATCGGCCACAATACTCCGCGTCGCGGATGATGGCGCTGCATCCGATGACCAACGACAGTTTTGAGCTGATCGCGGCAGCCAGGCGCGGCGTCGAGCATGGTTGGCGGGACGGCTATGCCATCACCAAGGCGGGCATCATGCTCGATGACCTTGTCGCTGCCGAACTGCGACCGCAGACTTTGTTCGAAGGCGATACCGCAAAGCGTGATCGGCTCATGGTAGCGCTTGATAACGTCAACGGCAGGTTTGGTCGCTTTGCCGCCGTCCCGGCGATCCAAGGGTTCAAGCGCGAATGGAAGATGCGCGCCGAGATGAAGTCGCCAGCTTGGACAACGAGGATCGAAGACGTGCCTTGGGTACGTGCATAGTGCGCTAACAATTCTAGGGACGGTTGCCTGCTCTTCATATTCCGTGCGGTTATGCCGACCTTATCCCACTTTACAGTTTGAGACTAAACCGCCATAACCTTGTTATGGACCGTCGCAGAAACCCTTTTGCCCCAGGTGCAGGTACGCCGCCACCGGAACTTGCGGGGCGCGACGACCTTCTCGAGCGGGCATCGGTAGCACTCGATCGCATTCGTGCCGGCCGAGCGGCGCGCAGCATCATTCTCTATGGTTTGCGCGGCGTCGGCAAGACGGTGCTCCTGTCGACGATGTGGAATGCCGCTGAAGATGCCGGCATGATTGTGGTTGCTATCGAAGCTCCAGAAAACCGCTCGCTGCCCGGAATTCTTGTGCCAGCGTTACGTACCAGCCTGCTCCGTCTCGATCGCCTGAAACGTGCCACTGCTGGCGTGACGCGCGCCCTGAAAGCACTGGCCGGGTTTGCCAAGCTCAAGCTCAAATACGACGACCTTGAAGTTGCCCTGGATTTCGAGCCTGAGCCCGGCCTCGCGGATTCTGGCGATCTCGACGCCGATCTCGGCGATCTTCTTGTGGCTGTCGGCGAGGCAGCCAGGGAGCGCGAGACTGCCGTGGTTCTGGCTATCGACGAGCTTCAATATGTGCCCGAAGCCCAACTCGCTGCACTGATCGCGGCGCTCCACCGCGCTAGCCAGCGTCAGTTGCCGATCACCCTGATCGGAGCGGGGTTACCGCAACTTCTTGGACAGATGGGCAATGCCAAATCCTATGCGGAACGGCTGTTCGAGTTTGTTCCCATAGGTCCGCTCGACCAGGCGGCAGCCGAGGCAGCGCTCCGGCTGCCGATTGAACGGGAGGACGAGACCATCGACGACGCTGCCTTGGCTGCGATCTTCAAGGACACCGCTGGCTACCCCTACTTCCTGCAGGAATGGGGCAAGCATAGCTGGGAAGTGGCCGCAACGTCGCCGATCACAATCACCGATGTCGCGGATGCTCGCGATCTCGCCATCGCAGAATTGGACGCAAGCTTCTTCCGGGTACGGTTCGACCGTTTGACGCCGAAGGAGAAGCGTTATCTGCGGGCCATGGCGGAGATCGGGCCCGGTCCACACCGGTCAGGTGATATAGCCGAGATATTGGGTGTGAACGTCACCAGCGTAGCGCCGGTGCGCAACAGCCTGATCGCTAAAGGTATGCTGTTCAGCCCCTCCCACGGTGACACAGCATTCACCGTGCCGCTCTTCGACGCCTTTATGCGCCGAGTGCTGCCAACATTGGGTTGACACGAGGGCAGCCGTTCTGACGATCTCAGGGTGTGGTCGAGCAGACACCCGACCGCGGCGGTAATTGGGCCGGATGAGCTGCTTCTGGTTTCGTGGACACCGAGATAAGGTCTTTTATGGAACCGTAGGATATTAATGTACCGACGCAAGTTCATCCGGGAGTTCAAGCTTGAAGCGGTAAAACTGGGCAGCGATGAGTGCGATCTGCCAGCTTAGGGCAACATCTCGAATGAAAGTCCGGCGTGCGCCTTGAGCCGTTCGATCAGCACATCCCCCATGAT
>JBBSOT010000473.1:0-4025 GCA_038259455.1 Hyphomicrobiales bacterium | reverse complement strand
GCCTTGCAAATCCGGCCGCGCGGACCGGTGCCATTCATGCCTGCGAGATCGACCGAATTCTGCACCGCGATCCGCCGCGCCAAGGGTGACGCGAAGGCCTCCTCCTGTCCCGGCGCGTCGATCTTACCAACCAGAGTGGGAGCCCGGCGTCCTGCGATCGCCCGGTCGACGTCCTGCCTGGTGATCCTGCCATTTCGCCCGGTGGCGGCAATATCGGCAGGGGTCAATCCGGCAGCTTCCGCAGCAATGCGCGCGGCGGGGGAAATCGCCACATCCTTGGCTATCGTGCTGACATTCGCAGCTGCCGGTTCCGGCTTGGAGGGCTCGGCCTGCGGGGCATCCTCGCGCGCCTCACTGCCGCCAACCGGCACAAAGGCGGCAATGAAGGCGTCCACTTCGGCGGCGGGCGTGCCGACTGGTCCGATTACGGCGAGCAAGGCGCCGACGTCGTAGGTTTCCTGTTCCTCGGCAATCAGCCGTAGCAGGCAGCCATCCGCTTCGGCTTCGACTTCATTCGAAATCTTGTCAGTTTCGATCAGGGTCAGCAGGTCGCCCTTGGCATAGGGTTTGCCTTCTTCGACTTCCCATTTGGCAATCGTGCCTTCGGTCATTTCGATGCCCCATTTGGGCATGGTGAACGGCTTGAGGTCGGCCATCGGTTCTATCCCCAATCCAGCGTGCGGCGCACGGCGGCGGTGATTCCATCCGGGCTTGGTACCCATGCCCGCTCAAGATCCTTCGAGAAGGGGATCGGGCTATGCGGAGCTGTCACCATCTGCGGCGGCGCGTCGAGGCTGGTGAAAGCTTTTTCCGCAACCAGCGCCAGGATGTCCGTGGCCATGCTGCAGCGAGGCGGGCTTTCATCCACCACCACCAGCCGGCCGGTCTGCTCGACACTATCGAGAATTGCTTCTTCGTCGAGCGGGCTGGTGGTGCGGGGGTCGATAACGTCGCAGCCGATCCCCTGCTCGGCGAGGGCGTCGGCCGCTTTTTCTGCGAAACTGACCATCCTGCCAAACGCCACGATCGTAACATCGCCGCCTTCGCGCGCCATTCGGGCGTGGCCGAAAGGAACCCGGTGCAGACCGTCCGGCACTTCTCCCTTTTTGCCGAAAAGCGCCTTGTGTTCGAAGAACATCACCGGATCATCGCCCATCAGCGCTTCGTTCATCAAGCCCTTGGCATCGGCGGGCGTGGTGGGCAATGCGACTTTCAGGCCCGGGATGGCGGTCAGCAGATTGTAGAAGGCCTGGCTGTGCTGCGCCCCGGAATTCATCCCTGCACCGTAGATCAGGCGCACCACCACGGGGCAGCGCGTCTTCCCGCCGAACATGTACCGGAACTTTGCAATCTGGTTGATCAGCTGATCGCCGCACACCCCGATGAAATCCGCAAACATCAATTCTGCGATCGGTCGCTTGCCTGCCAGCGCCGCCCCGGCAGCCGCGCCGATGATGGCGCTTTCGGAGATCGGCGTGTCGATCACGCGTTCGGGGCCGAATTCGCCCACCAGCCCGACCGAGGTTCCCCAGATGCCGCCGATCGCTTCCTGTCCGCCCGCGGTCCCGGCGCCCCCGGCAATATCCTCGCCGAGCATGATGACGTCCTTGTCACGCCGCATTGCTTCGCGAATGGTTTCGTTGATCGAATCCCGGATTGTCATGATCGCCATCGTCTTGCTCCTCAATACGCTACGTAAACGTCTTCGGTGACGTGTGCGGGGTCGCAGGGCTCGGCGTTCTGCGCTTCTGAAACGGCATTATCGATCAGCGCCGCCACGTCGGCATCGATGGCATCCAGTTCGGCCATGTCGATCGGTTCGAATTCTCCGACCCGGTCCCTGAAAATCTTCAGCGCATCACGGGTTTCGCGCAGGCGGTCGACTTCGCCCTTGGCGCGGTACCGCTGGGGATCGCCTTCGAAATGGCCATAGAACCTCTCGGTATCGAGTTCGATTGCCGCCGGCTTTCCTTCCTTGCGGACATAATCCAGCAGTTCGCCCATTGCTTTGTAAGTGTCGAAGAAATCGCAGCCGTTGGCGCGCCACGCCTTCATCCCGAAAGCCTCTGCGCGGCTGGCGATGTCGCGGTTGGTTCCAACCGCATAGTCGACACCGGTATGTTCGGAATAATGATTGTTTTCGAACACGAAGACCGCGGGCACTCCCACCACGACGGCGAGGTTCATGGCCTCGAAAGTGGTGCCCTGATTGCAGGCACCATCGCCGGAAAACGCAATCGCCACCTTGCCGTTGCCATCGAGCTTCGCGGCAATCGCGGCGCCCACGGCCTGCGGGGCGCCGGCCCCAACGATGCCGTTCGCTCCCAGCATTCCGATGGTCGTATCGGCGATATGCATGGAGCCTCCGCGGCCCTTGCACAGTCCGTCGCGCTTGCCGTAGATTTCCTTCATCATACCCGTCACATCGCAGCCTTTGGCAATGCAATGCCCGTGTCCGCGGTGGGTAGAAACGATCATGTCCTCGTTATCGAGATGTTCGCATACGCCCACAGCCGCCGCTTCCTGGCCGCAGTAAAGATGAGTGAAGCCGGGGATCTGGCCGGTCTTGATTTCTTCGTGCAGGCGTTCTTCGAACTGCCGAATGGTCGCCATCTGGCGGTATGCGTGGAGCAGTGCATCGCGCGATAGTTGCATCAGAAATCCCCTTCGCCCGGCCCGTTATGGCCGTAAACATAATCACTCAGTGTCTTGTGGAAGTGGCGGATGCGGACTTCCTGGTCCCCGATCCACAGGCCTTCGAACGCCTCGCTCTGCATGCCGTTCTGGACATGCGGCAGGTTGAAGGCATCCTGGTCGAGCACCTGGCCGATGGACCGGTCGCCATGCTTGAACAGTTGGTGCCGGGGCCGCTCGGGCCATTCCTCATCATCCGGCACCAGTTCGAACATCCAGATGTCGTAGAACATCTTGTTCGGATCGGTAGGATGGGGCCGCTGCCGAAACATCATCAAATCATCGGCATGGACGTTCATCGAAACGTTCGGGAAGATCGTATAGTGGTAATCGTCGGTCAGTTGTTCATCGTTCAGTTCCGAATAGTCCTTGCCCTGCTCCGCACCGTGCTCGCGCTTGAATTCCTGCACCGCCCGGCGAATTCCGGTGATCGGACCTTCGTATTCCGCCGGGTCCATCCCGGCATCCTCCATGATCCCGGCAATCAGCGGCGGGATCGTGGACGGCAGCAACACGCGCGGGCTGACTGCGGCAAACGGGATCAGGTACCGGGTGTGCCGGTCATAGCAATCGTACTGGACGTTGATATCGTCGAGATACCATTTCAGCTGCGGGTGGATGCCTTGCACATGATAGGTTTCGTTGAATGCATCGACGCTGGTTTTCCAGTTGCAGTCCCATTCGACGGTCACATCACGGGTCCACGCCATCCGCTCGAAATGATACGGGTCCAGATGCTGCGGAATGATCCCGAGATATTCGGCCAGCGGCGGTGCCTCCGGATCGAGCGAGAACCAGACGAAGCTGCCCCATTCGGCGACCTTGATTTCGGGAATACGGCCGCACGGCGGCGCGCCCTGAGGAAACGTATCGAGGTCCGGAATATGCTTCAAACCGCCGCTCAGGCTGTAGGCCCAATGGTGGTACCGGCATTTGAATTCCATTTCGTCCTCAACCGTGCCGATCCCGTCCGGCTTCAAACGGTTCGCCCGGTGCAGGCAAACGTTGTAGAAACCGCGCACGCTGCCATCCAGCTGGCGTACCAGCAGCACCGATTCCTTGCCGATTTCGGTGGCGATGTAATTGCCGGGGTCGGGCATATCGTCCGACCGACCGCCTAGCAGCCAGACCTTCTTCCACATCCGGCCCCATTCCAGCTGCATGAATTCAGGCGATGTGTAGCGTTCAGCCGGTATCAGCGCCGTGCCCAGATCCGGGGCGGGCGCCTGCTCGACGGGCGTGCCGCCTGGCCGGTCTTCGGGCTTGGAGCGCGTTATTTCCTGGTGGCGTTTTACATCCATGGTCCGGCTATCCGTCCTGCGCCGCTTTAG
>JBBSOT010000472.1:0-4053 GCA_038259455.1 Hyphomicrobiales bacterium | reverse complement strand
CCCGCGTGTCCATGAACCCTGATTTGAAACCGAGCGGCATTGGGCACGATGTGTTCAGGCTGTCGCGGCTTCAAGCACCGTTTGGAGGAACGCCACGTCGACGACCCCATCTCTTGGCTTCACGCCACTAAGCGATTGGGCCAGCTCATCCGGTTCGCCCAGATCGGTCAATATGGCACTTGCCCCTGCAAAATCATCCGATTGAGTGTAATCGCTCAACGTCACGATTGTGGGCAGATATGCGGCCAGAGCCGCTCGAAGCCCGACATTCGAATCCTCGATCGCGATGCAGTCCAACGGTTTCAGCTTCAGCCTGTCGAGAGTCCAGTCATAAACGTCGGGCGCGGGCTTTTTGCGCTCAACCGCCTCGTTTGCGGCAATCAGATTTATCATGGAGGACAGGGTCTGGTTCTGGCTCAACAGAGCCTCAACGCCCGCCTTCGATGCCGTTGTAGCGACCGCGATCACTATGCCTGCCGCATGAGCCTCGGTAACCAGCCGCAAAACTCCCGGTCGCAACGGTATGGTCGGCGCGATCCTTGCAAAATGGCGGATCTTGGCTTCGTGAACCTTGACGATCAGCCCGGACGCGATGACCTGATCAAGCAGTTCCGGGCGATATCGTTCGAGATAGTATCGCAGACGCTCCTTGCCACCAGCCACATTGAGTAGCTCGCCGTACATTGCCTCGTCCCAATGCCAGTCGAGCCCCAACTCCGTGAAGGCGTGGTTGTAAGCAACACGCTGGCCGAACCGTTCCGTCTCCGCGATGGTGCCATCGAAATCCAGCAGAAGCCCTCGGAGGGTACGGTTCATTTAGGATCCCATTGCGCTTCGGCTTGATTTCCGTTCTGCGGCGATGGCGAATGTTGAGCCAATGCTGTGGGGGCACAAGCTCGATTGGCCTACCTTGAAGTAGCAGTTTCGAAAGCTTTGGAATATTGCAAATATTGTATCATATCGTTCTGTCTGGTAAATCATCAATATGGCCTCGCTGAACTACCACCACCTTCGCTATTTCTGGGCTATCGCTCATGAGGGAAGTCTGACTCGCGCCGCCGATCGGCTCAACCTGTCGCAGTCAGCGCTCTCGGTTCAGTTGGGAAAGCTTGAACTCCAGCTAGGTCATCCGCTCTTCGAGCGAGCCGGAAAGCGGCTGGTTCTGACCGAGGCAGGGCGGATTGCTCTGGACTATGCCGACACAGTTTTCCAGGCGGGCGACGAGCTAGTCAGTACCATGCAGGGCCGGCCTCTCGATCGCCGGCAGGTGTTGCGGGTCGGAGCGCTGACAACCCTTTCCCGCAACTTTCAGCTCGAGTTCCTCAGGCCCTTGGTTGGCCGTGACGACGTCGAACTCATTGTACGGTCTGGGACAATCCGAGACCTGCTCGCGGAACTCGAGGCGCATCGTCTTGACGTCGTACTGGCCAACAGCGCTCCCAAGGACGATGCGCGGGCAAGCGTTCGCAGCCATCTGCTTGACCAGCAACCCGTAGCGCTGGTCGGCCGGCCGAACGCTAGGCGCGCTAATTTTCGGTTCCCACAAGATCTTCGGACTGAACCGATCCTGCTGCCCAGCCTCGATAGCGACATCCGCGTGACGTTCGACCGGCTGCTGGAGCTCGCGGACATCCGACCGATTATCCTGGCCGAGGTCGACGATATGGCCATGCTGCGTCTGCTTGCTCGAGAGAGCGATGGACTAACGCTGGTGCCGTCCATCGTCGTGCGTGACGAGCTTGCCACGGGCGAATTGGTGGAAGTGTGCCCGATCGCGAACCTTAGCGAGACCTTCTACGCGATCACTCAGAAACGTCGCTTCCCGAGCCCTCTGCTCGGAGACCTGATCAAGCGTCAATAGTAGAGGCGCCGTGCAAGGCAAAGATGTATGCAGAGGCTTCTCGTCGCGGGGGCATCCAGTCATGGCACAAGACCTTCGCCATCAGACAAGCAGGCAGCCGAGAAAAGCTGAATGGCGAGTACACAGGCGAGACCGGTCCGGCTTACCGGACGTGCGAGGCGTTGCGTTCCGTCGTTGCGGTACTCGGACATCAAGGGCTGGCGGCACAAGCCGTACCGCCCGCAGACGCCAGTTGGTTAATAGAGGTCCCGTGGGACGGAACCGTTGCTTTGACCACAATCAGGTTTTGACAGACGGATGAGCATGCCGCCATCGGAGCCTATCCTGCGTCGAGCATGAACAGCTCGTCGTGGCTCTGCGACAATGAGCCTCTTGGAGTTCTGGCCCGATAGGCGCACTTAATGCTTATGAGGAAAGAACCGACGACATCAGTTCTCTACAATGCCAACTGCCCGGTCTGTAATTTCGAGATACAGCATTACGCGCAATACTCGGGCGACAATGATTTACCGATCCGATTCGATGACCTGAACTCGGACGCGCGGGCGCGGTGGGGGCTTGATGCCGACACGGCAGCGCGACGGCTTTATGTGTTGCATGACGGCGCGATGACATCGGGTATTCCCGCATTTTTGGTGCTTTGGTCGCAAATGCCAAAGTACTCATGGCTGGGCAAAGTCGTGGGCTTGCCTGGGGTCAAAGAGGTCGCCTCGGCGATCTATGACTATGCTTTGGCACCTGTCATCTACCACTGGCACCTGCGCCGGCAGCGCGCGTCACGATAGCTGCTGTCGGTGGCGATCATTCCGATCCATATGAGAGACCTGTTAGCTGCTTGCCTGGTTTGCGATTGAGGGCGTCACATGACCGACATGCCGCGCGAAAACGTCCAGTCCTACCCCCGCCCGCCCGCGCTGGAGGCGGTGCCGCAGCGCATCACAATCCGTCTTGGTGGTATCCTTGTCGCCGAAACGACCCGCGCATTGCGGGTGCTGGAGACACACCACGCGCCAACTTACTACCTGCCGCCTGAAGACATCCGCGCCATCATGCGCCCGGTACAAGGCACCAGCTTTTGCGAATGGAAAGGCGTGGCGCGCTATTTCGACGTGATCGCGGGCGCTGCGACAGCCCCGCGCGCAGCCTGGTCATATGACCACCCTACCGACCGGTTTGCCCCTCTTGCAGGCCATTTGGCCTTCTATGCCGGACTGATGGATGGAGCCTGGGTCGGCGATCTGCGCGTCGTCCCGCAACCAGGCGATTTTTACGGCGGATGGACAACGCCCAATCTGTACGGACAGATCAAGGGAGCGCCCGGAACGCGGCACTGGTAAGCCGGCGCTCGGTTTTCGGGCCGAGCAACCAACCTTTGGTATATCTCCGCGACGCCCCTATGTTTTGGAAGTCCACCTCTGATCGGTTACACTTTTCATGCACACTCTGGCGTCCCTCCGGACTGGTTATACCGCGATCGTCATCGGCGCCTCGGGGGGCGTCGGCTCGGCGATTGCGAGCCTTGTTGAACTGGATCCCGCCTGCGCCAGAGTACTGCGACTTTCGCGCGGAGAAAACGCGTCATTCGATATTTGTGACGAGGCCTCTGTTGCTGCCGCAGCAGCGCGAATTGCGGAACAGTACGGTGAGGTTGATCTCATCTTCAACGCGACCGGTGCGCTGGTCATTGACGGCGCCGGACCCGAAAAGAGCATTCGGGCGCTCGACCCTGAAGCGATGGCCAGACAGTTTCGGGTCAACGCGATCGGCCCTGCATTACTGATCAAGCATTTCGCCATGCTTCTGCCTAAGGGTCGGCGCGGCCTGTTTGGCACGCTTTCCGCGCGTGTCGGCTCGATCGGCGACAATGGGCTCGGGGGCTGGATATCCTATCGCGCCGCCAAGGCGGCGCACAACCAGATTGTGAAGACGGCCGCCATTGAGATAGCGCGAAATCGTCCCCAGACTGTGCTTGCCGCTCTGCATCCAGGAACGGTTGAAACGCGCCTGTCGGACGCCTTTGCCGGCCGCCGTGAACGGCTGAAGCCGGAGCAGTCGGCCGCAATGCTGCTTGATGTTCTGGATTCCCTTACGCCGCTGCAAGCAATTGGCTTCTTCAACTATGGTGGCAGCGCCATCGAATGGTCAGGAAGTCCCTCATAATTTTTCGCTGCGTGTGCGCTGCAAGGGGAAGT
>JBBSOT010000471.1:0-4088 GCA_038259455.1 Hyphomicrobiales bacterium | reverse complement strand
GCGATGGTGGATGGCGACGTGATCGACTGCATGATCGCGATGCCGGGCCAGCTGTTCTATTCCACCCAGATCCCGGTGTGCATCTGGTTCCTGGCCAAGGACAAATCCAACGGCGTTGCGCGTGACAAGAAGCTGCGCGACCGGCGCGGTGAAATCCTGTTCATCGATGCGCGCAAGCTGGGCCATATGGTCGACCGCACCCGGCGTGAACTGGGCGATGACGACATTCGCAAGATCGCCGATACCTATCACGCCTGGCGCGAAGGGGAGGGGTTCGATCCGGTCCCCGGCTTTGCCTGCGCCGCCAAGCATGATGAGATCGCGGGGCACGGGTATGTGCTGACACCGGGGCGTTATGTCGGATCGGAAGAGGTAGAGGATGACGGGATTGCCTTCCCGGAACGGTTCGCAGCCTTGCAAGCCACGCTGGAAGAACAATTCACCGAAAGCGCGCGGCTGACCGAGGTGATCCGGCAGACGCTGGCAGGTGTGATGGTGCCCACCGATTAG
Organism: Hyphomicrobiales bacterium; assembly: GCA_038259455.1. Taxonomy (GTDB): domain Bacteria; phylum Pseudomonadota; class Alphaproteobacteria; order Rhizobiales; family Rhizobiaceae; genus CAMYMG01. The sequence continues at coordinate 3,578 of JBBSOT010000471.1, read as the reverse complement.
ACCAAGAATTTTGCCACATGCTTTCCACGTGTAAAGAAAACGCGATTTTCTTTACACGTGGAAAGCGATATGCAAAGAAATCCGCGAAAAGTTTTTTGGGGCAGAACCTGCGTGCTGAAAGCCACTTATGCGATACCGGCATTGCCGCCACCGGGGGCGATTGAGACCCCTGCGGTGCTGCGCGCGCTGACGCAGGCGCATCGGCATCTTGCGGAGCTAAAGGGCAGGGCCGCCACCATGCCCAACCAGGGCATCCTGATCGATACGCTTGCCTTGCAGGAAGCAAAGGCGAGTTCGGAGGTCGAGAATATCGTCACGACACAGGACGAGCTGTTTCAGGCCAATGCCTTTCCCGAGAACCCGGCATCCCCGGCGGCGAAGGAGGTGGCGCTTTATGCTGATGCGTTGCGGCACGGGTTCATGGAGCAGCGCAGGCTGGACGGCCTGCTAACCAACAACATGATCATCGCGATGTTCCAGATATTGAAGCGCACCGAGGGCGGTTTCCGCTCAACGCCCGGCACCGCGCTGAAAAACGACCAGACAGGCGCTACCGTCTATGTGCCGCCGCAGGACGGGCAGGCGGTGCGGGATCACATGGCGGCGCTGGAAACGTTCATCAACGATGATGCCGATGATGGGCAAGGTCACAGCGATCTGGACCCGCTGGTCAAGATGGCGATCATCCACCACCAGTTCGAAAGCATCCACCCCTTCCCGGATGGCAACGGCAGGCTGGGCCGTATCATCAACGTGCTGTATCTCACGCGCACCAATCTGTTGGAAATACCGATATTGTACCTCAGCCGCTTTATCACCGGCAGCAAGGGCGAATATTACCGACTGCTGCAAGCGGTGCGTGACGGGCAGGGCAGGGCGGAAGACTGGGAGGCCTGGCTGCTGTATATCCTGCGCGGCGTAACCGAAACGTCGAAGGAAACGCTCAGGCTGATCGAGGCGATGCGCGCGCTGATGGCGGAGTACAAGATCAAGCTGCGCACCGAGCACGGCAAAATCTACACGCAGGACCTGCTCAACAACCTGTTCCGCCATCCGTATACGCGGATCGATTATGTGCAGGAGGAACTGGGCGTTTCCCGGCCCACCGCCACCAAATATCTGGACGAGCTGGCGGAAAGCGGCCTGCTCAACAAGCGCCGCGTGGGGCGCAACAGCTATTACATCAACCACCGGCTGGTTGGCCTGTTTATGGATGGGGTCGCGTGATGGGGGAGTGGAGCGAAGCCACTCTAGGTGCGCTTTGTGACGGTAATGGAGGGCGCATCCAGACCGGACCATTTGGGAGCCAACTTCATCGATCTGATTACATTGAATCTGGCGTACCGGTTATAATGCCAACAAATATCCAAGATGGGCGGATGGTAACGGACGGCATCGCGTACATCTCGGAGGGAGATGCAACTCGGCTAATTCGCCATCGCGTGAAGCCCGGTGACATCATTTTCTCTCGGAGAGGCGAAGTTGATAAGTGTGCTGTAGCCACCAACCGCGAGGAAGGTTGGCTTTGTGGCACTGGGTGCCTCTTGGCGCAGCCCAATCTGGATCGAGCCGATCCTCGCTACATCGGTTATCATATCAGCCTGCCTGAAACTCGCGCATGGCTTCGCCGACATGCAGTTGGTCTCGTAATGTGTCCGTCGTCAGAACATTTGGCGCAGATTGCGGCGTAGATTAGCGGAGCGTCGGCCTCGTCTTGGGTTTGATATTAAGCGTCGCGCCTGCGGTGTTGCAAGCGCCGATATTCGATGGTTTTTCGCTTGATCCTTTCACGCTGTTTGATGATGGCTCGCGCCCTGCCGAAGTAGGCGTCGGCGGGTGTCACGTTGTTCAGGCTCTCATGGTAGCGCTGGTGGTTATAGTGCTCGACGAACGCCTCGATCTTGGCCTCAAGGTCGCCGGGCAGGAAGTAGTTTTCCAGCAGGATGCGGTTTTTCAGGGTTTGGTGCCAGCGCTCGATCTTGCCCTGGGTCTGGGGATGCATCGGGGCGCCGCGCACATGGCTCATCTTCCGGGCCTCGATATATTCCGCCAGTTCGCCCGCGATGTAGCTGGGACCGTTGTCGCTAAGCAGCCTGGGCTTGTGCTGCACGGTGGCGCTATCGCAGCCTGACGCCGCGAGCGCCATGTCCAGCGTGTCGGTGACGTCCTCGGCCCGCATGTTGGTGCACAGCTTCCATGCGATGATGTAGCGCGAGAAGTCGTCGAGCACGGTCGACAGGTACATCCAGCCCCAGCCGATAATCTTGAAGTAGGTAAAGTCGGTCTGCCACATCTCGTTGATCCGGGTGGTCTGGGTGTGGAAGCGATCCGCCGCTTTGATCACGACGTAAGCCGGGCTGGTGATCAGATCATGGGCCTTCAGCAAACGGTAAACCGTGGCTTCGGACACGAAGTAGCGCTTCTCGTCGGTAAACCTCACCGCCAGTTCGCGCGGTGACAGCTCGGACTGTTCCAGCGCCAGTTCGATGATCTGGTCATGGATGTCAGGCGGGATGCGGTTCCACACCCGGCTCGGCGCCGAAGGCCGATCGGCCAGCGCCTCCGGGCCGCCTTCGAGGAAGCGATCATACCAGCGGTAGAACGTCCGACGGGCAATGCCGAGTTGGTCCAGCGTGTGCTTGGCGGGCAGGTGCGACTGCTCGACGATCCTGATGATCTCGAGCTTCTCGGATGCAGGATACCTCATTCGTCGTCGCCCCCATCCGCGATCATGCTTTTTTTAAGCAGACGGTTCTCAAGGGTCAGGTCGGCGACGCATTCCTTCAGCGCGCTGGCTTCGCGGCGCAAATCCCTCACCTCATCGGTGGTCGCAGCACGAGCTGTATCGCCCGCCAGACGGCGCTTGCCAGCTTCCATGAACTCCTTGGACCACACGTAATAGAGGCTCTGCGCTATGCCCTCGCGGCGGCACAGCTCGGCAATGCTGTCATCACCGCGCAGGCCGTCCAGCACGATCCTGATCTTGTCTTCGGCCGAGAAATGGCGACGGGTCTGCCGCCGGATATCCTTCACCACCCGCTCAGCAGGGGCCTTTACCGGCGACTTTTTCAAGGAGGGTTTGGGCTTCATCTTCGTTCCTTCGTAACTACGACGAAGCCCAAACCCTCCTTAATTTACAACCTCAAATCTGTGCCAAAGGCGCTGACGGGGGACAGAGGATCCATAATGACTGCGCCATGGGCGAAATATTCCGAGCGAGAAACCGTCGTATCAGCCGCTGGCTATTCGCTTGTCGAAGCCTTCGCTCAACTCGTTCTTGCCCGGACTGGCTTTGCGAAATATGAGCTGATCGAAATTTTTAACGGTCCCGACGGCGAAGACGAGGCCGGTGCTGCTCGGGATCTGGTGCGCGTGCAGGCCGAAATGCTTGCCACGGAATTTGCGCTGGGTGCGGTCGGCACGATAGCCAGACCGATCGGAGGGGGCGGCGGGGCTGCTATTGCGCCAGTCATGTGGGAATTGGATGATCCGCTCCCACGGTTTGCGACGGGCGAACTGAATTTTGAAAAGTGGACATATGCAAACGCTGAGCCCACACACCGCATTTTCGTCAATCG
>JBBSOT010000470.1:0-4090 GCA_038259455.1 Hyphomicrobiales bacterium | reverse complement strand
TGGCACAACTCGGTCAGGCGATCGAACTGGTTCCGGGCATGCCCGCCGAGGTGCTCGTCGTGCGGCGGGAGCGGACCATGGTCGGCTACCTGCTGGAGCCCCTGCGCGACGCCTTCCGGCGCAGCTTCCGCGAAGTCTGACCTGGCTGTGGCCGATCAGGAAATTTCAGGCTCGGCCTCGACGCGCTCTGGGGGTACCTGGCTGGCGGCGATGGCGCGACGATCGAGCAGTGTGTTGCGGCGGTCGATTGCGGCCATGAATGCATCCAGCCTTGCGTCCTGGGCTGCTATCGCGTCCAGGACTTGCGTCATCATCCTGCGGTGCCGGAGATCGACGATTCCTTGTGACACGACGACCGCGCTCAGCACCAGGACCAGCCCCTGCAGCAGCGGCCCGCCGAATGGTGCAAAGCCGGCCAGGAGCAAAGCCGCGACAAGCAGCAGGACCATGCGGGATCGGGTCAGCAACGCCAGGCAGCCTGTCACGGCACAAGCTGCCGGATAGGCCCAGACCGAAGCAAGGGCCGGCCAATCAAAGCCATCAAGGAGAGCTTTCCATTCCACGGGAAGACGTTCCATCAGGTGCCCCCCGACCTGGTCGGCCGCATCCTAGCGACGGCCGATGAAGGCGATCGGGATCGGCATTTGCTTCAGGCCATCCAAATGTGGCGACGCTGCAGGCTCGGATACCACCAGTGGAATTGCCGCGGGCGTCGTGTCCGTGGTTCCTGGTCCGGTGTCGGTCATCACGGTAAGCGCCACCTGGGTGCGATTGGTGACACCAAGCTTGCGGATGATCTGGCCGACATGCACCTTCACCGTTGATTCGCGCATGTTAAGGATACGGGCAATTGCCTTGTTCGACTGGCCATCCTGCAGATGCAGCAGCACGGCGCGCTGTCGTGTCGTGAGCGGCAGCGCATCGAGCCGCGGGTCGCCGGACCGCTCTCGTCGCGCCAACTGGATGTTGCGATGGTTACGCATTTCATCCCGCCGAAGCAGTGCTCCGGGTGGAAAGAACGAGCCTCCGCCCATGATGAAGGTCAGCGCCTGCAAGGCGATGGTGGGCTCCATGGTGGTTGGGATGAAGCCTCGCGCGCCTGCCCGAAGTGCCGACACCACCTCCTCGACCTGCTCGTGATCCGAGAGGATTGCAGTGGGCACCTGCGAAAGCGCCTGCATCGTGTCCGGCAGCCAGCCCGAGGCAAAGGCTTCGGTTATCAACGTGCCACCCAGGCTGAGCACTCCGAGTGCTGCGCGCACCGTTGTCTGGTCGTTGGCGCGCAGCGCCTCCGGCGATAGTGGCACCAGGACGACACGGTTGGCTATCGCCCAGGGTTCAAGCAATCCCATCAGGCTGGCGCGGCGTAAGACGTGGGCGTCTATCACCAGCACTTCCGTCCGATTTTCTTCCGCCAATGCGTGTTGCACCGCTGGCCTCCCGGCCTTGCCGCGGGGCGATAGTTGCCCTGGGAGCTGACCTGTTCTGCATCCAGGCATATTTTTAAACTGATTACGCCTGAATACATTTCCTTTTGCAGAATAGCGTTTATTGCCGGCTCTATACAACGCGTTCAGACGTATTAGTTGTACCCAGCGAAAGACGTAGATTTATGAGAATTCAATTTGTTCGTTGAGTGCTCCGCTCATTCGATACATCTAAAGTAGTAGAATTTAATGCGTTAAACGCAGCTCATCAGGCATTGACAACTTGAGGCACATTGGATGCCGGGACTTCCATCTGTCGCGCGAACAACGCAGCCTGAGTACGGTTTGCGGCGCCAAGCTTCCGCATGATCTGGCGCACATGCACCTTCACGGTTGACTCCCGCATATGCAACTCACGCGCGATGTATTTGTTCGACTGGCCCAACCGAAGCAGGTGCAGGACGTCGGTCTGGCGCGTTGTTAACATACCTCCCGCCGCTGCATGGCAGGTTGAAGCGTCTGTTCCACCGTCGTCTTCATTCTCCAGTTCCGCCGTGTCGTGGTCGAGCAGCGCTTCAGGTGGGAAAAACACGCCGCCACAGGCGATGAATTTAAGAGCGCGGAACATCACCTGCGGCTCTATTCGCGTCGAGATGAAGCCTTTTACGCCAGCCCTGATCGCTGCCACGACATCGCTAGCCTCGTCACGATCCGACAGTACGGCAACGGGCCGCTCGTGCGCGCAGCCGCAGCACTGGGCAATCAGCGCCTGTACCTTTGGCGATGAAGCGTCTGTACCGCCAATGCTGAGCAGCGCAAGGTCGAAGTCGTAGTCAGGGTCATTGGTCGGTACTGTAAAGTCTGAAGTGCGGATCGCAAGCCCGTCCTCCTGTGCCCATCCTTCGATCAGGCGAGCAACTCCGCTGCGACGAACTGGAAGATCGTCAATGAGCAGGATGTTCAAGACCCGCGACAAGTCGCTTTTGTGCGGCGTCATGGCGTTGCTCTCCTCTATGTTCTTTTTTACGCCAAGCGGCAGGTTGGGAATCGCCGCGGCCCAAGCCCACAAGGATAGTCCTACGGCAGCCACGCAAAGACTGCCGTTCGCGCAGTCTTTGAAGCCGTCACCAGCAGCCAAACCATCTGGCGCACCAAAGGATGATCGGTCTTTTGGCTAGTGAGAAGTGACATTTGGACACATCAAGGCTGTCGGAGCCGGTCTGGCACTCACATTGTGAGGCGTTCCCCCAGAAAGAGCGCAACTACGCATCCAATGGGCGCAATCGATTGCGCAACATCACGTTAAGGTTGGATTGCTACTCAGTAAGACGGATGTTCAGCAGGGCATCTATTTACTTATTAATACGCAATAATATCGATTCTAGATAAATTACTTTGCAGAAGCGCTGTCCGCGGAGGGCAGCGACGCAAGCCAAGGGGCGAGACCCGCCCAGGCTTATGCCGAAGCACACCCCTTCGGTTGATTTGCCGAGACCGTGTAGACCGCAGAGGTGTATAACCTAAATCCAAGATGATACATGACTTCACCGAACCCGCACGGCGCGCAGACCACGGCGTTCGCCGCAGGGCGTCGGTTCGTTCAAAAGCCGCGCCTGGAGTGCATTACCGGCCATGACCGCCGCCAGCCTGAACGACCTCGGTATCGCGCACCGATTCCTTGCCCGTGCCGCCTATGGCGCCCGCCCCGGGGAGGCCGAAGTACTAATTCATACCGGCCTGGACACTTGGCTCGATCGCCAGTTGGCGCTGCCTGTCGTCGAGCCGGCACTGGAACAGCGGATCGATGCGCTACTGATCCCAATCCACTATGCCGCCGGGCCGGGCGAGCAGATCACCGACGAGCGGCGCCCGCCGACAACCCTGAGACAGTCCCAGGCCGAGCGCTGGTGGCTGGCTGAAGAGCGTCCTGGCTACCGCGCCCCGGTCGCCGAGCGGGATCGCCCGCGACTGGAACTCACCCTGGTGACGGTGCTGCGCAAGGTGGCGGCGGAGGCGCAGCTGCGTGAGCGGTTGGTCGAGTTCTGGCACGACCACTTCAACGTGGCCTTCCAGGCTGGCCGCCGCGTCGCGGTTTCACTGCCGGAACATGACCGGCGCATCCGCGCCCATGCCCTGGGTCGCTTCCGCGATCTGCTGGAGGCGATGGCGACCAGCCCTGCGATGCTGTTCTACCTTAACAACCAGAGCTCCCGCGCCGGCGCACCGAACGAGAATTTCGCCCGCGAATTGCTCGAACTGCACACCCTGGGCCAGGCCGCCTACCGGGGCGGCGCGCGCAGCGGGCGGGATGTGCCGAAGCTGCCGGACGACAGGCCCGCCTTCTATGTCGATGCCGATGTCTGGGAAGCCGCCCGCGCGCTGACCGGCTGGAGCGTGGCGAGCGGCCAGGCCTTCGACGGCTCCCGGACATTGCCGCGCACCGGTGAGTTCACCTATGTCGCCGGCTGGCACGACCCCTACCAGAAGCGGTTCCTGGGCCAGGACCTGGACCCGTTCTCCTCGGCGATGGCCCATGGCCGGGCGGTGCTCGATGCGCTGGCCGCACATCCCGCAACCGCGCGCTTCCTTTGCACCAAGCTCACCCGCTTCCTGCTGGGAGAGCCGGTGCCGGCGGCCGCGGTCGCCCGCGCCGAAGCCGCCTT